>CAMCWW010000047.1:0-28659 GCA_945882935.1 Opitutus sp. GAS368
TCGCCCATTGTGAATGATTCGAAACTGCTGCCACCCGTAGGTGTCTGGACCGTGTCTCAGTTCCAGTGTGGCTGATCATCCTCTCAGATCAGCTACCCGTCTTAGCCTTGGTGAGCCGTTACCTCGCCAACTAGCTGATAGGCCGCGAATTCCTCTTTTAGCGTCAGGCCTTGCGGTCCCTGACTTTGGTTCATATACCATGCGGTATGTGACCGTATGCGGTATTAATTCGCCTTTCGGCGAGCTGTTCCACACTATAAGGTAGATTATTCACGTGTTACGCACCCGTTCGCCACTGCCTTTTACTAATATTGCTATTAATAAAAAACCGTTCGACTTGCATGTCTTAACCACGCCGCCAGCGTTCATTCTGAGCCAGGATCAAACTCTCCGAAAAATCAGAGAAGAAGAACCTAGTGATTCTTGACTACTTGACTGACCAATAAATTGGTCATACTTGAATTTTGATTGGGGGCTCCAATCGATCGCACAAAGTAAATTTCAAAGATCTTTTCCGTGAAGGAAAATTTAACTGAAAGCCTCTTTTTTGAACTGCTGGTTGTCTTATCGGAAAGCCGAAAGAACCACCGGGAAGAAGAACCTACTAACTAGCCATTGCTGATCAAGGTTTTTTTATCAGAATTACTTGGTTTTCATTTAAATCGTTGGCTGGTAGGATTTAAGTTTTCGTTTTTTATGAGGATCAGGCCTTCGTGCTGTTCCTTGAAATCCTTTTTTCAGAACTTGCACGTTCAACATAGGTAATTAAATATTTGGCTATTAGTGATATAGGAATCTCAGATGTCGCATTGGGTCGTCAGCCCGAGTTAAGCTAGCCCGCAAAACTGCCAGAAAAGCAATGAACCCGCAGGTGGGGAAATCGTCGCAGAGGGCGAAATACCAGTGACCCGACCGGCTTACGTAACCACGAAGGCCAGTCGCCGATTTTCCCTGATTTTCCGGAAGCTTGCACGGGTCATAGTTAGCATTAATAAACCATTTGAACCGTATCAACCTGCCGGGAAATTACCTACGTCTTTCCCGACAAAACCATCAAACTCTATGACCACTACCCCCACTCGTCCGCGCGGCTTGAAATCTCTGCTGTGCCTACTGACGGCATTCAGCACGACAGTCCTCCTTGCGCAGATCGCGCCCGCTCCCGCTGCCGCCTCTGCCGAGAGGGAAGACGGGAAGGAAGAGGTCCTCAAACTCGAAACCTTCTCTGTCACGGGCACCAACATCAAGCGCCTCGCCCAAGAAAGAGTCCTTCCGGTCACCGTTTTCGACCGGGAGCAGATCGAAGCCCGCAATGCCCTCACGCCGGTCGAGTTGCTGACCGCTCTCCCGCAGGTGACTAACGTCCCGCTCAACGAAGCCCAAAACGGCGGCGCCAACTCCCGCGGCGACAATGCCAACGTAAATCTCCGCGGCATCGGCGCCGGCAACACGCTCGTCCTCCTCAACGGCCGCCGTCTGGCCCCCCACCCCGTTACCTCCAACGACGGTGGTGTTCCCGCCTTCTACACGAACGTCAACCAGCTCCCCACCCAAGGCATCAAGCGCATCGACATCCTCCGCGACGGCGCTTCTGCCATTTACGGTTCCGATGCCGTCGCCGGCGTCATCAACTTCATCTCGCGCCGCGATTTTCGCGGCACCGAATTGCGCACCCGGATCGGTATCCCGGAGCGCGGTGATGGGCGCAACCTGCAGGCAAGCTTAACTTCCGGCCGTGAATTCGCCAGCGGTAAAGGCCGCTGGCTTTCCACTTTCGATTTCCTCCGGCGCGACGCGATCCCCTACAGCAGCCGGTCCTTCACCAGCAGCGGCAACCACACCGCCCAAGCTCCCGCCGGCTTCAACGCGCTTGGCGGCCAGTTTGACGGGCGCTCCGCCGTCAGCATCTATCCCTCTTTCCGCATCGGCGCCTCCACCGCCGCCAATTACTTCCGTCCCGTCAACGGCGTGCTCGCATTCACCACCGTGAATCCCACGTCGAATCGCGCGGCCAATCCCGAATCCTTCACCAACCTCAACCAGTATCAAAACACCGGCCAAAGTGAATCGGACCGCAAAAATTGGTTCACGCACATTGAGTATGAGCTCACCGAAAATATCACCGCTTTCGGCGATTTTTCGCTCTACCACTCAAAATCCACTTTTCTCCGCCAGCCCATCCAGATCAACGCCCCCGGCTCCGACCAATTCGCACCCGTCAACGTCAACAATCCGTTCAACCCTTACGGCTCCCGCTTTTACAGCCCGACCGGCGCGCCCAATGCCGATGGCACCCCACGCCTCACCGGCACGCCCCAGGCCATCACGCTCGTTTCCGTTTTGCTCCAGGACCTCGGCGCCGAAATGGTCGAGGTAAACTCCGGCGTCTATCGCGGCGTCGCCGGCCTGCGGGGCAAGTTTCTGAACGATTGGACCTGGGAATCCGCCGCCCTTTACACCCGTGCCTACACGGCCGACGTCTCAAACAACGCCGCCCGTGAATCACTCTTCCAAAGAGCCCTCCAACGCACCGACAACACCGCGTTCAACCCCTTCGGCTACACCTTTAAAGTTTCAGGCAACGCCATCGTCCCCGACCAGCCCTACACCAATCCGAAGTCCGTCCTCGATACTTTTTCGCAGAAGTGGCGGCACGACGGTTTCAGCGCGATCACGAGCTTCGACGCCCGCGCCTCCGGCCCGCTGTTCCGCTATTGGGGCAACACCGTCTCGCTCGCCGCCGGCGCCGAATATCGCCGCGAGCAATATCTCGATCTTCGCCCCGACTTCGTCGGCAGCAATCCCCCCGGCTCCGGCCTCGCCGAAAACGATAACGACTACCTCGTCGCCTCCTATGCGCCCAACTCCACCGGTAACCGCGTCGTTTACAGCGGCTACACCGAGATGATCGTACCGGTTTTCACTCCGCAAAAAAATATCCCGCTACTCCACTCTCTCGAGCTCACCGGTTCGGCCCGCTACGAAAGATACAGCGATTTCGGCACGACCACCCGGCCCAAGGCCGGCCTCAACTGGAAGCCTTACGACGGCCTGATGGTGCGCGCCTCCTACAACCAAGGTTTCTCCGCGCCCAACCTGCCGACCCTCTACGCGCCCACCCGTTTCATCGTGGACAGCGCCCCCGGTTCCAACGACGCCTACCGCACCCAGACCGTCGGCAACGGCACCTACATCATGCGGCGCTTCTCCACCGGCAACCTCGCGCTCCAACCCGTCACCGCCACCGGCAAGAGCGTCGGACTCGCCTTTGAAGTCCCAAAAATCAAGGGCCTCTCCCTCACGGCCGACTACTGGCAGATCGATCAATCCAACGTCATCGGCAGCTACTCCGACACGCAACTCGTCAACAGCGACGCCGCCAAACTCAACGCTTACACCCAATCCCAGTTCGCCGCCGGCCGGACCCTCGCCCAAATCGACCTCGGTTCCGGCACCGCCAATTACAAAGGCGACCCGGGCATCAAGCGCGCCGTTCCGACCGCGGAAGATATTGCTGCGTTCGCCGCCTACAACGCCACCCGCCCTTCGACGCAACAGGCGCCCGTCGTCGGCCGCATTGATTCCCGCAACATCCAGTTCCAAAACCTCGCCAAGGGTTTCGCGAGCGGCATCGACCTCAGCCTAAATTATCAGACGCCAAACCTCCCCATCGGTCGGTTCTCCCTCAACGCCGACTGGTCTTACATGATCCGCACTTACCAACTACGTGACGTCCCCGGCTCCGCCCCGGCCTTTATCGAACGCCTCGGCACCGATGGCACCACCCGCTGGCGCGGCACGAACACCATCAATTGGCGCAAGGGCAATTGGACCGCGGGTTTCAGCGCGTATTACACCGGCAGCTACGCCGACACCGCTACCGTCACCGCCGCCAACTACGCCCTGCTCGGCTCGCCCAGCTACATTTCGAAGCAATTCGACAGCGGCAGCTTCCTCTACCGCTACGTCGTGCGCGACGTCGTCTCCTTCAATGCTTCACTCGGGTACCGTTTCAGGCAGGAAGCCCCTCGCCTGCTCCGCCACAGCTCGATTCGCCTCGGCGTCGTCAACCTCACCGACCGTGAACCACCGCTCACCTCCGGCGCAGTGGGCTTTTCGGCCGCCGTGCACGGCAGCCTCTTCCAAGGCCGCTCCTGGACCATCGAACTCACCAAACAACTCTGAGTTTCTCGTCTGAGACTGCGAGGGGCGCAGCCGCAAAGCCTCCTTTTTGACTCGTTCCGGCACGCCTCGCGCCCCGCGCCACCCGTTCGCACCCGCAACGCCATCTCATCCGTGGTTCTTCGTTTATGTTCACCTCCTAAAATCGTTCGCTTTCTCCGTCCTCGTAGTCGTTCCCTCCTCATCATCGTGAAGCTCCCTTTCCAATCTCCGGCTCTCCGCCTGCTCGCCCTCAGCACTCCACTCCTGGCCCTCGGTTGTTTCACCACGCCGGCCCACGCTCAAAAAACCAAACCCGACCTCATCGCCCAAATCGAGAACACGCGAAAAACCTACGAAGAGATCGCGCTGAAAATTTGGGACTACGCCGAGATCGGCTACAAAGAAACCCAGAGCTCTGCTCTCCTCCAATCGACCCTCCGCTCAGCCGGCTTCACGGTCCAAGCCGGCGTCGCCGACATGCCCACCGCCTTCGTCGCCAGCTTCGGCAGCGGCTCGCCCGTCATCGGAATCCTCGCCGAATATGACGCCCTCCCCGGCGTCTCGCAGACCGCCGATCCCGAGAAGAAACCCCGCCCCGAGGTCAATGCCGGCCACGCCTGCGGCCATCACCTCTTTGGCGCCGCCTCCACCCATGCCGCCGTTACCCTCAAAAACTGGCTTCAAGCCACGGGGCAGAAAGGTACGCTCCGTGTCTATGGCGCTCCCGCCGAAGAAGGGGGCTCCGGCAAAGTCTACATGGTGCGCGCCGGCCTTTTCAACGACGTCGATGCCGTCATGCACTGGCACGCCGGCGATCGCAACGCCGTCCGTGTCTCCAGCTCCTTGGCTAACATCTCGGGCAAGTTCCGTTTCCGCGGCGCGGCTGCCCACGCCGCCGCCTCGCCCGAGCGCGGCCGCTCCGCTCTCGATGGCGTCGAAGGTATGAATCACATGGTCAACCTGCTGCGCGAACACGTGCCCGACACCACCCGCATCCACTACGTCATCACCAAAGGCGGCGAAGCCCCCAACGTCGTTCCCGCCTTCGCCGAATCCTATTACTACGTCCGCAGTCCGAGCCGCCAAATCGTCAACGAAGTCTGGGAGCGCGTGACGAAAGCCGCCCAAGGCGCCGCCCTCGGCACCGGCACCACCGTCGAGTGGGAAATCACCGGCGGCGTCTATGAACTCCTTGGCAACGAAGTCCTCGCCCGCGCCATGCACGCCAACCTCGAGACCGTCGGCGGCGTGACCTACACCGCCGAAGAAAAAGTCTTCGCGGAGAAAATCGGAAAAACTCTTTTCGGCAAAGCCCCCGCCGTCGAAACCGCTGCCCTCGTCATGCCCTTCGATCCCAAGTCGGCCAGCTCCGGCGGTGGCTCGACCGACGTGTCCGACGTCAGCTGGACCACTCCCACCGTTGGTCTGAACGCCGCGACGTGGGTCCCCGGCACGCCCGGACACAGCTGGCAAGCGGTCGCCGCCGGCGGCACGACCATCGGCCTCAAGGGTATGATCGTAGCGACCAAGACCCTCGCCCTCACCGGCGTGGACCTTTTCACCCAACCCGAACTTCTGAAGAAAGCCAAAGCCGAGCTCGAACAACGCCGCGGCGCCGGGTTCAAATACGAAGCCATGGTCGGTACCCGCAAACCCCCACTCGACTATCGCGACTGAGTTGCCCGCGCGGCCAACGAGTGGGATCGGCGTGGCCGAAACCTCTTATCCCAATCGCTGTTGATTTTTAGACTGCGGGTTCCGCGGTGGCACGGGCATCTTGCCCATAGGTTTGAGGGTGAAACTCAACCGCGATTGGTATCATCACACCCATCGCCCGATCCTTTCGCATCTTTGTAGGGCTCGACCTCGTGTCGGGCCGTTCAGGGTGTCGGGCTCCAAAGAGGGAACGGCCTCACGCAAGGTGAGGCCCTACCATGAGAAAAAGGAGTTGTGCCTCGTTCGCTGCTCCCATTGGTTTGGGATCTGGGTCCATTCGGGTCTATCCGTGGTTCGACGGCCGTTTTTAGGTGGACCGAGGGTGACCCAAAACCTCAGGCGAATTTCGGCTTTGATCGGGACCGTGCACCGCGTTGCCTTTGAGCGTTTGATGATCGAGGCAGTTGCCAACGCTCACGCCGTTGGCCTTGATCCGGCTTGCGTCGGCGCCGTTCCCGGCGACGCCCCCGCACCCCACCCTCCCGACTGCGGCTGAATACGTTCTTAACCCGAGCAACTCCGATCCTCTTCCACTCATGCGCACTCACTCCGCTCTTGTAATTCTCGCCCTATTGCTCGCCGCCAGCACCGCTTTGGGCGCGACACCCGCGAAGCCCAACATTCTCTTCATCTTCGCCGACGACCAGCGCGCCGACACCATCGGCGCCCACGGCAACCCGCACATCAAAACCCCAGTCATCGACGGCCTCGCCCGGACCGGCGTGAGCTTTCGCCGCAATTACGTCATGGGCGGCAACAGCGGCGCCGTCTGCGTGCCCAGCCGCGCCATGCTCCACACGGGCAAGACCTGGTTCGCGATGAACACCCAGACGCTCGCCGGCGAAAAACTCATGGGCGAACTGCTCGGCGAACACGGCTACACCACCTTCGGCACCGGCAAATGGCACAACGGCCAACCCTCCTGGCTCCGCTCCTTCCAGCAGGGCGAGGCCGTGATGTTTGGCGGCATGTCCGATCACGAAAAAGTGCCGATCCACGACCGCGGCCCCGAAGGCAAAATGATCGGCCCACGCACCGGCGAAAAGTTCTCCACCGATCTCTTCATCGACGCCGCAATCACGTTCCTTGGAAAACATGACACCGCCGCAGGCACAAAGCCGTTTTTCTGTTACATCGCCCTGACGGCCCCGCATGACCCGCGTCAGCCCCCACCCGGTTTCCCCGCCCACTACACCTCCCGCCCGCCGCTCCCGAAAAATTTCCAGCCGCAGCTCCCGTTCGACAACGGCGCGATGAGCGGCGGTCGCGACGAAAATCTCGGCGCTTGGCCGCGTACCGAAGCCATGATCCGCGACCAACTCGCCGAATACTACGCGATGGTCGAGCACATGGACGCCCGCATCGGCCACCTGCTCGCGACGCTCAAGGCCCGCGGTCTCGCCGAGAACACGATCATCGTCTACGCCGCCGACAACGGTCTTGCCCTTGGCAGCCACGGCCTCCTCGGCAAGCAAAGCGTCTTCGAGCACTCCATGCGCACGCCGTTCATCCTCTCCGGTCCCGGCGTGCCCCAAGGCAAATCCACCGAGGCGTTCACCTACCTCCTCGATATCTTCCCGACCCTCTGCGAGCTCACCGGCGTGCCCGCGCCCGCCGGCATTTTCGGCGAGAGCCTGCGCCCGCTGTGGGACGGCTCGAAAAAGCAGATCCGCGACACCGTCTTCTTGCCCTACATCCAAGTGCAACGCGCCGTGCGCGATGCGCGCTGGAAACTCATCCGTTATCCCAAACTCGGCTTCAGCCAACTCTTCGATCTGCAAACCGATCCCGACGAAACCCGGAGCGTCTACGACGACCCCGCGCGCGCACCCGACATTGCTCGCCTCACCGTCGCGATGAAAACCTGGCAACAAAAAGTCGGCGACACTCTTGTGCTCAACGAAACCAGCACCCCGCCGCCCAAGATCGATCTCACCGGCAAAGCCCGCAAAACCGACCCATGGCAGCCCGAGTGGATCGTGAAAAAATACTTCGACCCGGCACAGTAGCGCTCCGTTTCACCCGTCGGAGAAGAAAAAAGGGTCCGATACCAACGTCCCTCGATCAACCGCTGGTCATTGCGAGAAACGCAGCGACGAAGCAATCCAGCTGAATTGCCCCGACGCACCTCGCGCACCTCGCAAATGAACTCGTCAAGCTTGTCATTGTACGCCCGGCTTGGCGGGCGCGGCAATCATGTCCAGAAAGGCCCTCCGCGGCACCAGCTTCCGTAGCGTCTCCGAATTGAGTCAGACGATCAACGCATTCATCGACGCCTACAACCCTACCGCGAAGCCCTTCAACTAGCGCAAGCGCGGGGTTAAAGGAACTCGACTCAGGAATACTATCGTTAATTTCCGCAACTAAGAATTAGGTCCGGCGTGAAGGGCGAAAGATAGAGCCTAAAAATCGTCAGACTAAGGGTTGGGTGGGAAGAGAGAACCATTAGGGAAATTCCCGCACAGCGGTCGATCTCCTTCCGTAAAAGCGGAAATAAGAAGATCCCCCCCCACAAATGCTCCCCGCCAAGAGGCTCCTCGTCCGCCGAATGCCTCCGCGCGGTCCCCGCGACTTCGAGGCGCGTTTATTCCGAATTTGAAAGCCTGCACATCGGGTCGCAGACGTTCCGCAAACGCCGGATCGTCAGTGGCGATCGAGGCGACTAGCGCACCGTTTGACACGTTCATCGCCGATAGCAGTTCAGACTCGGTGTCGACGATGACGATCGAGTCAATTGGTCCAAAGGGCTCGCTGTGGTGATATGACCACCCTGTCGGAGGATTCAGCACACAAGCCGGCGCGATGTAGGCCGACCGATCTTGACCAGCGATAAAGCGTCCGCTGCTGGTATCTCCTCGAACGAGAGGGATGCCGCCAGCATCGATCGCTTCCTTGTATCGGACATTGAGGTCAATCGCCTTCCATTGTGAAATCACGGGGCCGAAATCGAGTTCTGGAAGCGGGTCATCCGCTTTTTCAACGGCGAACGGGTTCCCAAATCGCAGCGACGCCAATACGGCATTATACGTCGTGAGAAAGTCGGGCAGTAACTTGCGCTGCACAACGTAGCGTGGATAGGCCGTACATCGTTGTTTGGCGTACTCGAAGCCTTTTTTCAAGTGGCCCGCCAGCAGCGGCCACTGGGAAAAATTCCAGATACCCCACGTGTTGAGGCCCTCTTGTTCGAGGATATGCCGCCGTCGTAAATCGGCTAAGGTGCTCGCCGCTTTACGTCCGTTTGAACGCCCACCGACGAAGGCCAGAGCCCCGAGTTGAGGGGAAGAAATGAGTGCCTCGCTAAGGTCTCCGCCTATGCCCGAGAGCAAAGTCACGGGCAAACCAGCTCGAGCCATTAAAGCATGAGAGAGGGTCAGGGCATGGAAGCCTCCCTGTGAAGGTGTTTTCGCAATGACCGCGTTGCCCGCTAAAAGCTGCGCCAGTTCGGCGTGGACGAGCACGCTTAGAGGATAATTCCACGAAGCAATGTTGGAGACTGGACCTTGCAACGGTTTTCGCCCCTGCATCTGACGCTCAATTTCTCCGAGGTACCAGTCGACTCCGTCAACGCACCGGTCAACATCCGCACACGCAATTCTCCAAGGTTTGCCGATTTCCCACATCAGCAGCAATGCGATCGTATCGCGGTGCGCTCGAAGCAGGACGAGCGCCTGTCGCACCCGCTGCTGCCTTTCGCCGAGCGGAACTTTTGACCACACCGCATGTTGCCGAGAGGCCTCATCGACCGCAGAAACCGCCGTCGCTCGGTCAACGCGGGGCGGGCCCGGAATCCAGGTGCCGTCAACGGCGAGCGCGTGCGGGCGAGTCTCTCCCATATAACGCCAAGTTCCGCCGCTCAAATTTGCGATGCGATCAGTCTCGAATGCCTCGGGCGCCGCTTGCTGCGCGCGGAGGAAGACTTCGTTCCAATGCGTGCCGGGTTTATGAAGTAATGGCATGGATTTGGGGAGTTTTTTGCCTGACGGGTGATTTTCTCAGCTGGTAGATTTTGTTTGGAGATCAAGGAATGTGGTAAAAGATTTCCGGAACGCAAATTTGAGGTCTTGGCTAAAAAATAGGCGCTGAGGCCGAGCCGAAGGGGGTAGAGTAGACAGAAGCTGGCCGAGGTGAGTCAGCCAACTCCCGCCCCTCATCAAGCCGGACGGGCGGATTTCCCGCATCCGGCTTTCCGAGAACATACGTCGCAAAGCTATCGGCGCCACGCGCACGTCTGAGGAAGCGGGCGAACCAAGGGGTCCGGTGGTTTTTTGTTAGTTCGTTAGATTTTCAAAGCACGAAAACTAACAAAACAAAACTAGACCCGAATGCCGCTGCAGCGCCGTTCAGTTCGGGCCAGCTCGGCGGTGCTCAGTTGCGGCACTTTGGGAAACCGTTCTCTGACCAAAGCCAGTATCGCGGCCCAAGCCGGACTTTTATTTTCAATCGCCGACGCATCCTGCGCTCGTCCCACTGCGCCCACGACCACCGCCCATCAAGAAGACGATAAGGCATGCGGTTTTCAGGGGCAGAAACGTTCGCCCGCTCACTCCGCCGCGGCCAAGACCGCATCGACGCCACGCGCAAAGGCCTCTTCAACCGGGCCGGCCGAGGTGACCAACGTCGCCCTCGCCCTCGCCTCGGGCCAGCCGTGCGCCATCGCGACCGACGTGCGCACCCAGTCAAACATCGGCACGTCGTTGTCCGCATCGCCAAAGCCCATCGTCTCCTCGCGCCGGATCCCGAGCTGCGCCGCCAGCGCCGCCAACCCGGTCGCCTTCGAAACCCCCGGTTGCACGAATTCAAAAAGATGCCGGTGCGAACGCAGCTTCTCCGCCGGCATCGCCGCCACGCGCGGCTCCTGCGCCAACGTCGCCAACCGCTCCGGCTCGCCGACCCACACGATCTTAAACGTGCGCGTCGCCAAAAATTGCTCCGTCGAAATCCGCACCGGACGGTGCCCGATGTGTTTGAAATAGGACTCCACGCCGAGGTCGCTGTCGGTCGCGATGCCCTCAGTCGAATACACAAGCGCGGGAAAGCCCATCTGATGCCCGAGATCCAACACCTGCCGCGCCGCCACCGGATCGAGAAACGACTGGTGCAACACCCGCGTCCCCTCGACATCCGCGACCTGCGCACCTTGCACCGACACGATCCAGCGCACGCCCGGCAACGCCCGCGCAAAGGCCACCATCGTCCCTTGGTGCCGCCCGGAGGCCAACACGACCTCGATCCCGGCGGCCTGGAGCCGCTGCACCGCCTGCACGTTGGCCGGGCTGATCGTGTGATCGGGTCCGAGCAGGGTCCCGTCGAGATCGATCGCGGCAAGCTTGTGGCCGCGGGCTGCGGTTTGATTGGTGAGCATCGCCCAAAACCCTTGGCCGCATCACCACGGTCGGCCAGTGCGAAAAATTCCCCGTCGCCCGAAATCCGCGCCCGTCTAATCCGGGTGCAACTGGAGCCGCGACGCCCCCGTCGCGGTCCGCCCCTCAACGGCGACGAGGGCGTCGCCGCTCCAACGGGGAATTGATGAGTCGCTCACCTTCAATTGCCAGGCCACGTCACCAAGTCCCGCTTCGTTTTTGGCCTCGGCCTCGCCTGCGCCGGACAAACTCATCCTCGTCGTCCCGTTCGACACGTTGGCCGACGTCGCCGCCCGGCATTTCCCGTTTCTCCCGGTTCGCCTCATGCTCCGCGACCGCTGGGACAATATCACCGCTCTGCGCAACTACGCGGGGCCCGTCGAAATCTACGCCGCGATTGCCGGCGAGATCATCCACTTCACCCACGCCAAAAATTTCTCCACCCAGATCCCGGTCGCGCGTTTCACCGCCATCGAGGGCGGCCATCACACTTCGAGCTCCTCGGTTCGGATGCGGATCGAACGGTGAAACAACCCCACTCGCGCCCGCCCTTCGCCCGCTACGTCGCCCTCGGCGACAGCTCAACCGAGGGCATCGACGACCCTGACGGAGCCGGCGGTTACCGCGGTTGGTCGCAGCGGCTGGCCGAGCGCATCCACGCCGTGCAGGGCGAATTGCTCTACGCCAATCTCGGCGTCCGCGGGCTCACGACGGTGCAGGTGCGCGAACGCCAGCTCACCCCTGCCCTCGCCCTGCGGCCCGATCTCGCGACGGTTTTTTGCGGCACCAACGATGTCACCCGTTTGGCGCTCGCACTTGGCGGACCAAATTCGGCTGACCGAGGTTCTATCACGTTTGAAACCAACCGCTTCTTATCTTCAACCGGCTACTTTTGAAGAATTCAAAGCACGCGTCGCCGCTTCAATCGCATCGACCGTGTAGTGCAGATGGCTCCGCATCTCCCGATCCGCCTTTATCGGATCACGGGTCATAACGGAGCGGACCAGTTGCTCGTGAAAATCCACTGGATGCGGAACTCGTTGGCTTTTGATCCACCGGGTAGTTAGCAGCACCCTCGTGCTAGATCTCTTTAGAGTTTCCTCTAGGGAGGCGTAGCCCGTGGCTCGCACCAGGCCGAGGTGAAATTCCAAGTGCATCATCTTACCCTCCTCTTCGTCGTAACCCTTGTCCGCAATCCAGCCATCCAAGATCCGAGCCCTTTCAAGCAACTGCTCGAAAACTTCATCGGAGCCGTGCTCCGCAAGCAGGCGCACCACGTGTCGTTCGATTGCCTCGCGCAAAACAAACTCATCCCGGAGCATTTCGGTGCTGAGCGCGATCACGCGCGTGCCATACATTTCTTTGGTCTCGACCAAACCGTCATTGCCAAGCCGGCCGAGCGCCTCGTTCACAATGGAGAGGCTCACGCCGAACCGTTTGATCATTTCACGCCGCACCAAGTGAGTTCCCGGTTTGTAGGCGCCTGAAGTGATGTCCGCCTTGATCGCGGCGTAAATTTGCGAGGACTTCGTTTGAAATGTGTCTGCCGGTATCATGGATTAAAAACTGGGGTCCCGCGTTGAATGGAACCGGAGTCGCCGAAAACCTTTTGTCCAGTCGGTTCAAATTGCCAGAGCGTTATTGGCCGTAGCGAACCGAGGCTCGATTCAAGGCGTCTGCCCGCCCGAAGGCGAGGGATCCGACATGAGATACCCGATAAAATCCCTGAGTTCCGTCGCGGTCATCGACTCCAACAAGCCCGCCGGCATGAGAGACATCGGCAAACGCTCGACTGTCTTTACCTCAGCACGATTCAACTTCGTCTCGGCGTTCGACAGCTGGAGCGTCACCACCTCCGCTGTCTCGCTCAGGATCGAACCCGTGAGCACGCGCCCATCATACAGAGTTATCACGGTGATCCGATAGTCCGCCGGGACGGAGGCGTTGGGATCGATGATATTGAGCAACAGGTAATCGATATCCTTGCGCCCCGAACCCGTAAGATCGGGGCCGATATTCTGGCCCTGTCCGAACAATCGGTGACATGCCGCGCAGCGCTGCTCGAAGAGCGCCGCGCCGTTGGTCAGATTTGCCTCCGCCAAAACGGCGGGCGCCAGTTGATGCTTGAGCCGCGTAATCGTGGTCGCCGTCACTGCGGCGGAACGACCCACCGCGCCCCACACTTTATCCAACTGCGCTGTCAGCGCGGGGTCCCCCAATCGAGAAATCTGCCGGGCTTGACTTGGAGATATCGCCTTTCGGTCAATTTTCCCCAGCGAGATCTGGTCGAGGAGCTTTCGCGCGAAATCGGCGCGCGAAGCGAGGGTTTCAATCGCGACGATCATTTCCGCCGGTTTCAGAACCGAAACTGCGGTGAAAATCGCATCGGGCACGCGCCGATCGCCATAAGCCGATAACGCCTGAAGGACCGACTCCGCGATCTGTCCGGTGCGGAGCAAACCAAGCAAGTCGTCGAGCAACCAACTCGGCCGAATCTCGGTTAGCTTCCTCAATGATTCCTTCCGAAGTGCGGCCACCCCCTTGGGGTCGTTGATCTCACGACGCAACACTTCGATGGCGTCCGAATCCCCCAAGGTCGCGGCGAGCAAATTTGCCGAGCGCCGAACGTCCGGTTCGCCGGTTCTCATCAACTGCCTCAGCCGCTCTTGCGCCCCGTCGGGAGCGGGCACTCGGCCAGCGCCCTTGAGGCCCTCCAATGTGCCGGTGAGCAAGTCCGTAACCGCGTCTTGATCCTTGGCCGACTTGAGACCGGCAAACAACGTCCCTCCCGCCGTCGCGTCTTTCGCCATCGCTGCGGCCAGTCGCCGCGCAGTGAAGCGGCGAAGGAGCGGAACGCGACTGTCCAAGCCGACCGGCCCGTTGACCGCCGGGTTCAACGCGATTTCAGGTTGCAGTCCATACCAGATCATTCGCGCCAAGTTTGGATCGATTTCAGCCGAACTTCGCTCGATCAGCGCTCGAGCCAGACCCATGCGGCTGCCCGGCGCGAGACGCTGAAGAGCCGACGACAGCGCCAAGCGCACAAGCCAGGAAGGCTCTTCGGCGGCGAGTTTCGCCAACGGTTCCGCCTGCTTTAAGCCGTCTTCCTGTTCCATCAAAAACCGCACCGCCCAATGGCGAATATGCTCGTCCGGATGGGTTAACCGCTCGCTCAACCAAACCGGATCGGCCCCGCCCGTGACGTGCAGCGCCCACAATGCGCGCAGCTTTCGGGTGACTTCTGAGTTCTCTTCGAAGATCCGGCGGAGTGCGGCATGTACCGCGGTCATGTTGGCTCCGACGGCCGCGCGTTCCTGAAGTAATCGACGAGCGTGCCGAACAAACCAATCGTTCCTGTGGAGTTGAAGAGCAACCAGCGTGGCATCGGATTCTCGGCCTAGATCAACGTCCACCTTGCGGGGATCACCCCACGAAATTTTGTAGATCCGGCCGCTCGACCGGTGGACGCCGTCACGGTCGTGGCATTCGCCGAAATCCGCCCAATCGGTCATAACAACATCTCCGTCGGGTTCGTATTGGAGCGAGATCGCTCGGAACCAAGGATCGTCGACGGTCAGAAAATCGGGCCGGTGCGTTGCCACATAGGAGCCGGTGTCCGCCCGTCGACTGATCGCATCGCGATTGATGCGGCGGCCATGGATGTTGCTCATAAGAACGGTACCGCGAAACTCCTGTGGCCACCGGTCACCGAGGTAGATCATGGCGTCACTGTGCGAATGGCCGCCTCCAAGCTGGTCGTTGGTGCCGGCAATCCGGCCGTTCTTATCCCACATTCCGCCGCTCCAATGCAGGTGGTCGCTCGCAGGCGACATCAACTCGTAGCTATAGGGATCCGGGTGCCCGCCGCGATCTTTCCATCGTTCCCAGCGCGCACCCGGCACCACGTGCCAGAAATGGTCGACAACGCTGGTGCTGGCAAAACCCTGCCCGTAGTCGTCGAAATCCAACCCCCACGGGTTGATCGTGCCGTCGGCGACCACTTCGAATACGCGCCGGATCGGGTGAAACCGCCAGATCGCGCAACTCACCACGGTGCGCCCGGAACCAGGAGCGCCGGGCGGCCCGACCAACGACGGGCTCTTGATGCCGTGACGCCCGTAAAGCCAACCATCGGGCCCCCAAGACAGACCGTTGACGGTGTTATGCTCAGCGTCCATCGTCCAACCATCGAGGAGCACGACCGGTTCACCGTCGGGAGTATCATCGCCGTTCCGTTCCGGAATAAATGACAGGGTAGGCGCGGTAGTGACCCAGACACCGCCGAATCCGATCGCGAGTCCGGTCAGCCGGTTCAAGTGATCGTGGAAGACCTTCCTCGAATCAAAAATCCCGTCGCCGTCCGTATCCTCTAAGATCAGAATTCGATCCCGCTTCTCGTCGGTGAAATTGGAACCCGCGTAGGAATAGCATTCCGCTACCCAGAGCCGTCCGCGATCATCGTGAGCGATCGCGATGGGCTGTTGGACGTCGGGTTCCGAGGCCGCGAGAGTGATCTTGAATCCGGGCGGCGCGTGCAGTCGGCCAACCGCTTCTTGTGCAGAAAGCGGCTCGCCCAACGGCTGGGAGTTGGTCGGACGGTAGACCTCGGCACCGAAAGCGAAGGCCCCAAGGCTGAAGCCGACAGCCCAACCTGCGAGCAACTGACGACCGCTGAACGGCACGATAAATTAAAACCGGATCGGCACCGAGACGAAGAACCGACGCAGGGCGTATTGCGAGTTGCCCGAAATAAACACGAGGTCGTTCATGATGTTGTTACAGCGCAAGCGCACCGAGTAGCGCCCGTTGGCCCATGAGTAATTTACGCCGGCGTCGAGTAAGTATTGGTCGGCTCGGAAAGACTCGTAAGTGCCGGGGGCCATGACCCAGCCCTTGAACATCAGCTTTCCGCCGGCGGTGACTTCGAAGCCGTTTCGGTTGTTGTCCCGTAAATCATAGCGGGCGTTGATCATCGCGGAGTTGATCATCGCCTCGATCGGAACGATGCGTCCATCGGAGGCGCGTTTTTCACCGGTGATGCCGTTGGCCCCCGTGAGAATAGTGAGTCGTTTCGTAAGCTTGCCGTTCAGTTCCAATTCAAAGCCACGGGCGTTTTCGCCGTCTGCGATGTAGTTCCGATTGAACGAAACGGAACCGACACCGTTACGGCTTGGCTCAGATTTGAAATCATTGAGAATAAATCCGTTACGAACAATATTGAAGAGCGCAAAGGACGCAGTGAGCTGATTGTCGAGCAAGCTCGCTTTCACCCCAATCTCGTCCATCTCGGCCTTTACCTGCGACGTGAGGCGCTCCTGCAACCGCGGATCGTTCGGGTCCCAGCCGACCGCTCCGGCACTGGGCAAAATATTGCCGTAGAGGAGCGCATTGACCCGCGGATCGGCCTGCTCGCTATGGACGTAGTAGACGGATAGCCAATCCACGGGCTTGTAGCTGATCGAGTATCGCGGGACGTCGGTTGTTAGGTCGGCGGGCGTGGACAAGACGGTCGTCCGGCGGTTGAGCGTTTCAATACCGCTCTTATCCTTGCGCCAGCCATACATCACACTAAGCTTATCGTTGAAAAAAGACCCCGAGTATTGCCAAAAATAGCCGAATCCGTCGCTCTTGCTCTTGGTGTCGGTGGTATAAACTTGAACAAAGGTTTCCGGATTGAATCCGGCGGGCAGAGTGTAGTTGGGATTATACAGAAGCTGGGTCAGACCGCCCTGCTGGCCCGAGCGGGTATCGTTATTGCCACGCACGACATCGTAGCCGGCAAGCAGTTGGTGGGAAGTTGAGCCGAATTTGAGCTCATAGAGCAGATCGCCTTGGATGCGCGTGCTATCAATGTCCCTGAACTCCCGTAGATAGCTCAGGCCAACTTGAAAATCGTTAGGAAATGCGGGGTTGCGCAAGGCCGTTGGCGACATCGCGAAGCGCCGGAGTTCCTCCTTTACGTCGTTACGCGCGATACCCTGCCGGATGGAAAGCGAATCACTGAACTTGTGGGTGAAGAATGCGGAAAGCGTGGTGATATCGCTCTCGCGTCCCCGGCCAGCCCAGCCGAACACGCGTTCCTTGGGAATGTAAGCATCACCGCGAAAGGGATTCCATTGCGCCGGGTTATTGGGATTGATCTGACCCAAGGAGGCTTGGAGGCGGAACTGTTCATTATTCTGCCAATAGGCTTCCCCCACGGGGCCGCCGCTTTGGTTGTAGGCGTAGGATGTATTTAACAGCAGGCTGGTCTTGGGCCCAATGACCCACCGAAACGAGGGCCCGATGCCATATTTTTTCGAACGCATCAACTCTCCGCCTCGCGGGCCATCACCTTGCTCGTAGAAAAGGGGAATACGGTAGGCCATATTACCATTGGCCGTGATTCGCGTGTTGTTATCGAACTCAGCCCGGTAAAACGAATCCGAGCCAACTGTGATATCGCCAATGTTGCGATTCGTGTTGAGCGGCGATTTGGAAATGAAGTTGACCAAGCCTCCCGCCTCGCCCCGGCCCATTGCCGCAGAAGCCGGTCCTTTCACATACTCGATCCGATCATAAAGCCCGCGATCGCGCTGGACCGCCAACGGGGCAATATAGCCGTCGACGTAGGTATTGGAAATTTGCAGTCCGCGGATATACATGATCTCCGGCTGGTGCGTGTTGGAGCGGGGCTGGACGTTGGGCACGTATTTCGTGAATTCACGACTATCGAAGACGAATGCATCGTTGAGAAACTCGGCCGTAACGACACCCACCGATTGCGGGACGTCGATGTAACGCAGATTGAGACGCGAAGAAGAACTCGAATACTGCGCCCCATATCCTGCCGAGGCACCTTGGACTTCGAAGGCCGACAGCTTGATGATTTTTTCGGCGGAAGGACTTGCGTCGGGGTCTGGCGCGCTCGCGGGGGCTTGGGCAAGGAGCGCGACCGGAAGCAACAACAGGCCGACGGCCTGGAAGACTGACTGTGGGATTTTGGAGTATGTTAGCATAATTTTCGATGGGTAACGAAAGGGTCGGAGCCGCTATTCTTCAAAGGCCCGGGCGAGCGCGGCATACGTTTTCTCAGCGGCGGCAATCGGATCGTAGTCGGGTCGGCTAAAAATTTGGCCGCTCACTTCGATCACCATCGGGCCGCGATAACCGTATTTCTTGAGCAGTTGAAAATAGGCGGCGTAGTCCGTCGTGCCATCGCCGGGGAGCAAGAAACGGACATCGTTACCGTCACGCCGGGCATCTTTCAGGTGCACGAATCTAATCTGGGAGGCGAGCGGCCGCAGACTGTCTTCGAGCGAGATTCCGGCGAGAGCATAGTGACTATAGTCGTAAGCAACGGCGAGGTTCGATCCACCGGCCTCCCGGAGCATCCAGAGCAACTTGTCGGGAGTATTCACCGCACTCTGAACGTGTGCCTTCACCCCTACCGTGACCCCATGATTGCACCCGATCGCGTTCCACTCGCGCAGACGCTCCGCCATCAGAACTTTTTTCTCTTCCCAGTCCTTCGGCGCACCTCCCATCACCGTTTGCACGATCGGAGGTTTAACCGGGTCGATTTCGGCCGCAAAGACGGCGGCGATCCGGAGATTTTCTAGATGGGTCGCGTGGGCCTTTTCATCGGCGGCCAAACTGAGATTGATGAGCAAACTGGAGACCGGCAGCCCCGACGCGGCGACCTGCTGCCGAATTGCCGTCCGTTTCTTTTCGGTGAGATTCGCCGGCTCTGTGGGAAAGCCCGCAATGAGGGCGAGCTCGATGTTGCGATAACCGATCCGCGCGCATTCGGCCAACGCCCGCTCCAGCGGGAGCGTTTTCATGCCATAGAGACTGAACCCCAGATTGAAATCATTCCGCACGGCCTTCGCGCCCAACCTTGGCAAACCCGCCACCGTGGCTCCACCCGCCGCGACCGTCATGAATTCGCGCCGTGTCATCGTTGTTTCAGAAGTTGGCTACGAATCTCGACGATCATTCAAGCCGCCGCTTCGAGGCGCTGGCGTTCGGCCTCCAGCAGGCGCATCCAGGATCCCATGTATTTCCCGTGGTCATGGAAGGTGCGACCGCTGACGAGATTTCCGTCCACGACGCACGGCTCGTTCACAAAAATACCTCCGCAAACCTCGACGTCGAACCGGCACTTGCCGACGGCCGCGATCCGCCGACCCCGGATGCAATCGGCCCGCGCCGGGATTTCGCAACCGTGGCAAACGCTGGCGACCGGTTTATTATGTTGAAAGAACCAGCGGGTGATGCGGATCAGATCCGGATCGTCGCGGATGTATTCCGGAGCTCGCCCGCCGCTGAAAAAGATCCCGACATACTCCTCGGGCTTGATATCTCGAAACGCGATGTCGGCCTCGATCGTATACCCCTCCCATTCTTTGGTGATCGTCCAGCCCGGCTTCACCTCGTGCAGGACCATTTGGTAGCGTCGCTTGTCGGGTGCCGCGACCACGGGAATAAACCCCGCCTCTTGCAGCCGGTAGTAAGGATACAGCGTGTCGACGGTCTCGGTCGCATCGCCAACGATTATGAGAACTTTATGTGCCATAGAATGATAAGGGGCGGGGAATCCCGAGGATGAGGTAAGAATGAGGCATCCGGAATACCGCTCACCAGTTGAGGTGATTCTAGCGTCATCTGCTGTCAATGAATTAATGATCGATCACATCGATCTTTTATCTTGATACCCATTTCGGCCCCCTCACTACAGATGCTGTTCACGATGCGCGCCGCTGTTTTCGGCGACTCTGCCTTTAACCCCGCCTGGTCGATTCTCCCAAAATCACTGCTGCCGTGCCCCCGAAATCTAACCTTCCAATTCTCCCGGCTTCCCCCTCGCCGCTCCCACCCGTTGCGGTCGCGGCCGACCGGCGAAATCTCGTTCTTATCGCGGCCTTCCTCGGCTGGATGTTCGACGGTTTAGAGATGGGAATTTTCCCTTTGGTCGCCCGACCCGCTCTGCTGGAAATGCAGCAAGCGGCGGGCACGGTGGGCGATGGCTATATCGGCCAATGGATGGGGATCATTACGGCGCTTTTCCTGCTCGGCGCTGCGCTTGGCGGCCTCGTCTTTGGTTGGCTCGGCGACAGGGTCGGTCGGGTTCGGGCCATGAGCCTGGCAATCCTCTGCTACTCGCTGTTCACAGGGGTCACGTATTTTGCCCAGACCCCGCTGCAACTCGGAGCGCTCAGATTCGTAGCCGCGCTGGGCATGGGCGGAGAGTGGTCGCTGGGTGTGGCCTTGGTCATGGAGGTCTGGCCGGAGAAACATCGTCCCATCCTAGCCGGGGTGATCGGAGCGGCGGCCAACGTCGGTTTCGCCGTCGTGGGGCTAATCGGGATCTTCTTTCCGGTGACACAGGATTCTTGGCGTTGGGTGATGTTGATCGGCGCCGCGCCGGCGTTGCTCACATTTTTCATCCGCCTTTATGTGCCGGAGTCACCACGCTGGCTCGAGGCCGCGCGGGCCGGACCGGCGCGTCCGCTTCAAGAAATGCTTTCGCGCCCCCTGCTTCGCCTGACTTTGATCGGATCGCTCTTGGCCAGCGTCGCCTTGATCGGCTCATGGGGCTCGGTGCAGTGGCTGCCCCTGTGGGCGGACCAGATGGCCGGCCCCACCGAGCCGCGGGCGAAAGCCTTCGTGCAAACGCTGACGGCGGTCGGTTCGATCATCGGTTGCCTTGCCGGGGCCTGGATCGGCGGTCGCTTGGGCCGGCGTCCCGCGTTTTTTCTGCTCTGCCTCGGATCGCTGGGCAGTTGCGCATGGATTTTTCGCGGTTTCGACCACTACAACTCCGGATTTCTGGCCATGACATTTTTGGTCGGCGCGACTACCGCGGCGTTTTATGGCTGGCTCCCGCTTTACCTGCCCGAGCTTTTCCCCACTCGCGTGCGCGCGACCGCGCAGGGTGTAGCCTTCAACGCCGGACGGATTCTCGCCGCAGCCGCTGCCATCCAGATGGGGGCCCTCATGAAGATGTTCGAAGGCAGCTACGCAAAAGCCGGCGCAATCATCACGTTGGTCTATGTAGTTGGCCTCGTTGTAATCTGGCTCGCACCCGAAACCAAGGGGCGGCCCCTCCCAGAATAATCCGGGCCGATTTCTTTGCACCATTAGCCCTGTTTCGGAAATGGCGCTCATCAATCCAAGTGAATTGAAAGACTCCTACGATGTCATCGTCGTGGGTTCGGGCGCCGGTGGCGGGCAGTCCGCTTACACCTTAACAATGGAGGGTGCCAGCGTGTTGATGATCGAAGCGGGCAGAAACTATGACCCGGTCAGGGAGACCGCGATGTTTCAAACCAACGCCGACGCTCCCCTCCGAGGGGTGGGCACGCCGGACAAACCGCGCGGGTTTCACGATGCCACGGTCGACGGCGGTTGGCAGGTGCCCGGTGAACCCTACACGAACGCCTCAAGCAAGCCCGAGGAACAGTTCATGTGGTGGCGCTCACGCATGCTGGGTGGCCGCACCAATCATTGGGGCCGCATCTCTCTCCGCAACGGGCCCTACGATTTCAAGCCCCGCAGCCGGGATGGCCTCGGCTTCGACTGGCCTCTCGCCTATGAAGACATCGCGCCCTACTACGACAAAGTTGAGATGCTTGTCGGGGTGTATGGCGACAGCGAGGGGATCGAGAACTCGCCCGATTCTCCGCCCGGCGTATTGCTCCCACCGCCCAAACCCCGCGCCGGCGAACAGCTCGCACGGAAACACGCCCAATCTTTAGGAATACCTGTTGTCCCCGTCCATCGCGCCGTGCTCAGCACGCGGCTTAATGATCGAAACGTGCCCGTAAAACTCCACCCGGGCAACCTGCGCGCTCAACGTCTCGTCGCGGAGTCGATGCGGGCACGCTCGGCATGTTTCTGGGCGACGCATTGTCATCGGGGTTGCTCAATCGGCGCGGCTTACCAGTCAACGACCGTCCATTTGCCACCCGCGATGGCGAGCGGGCTACTCGACCTTTTGACGGACGCGATGGTCCGCGAGGTCACCCTCGATTCTGCTGGTTTAGCCAATGGGGTAGTCTTCATCGACAAGAAAACCGGCCACGAGGGCCGGGTGCGTGGCCGGGTAATCGTGCTGGCCGCAAGCTCAGCGGAGACTGTCCGAATTCTCCTGAATTCGAAGTCGGCGTCGTTTCCCAACGGCCTAGCAAACTCAAGCGGCCTGGTTGGAAAATACGTGATGGATACCGTCGGGGCCTCGCTCGGCGGGCAGATCCCTAGGCTGGAAAATTTACCTCCGCACAACGAGGACGGTGCCGGCGGCTTGCACGTCTTCATTCCTTGGTGGCTTTGCAAACCACAAAGGCAGGGCAAACTTAACTTTCCCCGCGGCTACCACGTCGAATTCGGCACCGGGCGAAGCATGCCGGGCATAGGCATCGCCAACGGCACCGTCTCAATGACAGGCGGAAGCTACGGGCGGCAATTCAAGGAAGACATGCGCCGCTACTACGGATCGTTCGTAGGCTTTACCGGCCGCGGCGAAATGATCCCGAACGAGCAGTCCTTCTGCGAACTCGACCCGGCCGTGAAGGACCGTTGGGGAATTCCGGTCCTGCGCTTCCACTGGCAATGGTCAGATCACGAGCTGCGACAGGTGGTGCACATGCAGCGCACATTCGCCGATTTGGTCGTCGCTATGGGGGGCACGGTGCGCGGTCAGCCTGATTCGGACGGGCGCCGCGCCATCGTGCAGGGCGGCGCGGTGATCCACGAGGTGGGCGGCGCGATCATGGGCGCCGATCCGAAAAAATCCGTCACCAACCAATGGGGTCAGACCTGGGATGTGAAAAATATCTTCCTGGCCGATGGCGCGCCGTTCGCGAGTAACGCCGACAAGAATCCCACTCTCACGATCATGGCGCTGGCCTGGCGCGCGAGCGACCACCTGCTCCGCGAAATGAAAAGAGGAAACCTGTGAGACAGCCTGCGCTCTTACTTGGCCTCTGCGCTCTGGGCACCCCTGTGTTTGCCGACGCACCCGTCGATGCTTCGAAACTACCGCCGCCCGCATCGCGATCGATCGATTTCACCCGCGATGTGCAGCCGATCTTCGAGCAATCTTGTTACTCGTGTCATGGGCCGGAAAAACAACGCAGCGGCTACCGGCTCGACAACAAAAGCATCGCGCTGGCCGGGGGCGAAAGTTCAGCGCCCAACATTCTTGCCGGGAAGAGCGCGGCGAGTCCGCTCATCCACTACGTTGCCGACTTGGTCGAGGACATGCTCATGCCAAGCAAGGGCGACCCGTTGACTGGAGAACAAATCGGAATCCTACGCGCGTGGATCGACCAAGGAGCCGTTTGGCCCGACGACGGTCGGGCGCCCGTCGGGGAGAAATGGAAATCACACTGGTCGTTTCGTCCGTTGGCTCGTCCAGAAACGCCGCCTGTTCCCCCGGGCGGGGCGAAAACTCCGATCGACGCGTTCATCACGGTGAAGCTGAAGGAAAACGGCCTCGCGCTCTCGCCGCCGGCCGACGCGCGGACGCTTATTCGCCGGCTGAGTTTTGATCTGATTGGATTGCCGTCCACGCCGGATGAAGTGGACGCGTTTGTGGCGGACAAATCCCCGGATGCCTACGCCCGTTTGGTCGAGAGGCTGCTCGCGTCACCGCGTTACGGCGAACGATGGGCGCGGCACTGGCTTGACGTCGTGAAATTTGCCGAGAGCGACGGTTTCGAGCGCAACAATCTCCGTCCGACCGCGTGGCCCTATCGCGACTACGTAATCCGTGCCTTGAACGAGGACAAACCCTACGACCAGTTCGTCCGCGAGCAGCTCGCCGGCGATGCGCTCGGGGTCGACGAAGCGACGGGCTTCATCGTCGGCGGATCCTTCGACTTCCTGCAAAGTTTCGAGCCACCCTATTTTAACCTCGGCCAACGCGGGGACGAACTCTCCGAGTTCGTCGGCACCACGAGCAGTGCGTTTTTGGGCCTCACCGTGGGCTGCGCGCGCTGTCACGATCACAAATTCGATCCCATTTCGCAGACCGACTACTATTCGATGGTCGCGGTTTTCCAAGGTGTAGAGCACGGCGAACGTCCGTTGCGGCCGCGCAACCACGACGCGTTGATGGCACAGGCCGCGGCGCCGCGGCGCGGTATCGCGTCGATCGACGCTCAGCTCGCACCGTTTCGGCCGCTGGTGCGGGCCAAGCGAGTGGTCGCGCTGGCACCCAAGAAGACGAGCGAGTCTGTTGCCTATACGGCAGGCTCGGCCCGCGGCCAGGCAAGCGACGCGGGCGACGAGCTGCGGCTACCGACCTTGAATGAGAACTTCCGCGTGCGTCCCGCGGGCGGCGACAGCGCATCGGCGTGGCAGCCATGGGGCGCGCTGCCGGTCGGCCGCTTCCGCGTCTGGCTTTCGTGGGGTGTGGCACCGGAGCACGCGACGGCGGTGCGCGTCACGCTCGACGGGCGCGAAATCGCACAGGTGAGCCAGGCCAAGTTTGCCGATGGCTCACCGGCGGTCTCCGGCGAACAACGCTGGAGTGGATTTTACGACGCCAACATCCACACGCTGACGAGCGAAAGCCGGCTCGCGCTTATCGCAGTCGGAAGCGGCATGCTGTCCGCCGATGCAGTCCTCCTCGAGGAATTGAAAACCACCGCGGGCGAGGCTCCCATGCACACGCCGCATCTGCGGGCGCCCGTGGTCGTGAAGACCAACGAAGAGCGCTTCGAACCGATCGACGCCAAGTTCGTGCGCTTCACCGTCCTCGCCTCGAACACCCCTGAGGGCTACATCGACGAACTCGAGGTCTTTACTGCCGGCGAGTCGCCCCGGAATGTCGCCCTAAAGGAATTCGGCGCCACCGCGACTTCGCCCGTGGTCGACCGCGAGGACGGCAATCCGTTTTACGTGAATGATGGCCGCTACAACGAGCGTGCGGCTTGGAATTCTCCCGCCAAGGGGCCGGGGTTCGTGCAGATCGAGTTTCCGAAAGTGGAGCGGATCGACCGTATGCTGTGGAGCCGCAACCGTAGTGATCGTCAGCCCAAACTGGACGACCATCTTGTCACGGGATATCGGATCGAGATCTCGGTCGATGGGCGCACATGGACGCAGGTGGCTGGGTCCCAGGATCGTCTCGGCGATGCGTGGCGGAAGCGCGTGCCAGACGTGCCGACGCTCAGCTCCGTGCCGACTGCGCGCGTAATGGAAATTGCCCAGCTGGTCGCTGAACGCCGGACCCTCCGCACTGAGGTGAAGCGTCTGATCGACTTTCCGCCGGTCTACGCGGGCAGGTTGCGCGAACCGGGCCCGACGTTTCGGCTGCACCGCGGCGAGACGTTGTCACCCCGCGAGCAAGTGGCGCCGGCCGGGCTAGCCCGGTTTGGGAAGAAGCTCGAATTGCCCCGCGACGCTCCGGAGCAAAAGCGCCGCCTGGCCCTGGCGGACTGGCTCGTTGATTCGGAAAATCCGCTGCCGGCCCGAGTCGTGGCGAACCGCATCTGGCACTACCACTTTGGGACCGGTCTCGTGGACACCCCGAGCGACTTCGGCATGAACGGAGCCAAGCCCACGCACCCGGAGCTGCTGGACTGGCTGGCGACCGAGTTTGTCGCCCGTGGCTGGAGCATGAAATCAATGCACCGGCTGATCCTGCTTTCTGACACTTACCGGCAGTCGTCGCGCCCGCACCCCAAAGGACTCGAAGTTGATGCTGCGTCGCGGCTCCTCTGGCGCTATCCGCCGCGACGCTTGGACGCCGAACCGTTGCGTGATGCGATCATCACCGCGGCTGGCCAGCTGGATCTGCGCGAGGGTGGTCCGGGATTCTTCCTGTTCGAAGCCAATATCAGCCAGAGCAACGTCCAGACTTACGTGCCGAAGGTTGATTTTTCCCGGGACGATTTCCGGCGCATGGTTTATCAGACAAAACCGCGCGCGCAGCTCGACGACGTCTTCGGCGCGTTCGACTGTCCCGACGCCGGCCAGATTGCGCCGAGCCGCACTCGGTCAACGACCCCGTTGCAGGCTTTTAATCTCCTCAACAGCCCATTCATGATGCAGCAGACGACGGCCCTCGCCGCTCGACTGGAGCGGGAGGCGGGCCCGACCGCCGGTGCGCAGGTGCGGCTGGCGTTTCGACTGATGTTTGGTCGCGAGCCGGCGCCGGTGGAGACGACCGCCGCAGTCGCGATGATCGCGGAGCACGGCCTGCCGCTTTTCTGCCGCGCGCTCTTCAACACCAACGAATTTATCCACGTTCACTGATTCGACCATGAACCCCTCCCCTCTCTCGCACGCCGGACGCCATCTCCTCAGTCGCCGTGATTTCCTACGCTGGGGTGGAACAGGACTCGGAGGTATTGCGCTCGCCGCCCTCCTGGCCGAACAACGCCTCAGCGCGGCCGGGGCTCCGTGGCGACCGCAGATTAACTCTCGCACGCCCTACGCGCCACGCCCGCCGCATTTCGAGCCCAAAGCGAAACGCGTGTTGATGATCTTCTGCTCCGGGGCGATCAGCCACATCGACACCTTCGACTACAAGCCCGAGCTGATTCGGCTGCACAACCAGCCCATGCCGGGCGGCGAAGGTCTCATCACCGGCCAGGGCATGCAGGGGAACGTCATCAAACCGCTCTGGGAATTTAAACCCCGTGGACAGAGTGGCAAGATGGTTTCCAACCTTCTGCCCGATCTCGCAGAACTCGCCGACGAGATGTGCTTCATTCACTCGATGACCGCGAAGTCCGCCGCGCACGGTCCGGCAGAAAACCAGATGAGCACAGGTTTCATCCTCGATGGTTTTCCCGGCATTGGTTCGTGGGCGACGTATGCGCTCGGCAGCGAATGCCAGAATCTCCCCGCGTTTGTGGCGATTCCCGATCCGCGCGGCGTGCCGCAGACCGGTTCGCGCCACTGGGCCGCCGGGTTTCTGCCCGCAGCATATCAAGGCGTCACCTTCAACGCCGACAAACCGATCCCGCATCTGAACCGACCGGCTGGTGTCACCGCGCGGAATGACCTCGCGACTTACGATTTTCTAAAACTGCTCAATGATCGCCATCTCGCGGAGAATCCCGGTGACACTGAACTCGCGGCGCGGATCTCGGCCTACGAACTCGCCGCCAAAATGCAGCTCGCCGCAGCCGAGGTCGGTGACTTTGCCAAAGAGAGTCTGCAGACGTTGCAGGCCTACGGGGTGAACGATGGCAACAAGACCAAAGCGGGATTCGCCCGCAACTGCCTGCTCGCGCGTCGGCTCCTGGAGCGCGACGTGCGTTTCGTGCAGCTCTTCAACGGTGCCTACGCCATGGGCGAGGGCGTCGGCAACTGGGACGGACACAAACACATCGTCGATCAATACACTACTCACGCGCCCATCCTCGATCAACCGGCCGCCGCGCTGCTACGAGATCTGAAGGAACGCGGACTACTCAAGGACACGCTGGTCGCATTCGTCACCGAGTTTGGTCGGATGCCAACATTTCAAAAGGGCGCGAACGGTCGCGATCATAACGAAAAGGGCTTCACCGTCTGGTTGGCCGGCGCGGGCGTGAAACCCGGTTTCACCTACGGCGCCACCGACGATCTCGGGTTCAAGGCCGTGGACAAGGTCACGACGATCTATGATCTCCACGCCACGATTCTTCACCTTCTCGGCCTCGATCACGAGCGGCTGACTTTCTACAACAGCGGTATCGAGCGCCGCCTGACCGACGTGCATGGTCACGTGATCCAGGGCATTCTGGCCTGACCGCCTGCTCGGGCCGGCAGATTCGAAGGGGAACACGCTGAAGGCAGATGCAGGACGGGTTCGACGTCGGGACGAGTAATCGCGTGTCTTTGCGACCCTGCGACGAACCCTTCGCCGAGCGACCTTGCCCACCATTGGCTATACCCCGAAAATTCCTCGCCACACTCGTGGGTGCGTTGCTGGGGCCCGTTTCGCTTATTCCCTTGGCCGTCGCATCGGGTTCCTCACCGCAGCCCGATCCAAAATCCGAGGTCCTCGGGCTCAGCCCCGTCACGTTGAAAAACAAAAACGACCCTGGCTGCGCCGCGGGTCACGCCCGCATCGCGGAAGCCCTCGCGCACGCCTTGGATCTGCCGGGTAGCAGCACCGCATGGCGCGAGCCGCAGCCCACGTTACCCCGGCGAACCGCGCTTCAGGTATGCGCCGCGGAGACGCGCTGGGCCCGTCACCATCTCCTGCCGTGGATCGGGCGGAGTCTCGCCGGCCGTTCGCTGGCCGACGGCCGCAGCGCGAAACGCCCCGCGCTCGCGCCGCTCTAGGCTAGAGCATTTTAAATTAAACTGTAGCCATAAGTTTGAATTCATGCACGGTGAAGGGATGAAAACACTGTCGCTGGATTTGAGGGAGCGGATCGTGGGGGCCTATGATGAGAAGCAGGGGACGAGGGAGGAGATTGCCCGGCGCTTT
>CAMCWW010000048.1:0-28605 GCA_945882935.1 Opitutus sp. GAS368
AAAAAGGTCTTACCGACGGCGTAGATGCCCAGCGCGACCAAAGCCATGGTGAAGGTCTGCATGACGCTTGCGAGCTGCAGGCCCACCACGCCGAAGATGGAACACACCAGCAAGAGCGCAATCGGCGAGAGCTTCAATTTGGTCTCAATCCAATGAGCGGAGAACCGCAGGCTGAACATAATAACCGAGGTCCAAATGAACAGGAACTTGCCCTGCTCCGACGTGAACAAATTGCCCGTGATATTCTGAATCCAACCGTCAGTCCCGAGTTCAACTGCACCGATCAAGGCGTGCGCGATGAACAAGAAGAAGAGGAGCACTGAGCCCAAGGAGAACTTTGTCACGATCCCAACGGCGACCATCAGCACACCCGCCACCGCGTAACCGACAGAATCAGGGAAGCTCGCCACCCCGAACAGCGCCGCGAGCGGGCCCGAGGCGAAATTCGCCAAAAGGTAGCAGGCTACAGCCGCACCGAGCAGGCCGACATCCTTGAACATCTCGCTGAACTTCGCGCCCTTTTGGGCCGCCTCAGACTTCGGCATATGTTGGCCGAGGAACATCAAACCGTAAGCCAACGTCGGGATGAGATAGAGGGCGAGTTGGATCTTCCAACCCACCTGCATTTTGTCGTCCAAGATCCAACCCACCGCACTGCCGGCGATCAAACCGGCCGGCCAGCTGGCGTGCAGGATATTCAAATAGTGAGTGCGTTGTTTTGGGAAAAGTGTCGCGACCAACGGATTGGCGACCGCTTCCAAGACGCCGTTCGCCAGCGCAAAGATGAACATGCCGATCGTCAGCATTTGGAACGCGTTCTCTGGCGTTGACGCCGCGAAGGTCACAAACGCTGAGATGACGTGAAACGCGAATGCGGCCCAGACCAGCTTGCTGTAGCCGATCTTGTCGACGATCAGACCACCAATGATGATGCCGAAGCAAAATCCGGTGAAGCCGGCACCGCCGATGGCGCCGAGTTGCGTGGCCGTGAAGCCGAACTCTTTGCCCCAATTGTCAAAAATACCACCGCGGACCGCAAAACCGACGCCGGCCGCGAAGATGGCCCAAAAGCCGGCCCAAAGAAGGCGCTTCGCGTTAGCAGCGAGGGGCGCGTTATCTACATTCTGATTACTCATAGGATTTAACAGGAGGTTGGGGACGAGGGGTGAAGAGACTCCGACCCCGATTTCTTGGAAGATTCTCCCAGCGCGAGCAAGGGCGCTTTTAACAATTTGTGAAGTCTTCGCGCCAAACCGATATTTTTCTTTAGGTGCGGCACATTTTTTGCCTATCGAAGTCTACTCCCCGAAGCCAACACCGAACCGCCCCCATGCCTTTGCCCACTCATTTCACCCAGCCCGAAATTTTTGAAGATCGTCCCGTCGTCGTCGAGCTTGTCTCCCGCGCCAACGCCATGTGGGACCGTCCCATTTTCCGCGCCCCGCCTCTGAAAGTCATCTTACCCCGGGTGAGCCCCGAGATCTTCAAGAGCTTGCCCAGCCCGGTCTCAACCCTCAGCTCGCGCTGATCCCGGACCCGATCCCAGGGAGAAAATCCCCCCAGCGTCAGCGGAGACCCAGGTCTCCGCTTTTTGCGTCCCCTCACCCCACCCGGTGGTTCGACGCTGCCTGCATCGCCCTCAAAAAAAGAACACGTCCCCTAGGTCTCCCGCGCCAACCAGATCAGGTCCCCGCGCGCTCCCGCTCCTTGCCCGAGCACTTTGGCCAAATACTCCACCGTCGCGGCCGCCTCGTCCGCAAATTTCCAGGGCGGATTCACGATCAACACCCCGCACCCCACCATCTTTGCCGCCGGCGGATTCACCACCAACTCCACCGCCAAGGTCGGCGGCAGCGCCAGCCCCCGCAGCTCCGCAAAAAACAAATCTACCTTCGCCCGCTCGGTGAGGGGATACCACACTGCAAACACTCCGCTCGGCAATCGCTTCAATCCGTCCTGCAAGGTCTCCACGATTTGCGCCCACTCATCCTGGGCCTCAAACGGCGGATCGATCAGAACCAGCGCCCGTTTCTCCAACGGCGGCAACACCGCCCGCACCGTAGCGTAGCCGTCCGCCTCGCGCACCTGCGCGCCGCCGGTAAACTGAAATTTCTCCCGCAACGCCGCGCACTCCGCCGGTTGGCGTTCGCACACCACCAGTCGCTCCTGCGGCCTCGCGATCAGGTTCACCAGCGCCGGCGACCCCGGATAAAATCTCGGCTCGGGCGTGGCGTTGCTCTCCCGCCGATCATACTCCCGCACGAGCGCAATATAATCCGCGACGCCGCCCGGCAACTCCCCGGCCGGTCGATTCCACAAACGCCCCACGCCCTCCGGCCACTCCGGCACGCGCGCGTGCGTGTCCCCGATCGCCGCCACCGCCAGATCGTAGCTCCCGCGACCAGCGTGCGTATCGAGATACAGAAAACCCTTTTCCTTTTTTTGCAGCGCGCGCACCAGCGGGACGAGCACCGCGTGCTTCATCACATCGGCGAAATTACCGGCGTGATAATGATGACGGTAGTTCACGCCGCGACCGGCACTTTGACGACCACCTTGCGCACCAACATCGGTGCACCGGCCGCCACCAACGGACGATGCCCATCCACGGGGAAAAAGACGGCAACCTCGCCCGCGGCGACCCGCAAGGCCGTGTGCCGCGTGAAGCCTTCGTAAAAGAGCACATCTTTGGCCGGCCGGAGATCCTCGGCGACCTTGAGGTTGCCCACATCCGTCAGCTCCATGATTTCCTCGCCCACGATCACCGCCTGCACATCCGTGTAGGTCGTGTGCGACTCCCACTTCGGGACGGTCGGCACTCCCGCCGGCAACGTCATGCTCGCCTGCGCCAGCGCAAACACTCCGCCGCCCAAGTCCACCCGCTGCGTCTGCTCGGCCGCGAGACCGTCTAGCAACGCGCGTTCCGACGAACCGGCGCGCAGACACGCTTCGACATACGCGAAGGCCGTGGCGAATTTGTCAGAGGGGGCAAGCTGAGCTCGCACCGTGGAAAGGGAACCGAATAGAGCCATTTCGAGAGCCTCAAACTCAGGTTAAATTCTGGCAAGCCGCGAAACCGCGACTGCCCGCCGTGCTTGATTTTCCCACCGCGTGGCGCACGGCCCACCGATGGCCTCGGCGTGAATCCGCGCGATCTCATCCGCCGGCCCGGCGACCGACGACGCCGGCAACACGTTGCCCAAGCCGTGAAGCACCAAAATTCGCCTGCCCGCACCTTTGCACACCCACCGCGCTCGCCACTCGCCCGCTGCGCCCAAAAACATTGCCCCGTTTCCGCGTCCCGTTTTTCTCCCCGCCAATCGTGTCCGGCCTCATCCGCATCTTTTCCGACCTCCACTACGGAGACCGCTCCAGCCGGCTCCGCCGCCTCGATCAACTGAGTCCGCTCCTCGATGGCATCAGCCGGCTGATCCTCAACGGCGACACCCTCGATACCCGCCCCGGCCCTCACCCTCAAGTCACCGCCCGTGCCCGCGCCGAGGTCAGCCGTTTCTTCGGCGCCTGCGTCCCCGAGGTCACCCTCGTCACCGGGAATCACGACCCAGATATTTCCGACCTCGACACGCTCGACCTCTGCGACGGCCAAGTGTTCGTCACCCACGGCGACATTATTTTCGACAACATCGTCCCGTGGGGTCGCGACGCCGCCACACTCGAGGCCCACATCACCCACGGGCTGGCCTCGCTGCCCGTCGAACACCGGACCCAACTCGCCCCTCGACTCGCGGTCTTTCGCGCCGCCTGCGCTGCGCTCCCCCAACGCCACCAATCCGAACCCAACCCGCTCAAATACGCCGTAAAGTTCGCCGCCGACACCGTTTGGCCGCCTTGGCGCAGCTTCGAGATCATCCGCGCTTGGCGCGAGACCCCGAACCGCGCCGCCAGCATTGCCGCCGCCCATCGCCCCGCCGCCCGCTTCATGCTCATCGGCCACACGCACCGCCCATTTGTTTGGACCGCCCCGTCCGGTCTCACCGTGATCAACACCGGCGCCCTCTGCCGTCCTTTCGGCGCCCAAGCCGTAGATCTCACCCCCGGCCGTCTCACCCTTCGCCAGATCGATTTCCGCTCCGGCTCATTTCACCCGGGCCGCGTCGTCGCGGAGTTTGCTCTCGCGGAAGTCCCCGGTTCTTCGAACATCCCCGCATGAGCGTTACTTTCGGCTGGTGGCACCGCGATCCCATCGAGGGAAAATTTCAAATTCACGTCGACGTCCACGGCGGCAACATCGAGTGGACCCGCCACCAGGGGCACAACACCTCGTGGCTCCCGCATCACCCGACCGATGAAGATCGCGAGCGTCTGATCTTCGAAGCCGAGAAGCGCGTCCCTCGCCGGCTCATCACGCAAAAGCAATTCGACGAAATCAAACGCCTCAGCGAATTCGACGGCCCCGGCCGCGTTTCCGGCAAGCGCATCACCGGCCTCGGACCTTCCTTCAATTAACCGCCCGCCTCGGCACCGATCTGTTCCCAGATCAATCGAAACGCCGGCGTAAACTCGGCCGGCTTCTCCCGCATCCGGGCGGTCAACTCCGCCGGCACCACCCACTCGCCGCACTCGATTTCCTCCGGGTGGAGCACAAACGGGCCGGCGTGCTTCAACCGGTAAACCCAGAGGAACTCCCAGCCCGTGCGCGCGCACGCCTCCACCCGCCGCCACCGCACCAGATCGCCCGGCCCCACCCGCACCCCGATCTCTTCGCCCAGTTCTCGCACCGCCGCCGCGTCATAATCCTCGCCGCTGTCCAGATGGCCCGAACACGCCGCATCCCAACATCCCGGCGACAGGTCCTTCGTCATCGACCGTTTCTGCAAAAAGGTCCGCCCCGCTGCGTCAAACACCAGCACATGCACCGCCCGGTGCCAGAGCCCCCGCGCGTGAACCTCCCGGCGCGCCGCGCGCCCGATCACGACATCGTTCGCATCCACTACATCGAAAAATTCTTCACTCATAAGCTTTCGTTTATTGCCGCACCCGACCGTGAACTTGCAATCCCGATGACGCCCACCCCGCCCGCCCTTTACTTTCATCCGCGTTCGTATGCAGTCCTGCCTTCGCCCCTTTCCTTATGCCGAAAATCGAAGTCAACGTGGTCGCCGAGATTCTGAAAAAGAACCAACTCGACCCAAAACTCCTCCGCCAAGTCATCGAGGAAATGAACCTCGCCGCCCAGCCCGACCCCGGCGACGAAGAGAAACCGCCGGCGGTCAAAAAGCAGTTCGTCGTGCTCGCCAGCGACCCCGAAAACCGCCTGCCGAAACACGATTTTGTCGCCTGGATTCTTCAAATTCCCGAGGAAGACAGCGTCGCCACCACCCAAGAGCGCATCTTTCGCGGCGCCTACGATTTCAACGCCTCCAAAAAAGGCCGCCTGCACCCGGCAAAAACCGTCGGTGAAGCCCTCGAGCACGTCCCGGCGAAATTCTTCAAGGAGGCCGAGGTCTGGGTGAAAAACAAAGTCCCCGTCCTCGTCCTACGCACCGACAACGAAATCCCGAAAGCGCCGAAGTAGCACCCGCGGCGTTTCGGCCATGTCCGGGCGGCCCTGGCGGACGCCCGCCTTTTCCCGCACTCCTGCTGCTTACCGCTCAATTCCGTAGTTCTGGGGGGCGAATCCCCGCGCCGCCAACGCCGCGCTCAAGGCCTTCATCTCCAGCCGAGCGCCCGGCTTCACTCCGTTCGCCTTGAACCAACCTTGGTTTGTCTCGACGACAAACTGCAACTGTTGGCTCCGCGAGGGCACCGGCTTCTCGTCGAACGGATACGCCGGATAGTATTCCAGCAGCACGCCCTCCGGACTGAAGTAGGCGATGTCCAACGGCGTCGGCGTGTTTCGCATCCAAAAGCTCATTCCCTGCGGCCGCCCAAAAACAAACACCATCGCGTCATCGGTCCCCAAATCGCGACGCTCCATCAGCCCCCGCTCCAGCTCTTTCGGCTGCACCGCCAACTGCATCCGCAGGGTCTTGTCGCCGACTTTGATCGAAAACCAATCCGTCGCACTTTTCATCGCCGCACCCTGCGCCACGCCCCCCGCCGAGCTTTTAGTCCCCGCCGACTCGGCCTTACCACACCCGGCCACAATCAGCGCGGACGCGGCCGTCGCGGCCCTCAACACCATCGAAACCGGATTTGCCTTCTTCATGCGCTGTGTGGCTAATCTCCCGCCTCTCCCAACTCAACTCCTCTCTCTCACCGTGTCACTTTCATCATCGGCGTCCACGCCTCCGCCCCTCCTCTACGCCGACACCGAGCGCAGCGCCGATGCCCTCTACTTTGGCCGCGTTGGCGTGCCCGACCCGTTCATCGCGTTCGCCGCTCACGGCAAGAAATACGCCGTCGTCGGCGCCCTTGAATTCGGCCGGGTCAAGCGCCGCTCCGCCTTCGACCGCGTTCTCGCCCTCGAACCCTACTTGGCCAAAGCCCGCGAGGTTTGGCCGCAGCGCAAGCCCGGCGCCGCCGAAGTGATCTTCCTCCTCGCCACCGAACTGAAACAGAAATCCTTCACCGTCCCGGAGGATTTTCCCGCCGGCGTTTACGAGAAGCTTTTCGAACTCGGCCTCGACCTCACCGTCGCGACCGGCCCGATCTTCCCCAACCGGGAAATCAAAACTTCGGCCGAAATCACCGCGCTGCGCGAGGGCAACCGCTGCAGTGCCCTCGGCATCGCCGCCGCCGAGCGCGTCCTCCGCGCCAGCAAAATCAAGGGCCGCTCACTCATCTTCGACGGCAAACCTCTCACCAGCGAGCGACTGAAATTCGCCATCGAGTCTGCCTGCCTCGCCGCGGGCGCCGTCTCCGCCAACACCATCGCCGCCGGCGGCGACCAAGCCTGCGACCCGCACGAGCGCGGCTCCGGCCCGCTCCGACCCGACGAACTCATCATCGTTGACGTCTTTCCCCGCGTCTCCGCCACCGGCTACCACGGCGACATGACCCGCACCTTCCTCCGTGGCACCGCCTCCGATGCCCAACGCGCCTTGGTCGCGGCCGTCCGCGCCGCCCAACTCGCCGCGCTCAAAACCATCCGCGCCAGCGTGGGCGGTCGCACCGTGCACGAAGCTGTCGTCGCCACCTTCACCGCGCGCGGCTACGAGACCAAGCACTCGCCCAAGGGCTCCATCGGTTTTTTCCACGGCACCGGCCACGGCCTCGGCCTCGCCGTTCACGAAGCACCCGGCCTCAGCCCGCGCTACGACACCCCGCTGCGCCGCGGCACGGTCGTGACGGTGGAACCGGGTCTCTATTATCCCGGCCTCGGTGCCTGCCGCATCGAAGACGTCGTCCAAGTCACCGCCACCGGCTACACCCTTCTCTCCAGATCCCCCTATACTTGGGAACTCTGACCCGTCTGTACTCCGATCTCCTGATTTCCGAATTTTCACCGTCCTCCTTTCTCTTCCCGTATTTTTTCCGTGTAGTCCGTGTATTCCGAGGGCAACTCCTCCCAATTCCTGATTCCCTGAGTTCCAGATAAAAAACACCCCTGCCCCGATGCGCTCCCTGCCCAGCCTCCTCAAAAAAATCTCCGCCCTTCGTATCCTCGTCATCGGCGACGTCATGCTCGATCACTACCTCTGGGGCGACGCGACCCGCATCTCACCCGAAGCCCCGGTCCCCGTCGTGGACATTATCCGGGAGTCCGTCACCGCCGGCGGCGCCGCCAACGTTGCCCTCAATCTCGCCTCCCTCGGCGCCCGCGCCACCGTCGCCGGTTATTTTGGCACCGACGTCGCCGGCCGCACCCTCGTCGCCACGCTCGCCGAGAAAAAAATCGCCACCCTCTCCACTCCCGGCTCCGCGCAGACCATCGTCAAAACCCGCGTGCTCGTCCAACGCCAGCAACTTTGCCGCCTCGACCGCGAGTCCCCGCCCTCCGCCTACGCCGTCACCGCCGACGCCGCCGAAAAACTTCTCCGAACCGCCATCCGCTCGCACAACGCCGTCATCTTCTCCGACTACGCCAAGGGCATACTTTCCGACGAGCTCGTCGCCCGCATCACCACCCTCGCCCGCGCCGCCGGCAAACTCGTCGCCTTGGACCCCAAACCGAAGCACGCCCTCACCTTTCACGGCCTCGATCTTATCACCCCGAACAAACGCGAAGCCCTCGAACTCTCCGGCCTCCACCCCGCCCCCGGCACGCCATTCCCCGCCGCCGCTGTCTGCGCCCGACTCCACGAGAAATTCGCGACCAAGCACTTGGTCATCACCCTCGGCGAAGACGGCATGTTGCTCAGCACCGCCGGCAAAATTCTCAAAACTATTCCCACCGCTGCCCGCGAAGTTTACGACGTCTCCGGCGCCGGCGACACCGCCCTCGCCGCCCTCGTCTTGGCCTTGGCCGCCGGCGCCAAACTCGAAACCGCCGCCCACTTCGCCAACGCCGCCGCCGGCGTCGTCGTCGGCAAACTCGGCACCGCTACCGTCACCCCCACCGAGCTCAAGGCTTACGTGAGTCACCGCTAATCCGTGGAACCCAAAAAACACAAACCCAAGAACGCCGATGCTCGCCGCGCCCTCTTCCTCGATCGCGACGGCACGCTGATCCTCGACAAACACTATCTGTCCGATCCCGCCGGCGTGGAAATCATCCCCGGCGTGCGCGACGCTCTCCAGCGCGCCAGCGCCCTCGGCTATCAGCTCTTTATGCTGACTAACCAGTCCGGCATCGGCCGCGGACTTTACACCCTTGACGACGCCCTCCTCGTCAACGCCCGCATGGAGACCTTGCTCGCGCTCCACTCACCCCTCTTCGCCGGCATCTGCATCGCACCGGAGGCGCCCGACCAACCCTCGCTCTACCGCAAACCCTCGCCGCGCTACATTCAGGAGATGATCGCTCAACACCACCTCGATCCCGCCCAGTGCGCCATGGTCGGTGACCGCGCCAGCGACACCCAAGCCGGCCTCAACGCCGGCGTCCGCGCCATCGCCGTCTGCACCGGCGAGCTCACAGCCGAGGCTTGGCAAACCCTCGCCCTCCCCGGCGCCGAGATCCACGCCGACCTCGCCGCCTTCGTCGCGACTCTTTCCTGAATTCCTCTCTTTCATTCGCACCCATCGCGGAATTCGCGGGCCACTTTTCTCCCTCCGATTTTCGTGTCTTTCGTGTGTTTCGTGGTAACCCCTTCTCCCTCCCAACTCGCTCCATGCCCGAACTCGCTGAAGCCGAATTTTTCCGCAAACGCTGGACCCAAGCCGCGCGCCCTTCTCCGAAGATTCTCCGCGTCCACACCCACGACGCCAAAAAACTTTTCCGCACCGCGCCCGCCCCCGCCCTCCGCGCCGCGCTCACCGACTCCGTTCTCACCGCCTCCGCCGCCGCCGCGAAGCAGATCCTCTTCCGCTTTCAACGCCCCGCCACCTCCGCCTCGCCCGCGATCGACGCTTGGCTCGGCATCCACCTCGGCATGACCGGTGACCTTTCCGTTGCAACGCCGGCTCATCCTCCGCGCAAGCACGACCACCTCGTCCTCTACACCGCCGCCCACGCGCTCGTTTTCGCCGACCCACGTCTCTTCGGCCGCATTCAGTTTCACCTCGGCCCCGACGCCCCGCTGTGGTGGGCCAAGATCGCCCCGGCCCTGATCTCGCCCGCGTTCACCGTCGCCGCCGCGGCCGCATTCCTAACCCGCCGCGCCCGCGCGCCGATCAAGGCCGTCCTGCTCATGCAGGAGCGATTCCCCGGCATCGGCAACTGGATGGCCGACGAGATCCTCTGGCGCGCCGCGATTCACCCCGCCCAGCCCGCCGGTTCCCTTCGCCCCGCCGAGGTCAAAACCCTCTGGCGCGAATGCCGCGCCGTCGCCCGCCTCGCCCTCGCCACCATCGCGGGACGCGGCGATGACCTTCCTCCTGATCTCAACACCGCCATCCCTGACACCTGGCTCTTCAACCACCGGTGGTCCGACGGCGGCCGCTGCCCCAAAACCAAAAAACCTCTGACTCGCGCCGACATCGGCGGCCGCACCACCTGCTGGTCCCCGGCCCGCCAAAAACTTCGCAAGAACTGACGCGCTCCGCCGAGCCCTCCGTTGACATAGCCAACTCCGCTTTCAAACTTGGCCAACATGAACGTCAAGACCGCCGAGCTGAAAAACAACCTCAGCAGATACCTGCGCCGGGTCCGAGCCGGCAAGACGCTCACCGTCTTCGACCGCGATACTGCGATCGCCGTGCTTTCCCCGGTTCCCGCATCCCCCGACATCGCGCCTCCGCTTGACCGCGCCTGGCAACGCGAGCGCCTCGCCGCCCTCGCCCGGGCCAAGAAACACGGCGTCAAGATCGACATCCCCCTCCATCGCCCGGTCGGGCCGGCCTTCCCCGACATTAAGCCCATCCTCGCACCCGACGGGCGCACCGACATCAACACCATCGACCTTGTCCGCGGCGGACGTGACTGGTGATGCGCGCCTACTGGGACACCAGCGCGCTGCTCGCGCTCCTTTTCGACGAGCCGCACACCGCCCGCGCGCGGACGGCCAGCGCCCTGTGCACGGAGATTCATTCATGGTCCTGGCTCCGCATCGAAGCCGAAGCGGGGGCGTCGCGACGTGAACCGTCCGAAATTTGGCGCGCATCGCTCGATCCGCTTTTGCGCGCCGTCCGCTGGCTGGAGATTTCACCCTCCGAACACTCCTCCCTCGTCGTCCTCAACCGACGCCACCGCCTACGCGCCGCCGACGCCGGCCACCTCTACTGCTTTAGCCGCCTCAGCCTCGTCCACCCCCAAGCCCAGCTCGTCTGCTTCGACGCAGAACTGTGCGCCGCCGCCCGCGCCGAGAAACTCCGCGTCTGGTCCCCCTAAATTCCCGGGGAGGCCGCCCGGTCCAGCCGGCACTGCAGGCCCTTCCCCTTTCCCAACGTGACCGCACCCGATAAAAAGATCCGCCTCGACGAACTCCTCGTCGTCCGTGGCCTCGCCGCTTCCCGCGCCCAGGCCAAGGCCCTCGTCATGGCCGGCCGCGTGCGCAGCGGCACGGAACGCCTCGACAAACCCGGCCGCGACTATGCCTCTGATTGCGAACTTTCCGTCGAACAACCGCCTCGCTTCGTCAGTCGTGGGGGCGAAAAACTCTCTGCCGCCCTCACCGCTTTTGGCCTCAATCTTGCCGGCGCCCACGTCCTCGACGTCGGCGCTTCCACGGGCGGCTTTACCGATTGCGCCCTCCAGTCCGGCGCCGCCGACGTGATCTGCGTGGATGTCGGCCGGGCTCAGCTCCACCCCAAACTGCTCGCCGATCCGCGCGTCACCAACTTCGAGAAAATGAACGCCCGCCACCTCACCGTGGGCGACCTCCCGCGGGCCGAATTCGACGCTGTCGTTACCGACCTCTCGTTCATTTCCCTCAAAGTCGTGCTTCCCGCGATCTGGCCTTTCGTCCGCCCCGGCGGAGTGTTGGTCGCCCTGGTGAAGCCCCAGTTCGAAGCCGGGAAAGCCGAGGTGGACAAAGGCCGCGGCGTCATCCGCGACCCCGCCGTGCAACAGGCCGTGCTCGACGATATTCGCACCTTTGCCATTGGCCTGCTCCGCGGCGCGACCCTCATCGGGACCATCGACTCGCCCATCACCGGCACCGACGGCAACCGCGAGTTCCTCCTTGGCCTCCGTCGCTCGTCGTAAATTTGTTTCCCCCGGCGCCTTGCTCCCGCCATTAATTACCCACTCTTTCTGCGCATGAACGCTCTCCGCTCGCTCGCCTTCGTCACCAACGCCGACAAACCCGGCGCTCCCGAGCTGACCCGCGAACTGCTCGTCCTCGCCAAAGCCGCCGGCGTCAAAACCAAGCACACCTCCCGGCTCGACATCCCCCGGGGCTGGCTCACGGGCTGCGATGCCTGCTGCGTGATCGGCGGCGACGGCACGCTCCTCGGCGTCGCCCGCGAGGCCGCTCGCGCCCAAGTCCCCATTATCGGCGTCAACCGCGGCAGCCTCGGCTTTCTCACGACGTTCTCCGCCGACGAAGCCCGCGTCCAGTTTTCGTCGCTGCTGCGCGGCGAATTCCACGTCGCCTACCGCTCCTTGTTGGCCTGCTCCACCAGCGCGAGCCGCCACGACATCGCCCTTAACGACGTCCTCATCAAAGACCAAATCAACTCCCGCATCGTCCGGCTCGAGGTCTTCGCCAACAACCAACTCGTCACCGAATACACCTGCGACGGCCTGATCTTTTCCACCCCCACCGGCTCGACCGCCTACAATCTTTCCGCCGGCGGTCCGCTCATTTCGCCCGACGCCGGCGTCATCGCGATGACGCCGATCTGCCCGCACACGTTGAGCAACCGCTCCATCATTTTCCGAGATGATGTTTGCCTCCGGGTCCACAACCGCAGCCCCGGCTCGACCTTGCTCGTTGCCATGGACGGGCAACGCAATCACGTCTCGTGCGCCGATACGCCCATCGAGATCACGATCTCTGCGCTCAAACTCCCTCTCGCCCAGCGGCTCGACTACGAGCACTTCGCCGTCGTGCGCACCAAACTCCACTGGAGCGGCGGCTTCATTGAGAAGAAGTGATCCGTCCGCCGCATTAAGCAGATCCTTGCGGGTTACGCCGAAAGCCCCGGCCGCGACCGCACACTTCGTGCGCAAAAAAGCCCCGGCAAATCGCCGAGGCTTTAAAACTCTAAAAAGAGTCGGGTCGGAGAATTACTTCTTTTCGCCGTCTTTCTTCATGCCATCTTCCTTTGCCTTCTTCTTGGCGGCATTGGCGGCCTGCATCGCGGCGTTTTCGGCGTCGTCGAGTTTGCCGTCTTTGTTCTTGTCCCACATTTCCAATTGCTTGGCGCTTGGGCCTTTTTTCTTTGGAGCGTCTTCGGCCCGGAGAGCCGGAGCGGAGAAGCTAACGAGCACCGCAAGGGCGCCGAGGAGGGTGATAAGTTTTGAGGTCATATTTTTCATAGCCCCTAAAAATTGAGTAATCACTTTCCAAAAAGCCAGCCTTCAATCGCAAGAAATCCGCTTCACCGGGATTTTTTTCTCACCGTCCGCGAATCCATTTTCCAACTCAAACGTCCGCGATCCGCCCTCGGTTTCCCGCGCTTGTTACAACCTCAGCAATGTTTCTAACTCCCTTACAACATGCCTCCGGACCTCGAATCCCGCCGTCACCGCCTGGCGAACGCGCTGCCCCTCGGAGACGCCATTTTGGTGGTCGGCTCCGGCCAACCCGTTCCTCTGCCTGAAAATAGCGACCAGACCTACCCGTTCTTCAGTCACGCCGAATACGCCTACCTCACCGACGACGACGGCATCGACGGCGTCATTACTTACGATCCCCGCGACGACGAATGGCTTTCCTTTGTCCCCGCCGTCACCGAGGGCGAACGCGTTTGGGAGGGGACCACGCAGCGATCCGGCCTCCCTCTCGCCGAGTTTTCTCCCTGGCTCGCCGCCCGCAGCGGCCGCCCGATCGCCAACTTAGGTGCCCTCCGGCCCGACATTCCTGCCGACGTACCTCTTATCTCTCATATCCGCAACGGCTTCCGACACGCTCGTCGCTCCAAGGACGCCGAGGAAATCACCGTGCTGCGCGCTGCGGCCGCCGCCACCGCCGCCGGCTATGCCGCGATTCCAGCACTCCTCCGCCCCGGTATCACCGAGCGTGCGCTGCAGATCGAACTCGAAACCGGCTTCTTCCGCGCCGGCGCAACGCGCACCGGCTACAACACCATCGTCGGCACGGGCCCCAACTCCGCCATCCTGCACTTTTCCCCCACGGCTCGCGCCGCCCAGACCGGCGAGTTTGTCTTAATCGACGCCGGGGCGGCCATCGGCCGTTACACCGCCGATGTCACGCGCACCTATGTTGTCGGGACACCGAGCCCGTTTCAACGCGATCTCTACCAAGTCGTCCTCGCCGCCGAAGAGCGCGCCATCGCCCGCTGCGTCCCCGGCGCCGAATGGACCGACATCCACCTCGCCTGCGCCGTCGATCTCGTCGCCGGCCTCGTGGCGATGAACGTGATGCGCGGCCACCCCGAGTCACTCGTCGAAGCGGAAGCGCACACCCTTTTCTTCCCCCACGGCCTCGGCCACATGGTCGGGTTCGGTGTGCGCGACGCCAGCGGCCTCTTGCCCGGCCGCATCAAAAATCCCCGACCATGCCTACGCACCCTCCGCATGGATCTCCCGCTCGCGCCCGGCTACGTCGTCACCATCGAGCCCGGGCTCTATTTCATCCCGCCGCTTCTCCAAGATCCGGCCCGTCGCGAAAAACACCGCGACGTCGTCAATTGGTCCCTCGTAGATCAGCATCTCCACCTTGGCGGCGTCCGCATCGAGGACAACATCCACGTCACCGCCGATGGCCCGGAAAATCTGACCGCCGCGATTCCAAAAACACTTTAGCTGCTTGAGCGAAAACCCGCCGCATTCCACCCGTGACGATCGCCAGCGTCGCGAGGGAATTTACCGGCATGAGGATCGCCACCAATAGCGGGTGCATTTTTCCCGCCACCGCGAGGCCCACTGCGAGCACGTTGGAGGCAACCGAAAAACCAAAATCATCCCCTGCGTCCTCCAGCGCACGCCAGCTACTTCGAAGAGCGCGCGAATCCCGCCGATCCCGCGGCCGAAGCAAGCGGAAGTATTCTCAATCGGCGCGGGAAAGAAAATTCCGTGGACAAACCCCGTCAAAATCCGCTGAGATCCGATTATGTCCTCGCCTCTCGGAAAACTCACCAGTCCAACCAGTCTCGTGGTCGATGCCGTGCTCGTGCTCGGATTCTTCTCTCTAATATATTGGCTCGTCGAATCGCATGTGCCCTCGAACGATCCTAACATGGTCATGCTCTGGGCCGGCCTGACTTCCGCCTGTATGTCATCCGTTTTCTGGCTCGCCGTTCAGATGTTCCGGGTGGTTTTAAAGGCCCAGTTGATGACGAATAAGAAATAATCCTTCGCGATCCCCGAACCTACGATTTTCAGCCGGCGCGTGATCACTCACGCGCCTTTTTTATGGCCCCACGCCCCCGGCGTCGGGCGCCCTCAACCAAACTGCAACGGCTGTTTGCGCTTCTCGACTCGCGACGACGCGATGATCGCAATCTCATACAGCAGATAAAGCGGGGCCGCGAACATCGCCTGCGTCACCGGATCGGGCGTGGGCGTGACGATCGCGGCGATCACAAAGATCACGATCACCGCATGGCGTCGGTATTTCCTCAGAAACGCCGTCGTCATCAGCCCCAACCAAACGAGCAAAATGATGATAAGGGGGAACTGGAAGGAGGTCCCGACGCCCAGCACCAGCCAAGTGAGCAGACTGTAGTAGCTGCCCGGCGTCCAGCGCGCGGCGTAGTTAAAAAAGGTATTTAGCTCGATCGACACCCGAATCGTGCTCGGCACCAGCAGGAAATAAGCGAACGCCGCCCCGAGCAAAAACAGCACCAGAGCGGACACGCACATCGGCAAAACTGCTTTCAACTCCTTCGCCGAGAGCGCCGGGGCGACAAATTGTCCGATGAACAACAGGCAAAACGGCAGAGCCATCACCAAGCCCCCGAGCAGACACATCTGGATAATGACGTTGAACACCTCCATGATCGAGACGGTCGAGAGCTCGAGCGCGAACGTCGGGTAATCGACCTTGACCGAGTTCAGCGGCCAAAGGAGCACATCGTTAAACTCCTTCAGAAAATAACCGATTAAGCCGGCAAAGAGCAGAAAAGTCGCCGCGCACTTGATGAGCGTCCAACGCATCTCTTCGAGGTGATCGAAGAAACCCATCGGCTTCTCGCGGGCATCCGGCACCGGCTCGGGATTGGACTCTTCGTAGGGAAATTCTTCGGGTGCGCTCACGTTGGCAAAGATTGGGAACGTGCAGCGTGCGGGGATTTTTCCAAAACAAAAGCGCGATGTTCGAAATCGCCCGGGTCAGGCCGTTAACGCCCGCAGCGCGCCCGCGAATTGACTCCGCTTCAAACCGGTCGCTCATACTTTCTGCCGGCCAAATGGAATCCACCCCCTCCCCGCGCACGCCTTCGACCCGATTCCGTCGCCTCGGCCTCGAAGCGGGTTTGGCCGTGCCGATCGGGTTGTTGGCCGGTTCCGCCAGTGCGCTCTTTCTATGGTCGCTGGACCGGGTCACCGCAGCCCGCTGGCATTCGCCGTGGCTACTTTGGCTCCTGCCCGTCGTCGGCTTCGCGGTGGGGTGGATCTACCTTCGATTTGGCCAGAAAGCCGAGCGGGGCACCCATCTCATCATGGACGAAATCCACACGCCCGGCGGAGGCGTGCCGGCCCGCATGGCTCCGCTGGTGCTTTTCGGCACGCTCGCCACGCACCTTTGCGGCGGCTCGGCCGGCCGGGAGGGCACCGCGTTGCAGATGGGCGGCAGCCTCGCCGACGCTTTTTCCCGGCTCTGCCGCATTGAGGGTTCCACGCGTCGCCGGACCCGAAAGCGGTCACTTTGCTCTCCGCATTTCAAACCGAAGGCGCGGAACCGTGGAGTTGGGCCGGCAAGTTCCTCTTCACCACCGTTACCCTCGCGAGCGGATTCAAAGGCGGCGAAGTCACGCCGCTGTTTTACATCGGTGCAACCCTCGGTCACGCCCTCGCCGTTCCGCTGGGAGCGCCGGTCGCCCTTTTTGCCGGCCTTGGCCTGATCGGGGTCTTCGCCGGCGCCACAAAAACTCCCCTCGCCTGCACCGTTCTCGGATGGGAGCTCTTCGGCGCACCCTATTCCGTGTATTTTGCGCTCGTCTGTTTCATCGCTTATTACACGAGCGGCCGCGCCGGAATCTATCCCGCTCAACGCCGGCCGGAAAAACCGCTTCGCTCCGACCAAATCGAACGCAGTTAAACGTGTCTTCCTGCTCCGTTTGGACGGCGATTCCCCCTTGTTTCCCGCGAATTCGGCCGGAAAAACTCAATCGCCTGCTGCGCCGTTGACAGCCCCTCGCGCGCGCGTTTTTTCTCTGCCCTTCTGCGCTCGCCGCAGCCCCTGTTTTTCTCAACCGCACAACTCATCCACATGGCCGCAAAATCCAAAGCAACGAAGTCCATTCCCGCGAAAAAGAAATCCGCCTCCAAGGCGCCCAAATACGTTTACACGTGGGGCGCCGCCAAAGCCGACGGCAATGGCACGATGAAGGCCCTCCTCGGCGGCAAAGGCGCCAACCTCGCCGAGATGACTCGCATCGGCCTGCCCGTGCCTCCCGGCTTCACGATCACGACCGAGGTCTGCACCTATTTCTACGCCAATAAGAGGACCTATCCCGCCACCCTCCAGGCCGAGATGGAAGCCGGCGTGAAAAACATGGAGAAGATCATGGGCACCACCTTCGGCGCCAAGACCGGTATGCCCCTCCTCGTGGCCGTGCGCTCCGGCGCCCGCGACTCCATGCCCGGCATGATGGACACCATCCTCAACCTTGGCCTCAACGACGAGACCGTGGTTGCCCTTGAAAAAGCCACCGGCAACCCCCGCTTCGCCTACGATTGCTACCGCCGCTTCATCCAAATGTATGGCGACGTCGTCATGGGCGTCCAGAAGCGCGAAGGCGAAGACCACGATCCGTTCGAGCACACCATCCACTCGTTCAAACACGAGGTCTACCACGACGACATCGAGGACTCCAAACTCACGACCGCCGACCAGCAACAGCTCATCAAGCGCTTCAAAGCCCTCGTCAAAGCGCGCACCGGAAAAGCCTTCCCCAACAGCGCGTGGGACCAACTCCGCGGTGCCGCCGGCGCCGTCTTCGGCTCCTGGATGAACGACCGCGCCAGCGTTTACCGCCGCAAATATAACATCCCCACCGAATGGGGCACCGCCGTTAATGTCCAAGCCATGGTCTTCGGTAACACCGGTGATACCTCCGGCTCCGGCGTAGCGTTCACCCGCAATCCCGCCAACGGCACCAACGAGTTTTACGGCGAGTTCCTCATCAACGCCCAGGGCGAAGACGTCGTCGCCGGCGTCCGCACCCCCGAGCCTGTGCTCAAGCTCAAGGACGTCATGCCAAAGTCCTACGCCGAGCTCCTCAAAGTCCGCAAGACCCTCGAGGCTCACTTCAAGGACGTGCAGGACATCGAATTCACCGTCCAAGAGGGCAAGCTGTTCATGCTCCAGACCCGAAACGGCAAACGCACCGCCGCCGCCGGCCTGAAGTTCGCCGCCGACATGGTCCGCGAAAAACTCATCGATTGGGAGACGGCCGTGCTTCGCAACCCCGCCGACCAACTCGAGCAGCTCCTCGCCCCCATCTTCGATCTCTCCGAGGTCAAGAAGGCCAAGGTCATCGCCACCGGTCTTCCCGCCGGCCCCGGCGCCGCCACCGGCAAGATCTACTTCAACGCCGAGCGCTCCGTGCAGGCTGCCGAGAAGGGCGAAAAAGTTCTCCTCGTTCGCGTCGAGACTTCCCCTGAAGACCTCCGCGGCATGATCGCCGCCGAGGGCATTCTCACCGCTCGTGGCGGTGTCTCCTCCCACGCCGCCCTCGTTGCCCGTCAGATGGGCAAGGTCTGCGTCTGCGGCGCTGCCGGCGTCACCATCGACTACGATAAAAAGACCGCCACCATCGACGGTCAAACCTTCGTCGAGGGCGACTTCCTCTCGATCGACGGCACCTCCGGCCTCGTTTACGCGGGCCAGATCAAGACCGCTCCTTCCGAGATCATCTCTGGCCTCCTCAGCGACGACAAAGTCGCCCAGAAGACCGAGAAGTATAAGAACTACGTGCAGCTCATGAAGTGGTGCGCTCAGTCCACCAAGATGAGCGTCCGCACCAACGCCGACACGCCCAAGCAGGCCGCCGAGGCTATGGCTTTCGGCGCCGTGGGTATCGGCCTCGTCCGCACCGAGCACATGTTCTTCGAAGGCGACCGCATCGACGCCATGCGCGAGATGATCTTGGCCGACAACCTCGCCGACCGCGAGACCGCCCTCGCCAAGCTCCTCCCCTACCAGCGCGACGACTTCTACGGCATCTTCAAAGCGCTCAAGGGCTATCCCGCGACCGTCCGCTTCCTCGATCCCCCGCTCCACGAGTTCCTCCCGAACTCCAAGGAACAGCAGATGGACCTCGCCCGGAAGCTCAGCATTCCGGTTGAAAAGATCATGCACCGCGTGCACGAGCTCCACGAGTTCAACCCGATGCTCGGCTTCCGCGGTTGCCGCCTCGGCATCAAGTTCCCGGAGATCACCCGCATGCAGGCCCGCGCCGTCCTCGAGGCCGCCGCCGATGCGACCAAGCAAGGCTACAAGGCCAAGCCCGAGATCATGATCCCGCTCGTCGGCTTCAAAAAGGAGCTCGATCTCCAAGTGGCCATCGTCCACGAAGTCGCCGCCCTCGTGCAGAAAGAGAAGAAAGTGAAGATCGCATACACCGTCGGCACGATGATCGAGATCCCGCGCGGTGCCCTCACCGCCGACGAGATCGCGCACACCGCCGAGTTCTTCAGCTTCGGCACGAACGATCTCACGCAGACTTGCTTGGGCATGTCGCGTGACGATTCCGGCAGCTTCCTCGGCACCTACGTCGAAAACGAGATTGTGAAGAAGAACCCCTTCGCCTCGATCGATCAGACCGGCGTCGGCCAGCTCATCAAGATCGCTTGCGAGAAGGGCAACCAGACCCGCCCCGGCATCAAGCTCGGCATCTGCGGCGAACACGGCGGCGATCCCGACTCCGTCAAGTTCTGCCATAAGGTCGGCCTCACTTACGTGTCCTGCTCGCCTTACCGCGTGCCGGTCGCCCGCCTCGCCGCCGCGCAAGCCGCGATCGAGGAGAAGCGCGCCGCCGCCAAGAAGAAGTAAGTCACCGTAGGCCGCCTGCTCGCAGGCGCTTTCCGGTTCCTCAGCCCCGCGCCTCATAAGCGCGGGGCTTTTTACTGTTCACCGCGAATGATATGGGCGATCACCCATACTATTTTATTGCTATATGGGCCGACGCCCATATTCCTACATCAAACAACTCCTCGACCATGAAAATGACTATCGAAATCCCCGAAGACGTGCTAGCCGAACTCATGCAGTTGACCGGTCATCAGACCAAGCGCGACGCGGTGGAATTCGCCCTGCGCGAAGCCGCCCGCCGGGCCAAGTGGCGGCGGGTCTGGAGCGAAGGTCTGGGTATGACCCCCGATGAGTTGGCCGCCGACGGTGCGCCCAAGCCCGCCGATCTGATCGACGCACCGGACATCGACGAAGAAGCGGTGCAGCGCGCAGTGGAATCACTCGTGAAGCGGCGGGCCCGTCGAGCCAAACTCGCGGCCAGCGGTAACACGTTGAATGAACCTCCTTCGCCCTACGTTAAAAAACACCCATGAATCACCCGCTCGTGCTGGTGGATAGCAGCTACTACATCAAGTGGCTAAACCGTCGGGAAGATCCGCTCGCGCTCCTGACCGATCTGGAGCTCGACTACGATTTCGCGATCAACGGCATCGTGTGGGGCGAAGTGCTACGCGGTCGGAGTGATCCCCATGTGCGTGATCGCTTCAACCGCGCCTTTTCTCTCACGCGCATGTTGCACCTCAGTTCGGCTGGTTGGCAACGGGTGGCTCGATTAGCCTGGGAACTGGATCGCCGCGGTGAAGTGATTCCCCTCACCGACATCGTCATCGGTGTGACCGCCCTCGAACACCACGCCTGCGTGCTCACCTTCGACCGCCACTACCAAAAAATCCCCGGCCTCGTCGCCCTCTCTGATCTAGAGTAATACCAACGTCCCTTGATAAACAGATTGTCATTGCGAAAAGCGCAGCGACGAAACAATCCGATTGCCACGGCGCGCTTCGCGCACCTCGCAATGACAAACGTCTAGAAATTAAGGGACGTTGGTATAAAACCCCGGAGCGAGCCCCGGGGCATTCAGGAAACAGGTCGTTGCATTGGTGGGAGCGAGCTTGCTCGCGACATTGCGAACCAGCCACACCGGGCGGGGCCTTTTTCGCCCTCAGCCCAACGCCTTCTCCCGCCCATCCTGCCAGCGCCAGAAATGGAAAAGTGAAAGCGCGATCAACTGAATCAAGATCAACACCTCAAAAGCCGTCGCTCGCCGACGACCGCTCCGTGCCCCGCTCGCACCGCCCCGCTCAGCGGGGCTTTTTGTGGCTAAATCCGACGCCAACCGGCGGGTCGCTTTTCGCCTCCCGTCCACACCCCGACAAAACCCGTAAAAAATATTAACGTTAATTATTCGTTACATTAGCTAATCTCTTGGTAGGGGTCACTCCGTTACCGCGTTAACCCCCAACCCCCAATAGGAGTGTATGAAAATGAAATCCATAAACGTAAGCCTGCTTCGCTTCGCGCTGCCCGTCATCTGCTTGTTGATGGTCCAGCTTCAGGGTCAACCCGCCACACCCGCAGCCGCACCCGCCGCAGCTGCCGGCCCGCGTTACTACCAGACGATAACTTATATCAAAACCTTGCCGGGCAAAAACAACGAATGGCTCAAGCTTGTTTGGGAGACTACGATGAAAGTCGCCCAGATGCGCGCCGACGCCGGTGAAATCGCATCCTGGACTCTCCTCCGCGCCGTGATGCCTCAGGGCAGCGAAAACCGTGCCGATTACATGATGTCCGTGGTTACCGAGGGCATTCCCCCAGCTCCACTAGGCGGCACCGCCAACGCGGAAATCTACAAGAAGGCGGGAATCACGATGACCTATGCGGAAAGCTCGGCGGCTCGGCAAAGCACAGGAACGATGGTTTCGTCGGAGATGTGGTTGCTCCACGGGCGGTTAGGCTCATTGGCTAAAGGATACTATGTCACGCTCAATCTGATGAAGGTGAAGGACTCCACCGCGTTTCGCGCCCACGCTAACTCGGTTGCCACACCCCTCGCCGCAGAAAAAATCAAGAGCGGAGCCATGAGCGGATGGCACTGGGCGACCCGGGTGATGCCAAGCGGAACGGATCAGGCCTATGGCGCATACACCGTCGACATGTATCCTACTTGGGCCGCAGCGTTCGGCGGACAATCCTACTCGGAACTTTTCGCCAAGGCCCTTCCCGGAAAAAACATGGAGGAAACGATGGCCGCCAGTAACAAGGCCCGCGATCTCGCCAAACGCGAGCTGTGGCTCGTGGTGGAACGCGTGACGAAGACCAAGTAACGTCTGCGCTCAACCTTTCCCCCTTCAGCCCGCCGATTCGACGGCGGGCTTTTTTGCGCCCGAAGATTCTCGCCATCCCGGAATCAGACAAAACCTTCGGAAATCAAAAGCCGAGCCGGCGCTTTCCACCAGCCGCGATTCAACCCACCCCGCCCTCCTTCCCCGGCCGGCCCCTTGCGAAACTCCCGGCTACGCTCTCCGAGCCGGAAGTGTCGCGATCGTCGAAGGGCCGGACCTTGGCAAGACAGCCACAGCGGTTAGAGAGGTCACATCAACGATGACGGTCGTAGTCGCCGCAGCGGGCTTGGCCGTGCCATACCGATTTGAGCGGCGGCGTGAGTGTAGCAAAAGCGGAATCAGGGGAATGCTGACATCCGAAAGTTACCCCGTTTGAGCAGATGCCTCGGCCCTAAATAGACTTTCCATGCGAAGCATATTTCAACTCCGTCCCCGGTGCCGTCGTCGCCGCCTCGCTCGGGTCGGCCGATAATTTTAACCCTCCCCGAAGCCCATGTTTCGACGCCAATTCTTGCTCGGAGGCGCCACCCTAGCGCCACTCGTTTTACCTTCCTCCGGCTTGTCCGCCGAGCCCGCGACCGGCACCGCGCCGGCACCGTTCTTCTTACCGCCGAAGCCTCCCCTCGATGCCAAAGGCAATATCGATATTCGGGTGCTCGTGCGCTCCGCCGCGACCGGCGGCGTCTACTCGTCCGTCGAAACCGCCGTTGCGCCCAAACGCATGGGCCGGCGCCGCATGCGCATCAGGCTTTGGACGAATTGATGTTTGTGCTCGCAGGCACCTCGAGTGTCTTGATGCAGGATGAGGTGATCGAGGTTCCGGCCGGCGGTTGGCACCTGCGGCCGAGGCGCATCAAGCACACGTTCTGGAATGCTTCAGCCCAGCCGTTGCGGTTCATCGATATGTATTTTAGTCAGCCGTTTGAAGACTACCTTGAGCAGATCTTCCACCGCCTGACGCCGGAAAACGGATATCCGGACGACTCCGCGAAGAAACGCGCCGAAGTGCTGCGACTGACTGAGAAATTCGGTATCATCCGATATCCCGAAGGCCCAGCGTAGCGACGGGAGCTGATGGATCGATACGGTCTGACGTGATTTCTAGAATTCAGCTCTCAGGGCTCGGCTCGAAAGCTGCGTTTTTTCAGTTCGGTCGTCATCGGCGTTGATTCCGTTTCCGCCGTGACGCCGGCATTGCGTTGGGCCCCTATGGGAACATGCCCCCCGCTATCAGCTCCTCCGAGTCCGGAGGTTTAACCAGCAATCCGAACACGTCCCGGCTTTACCTCGGCCTGCCCTGGCGGGTCCACGCCTTTGCGTGGGGCGGACTGCTCGTGCTGGTGCTGGTCCTGCTCGGCTTGTCTTCCAACTTCGCGGGGAAGTCCGTGTGGGATGGCTGGATTGAAAGTCGCGGGCTGCGACGGCCATCCTATGCCGAACGAATTTATTTCGAGCACCTGTTTCGCACCCGCGCCAATACTTGGTCGAACCTGGCGTTCGCCGTGGTCGGATTCTACGCCCTCGCTCTCGGCTACCTGGACCTGCGCCGTCGCCGCGACCCAAGCGACGGTTACGTGATCGCCACGCCGGCGATGAGTTTTCTCTTCGGCACCGCCTGCTGCTTCCTCGGTTTCGGCAGCGGAATTTTCCACGCTTCGCTCACGCGCTGGGGTCAGCACCTCGACGTTGCGACCATGTATCCGCCGCTGCTCGCCGGCATCGCCATGAGTTTCGGTCGGTGGCAGCGCCAGTGGGACCGCTCGGCGGCTCCGCGCGCGATCCCCATTTGGGTGCTTCTTGGCAGCATGGTCGTCGCGACAAGTTGCCTGCTTTATCACTATAAGTGGTCGATGTCGGCCGGCACGGTGCTGAGGACCCTCATCCTCACCCAGGCGGGAGGGGCGCTCGTGGATCTCTTGCTCGCACGCCATGCTTTGAGTTTTCGTTGGCTGCTCTACTCGACCCTCGCCCTCGCTGCCGCGGTCATTTGCCGGCAACTTGATATCGCCGGAAAATTCAGCGGACCCGACTCGTGGTTCCAAGGTCACGCCGTCTGGCACGTGCTGACTGCCCTCTCTTTGGCTTGCGTGTATGCCTATCACCGCTCGGAGACGCTCGAGCCCAAAGCAAGCGCGGCGGCGCCTCGGCCAACCGCGACAAAGCCGGCCCAATCGTGAGTCCACTGCGTCGGCACCGAAGCCGGTGTCCGCGATCAACTAGGCGTAGAGAAATTCCGGCATCGCCTGCGCCACGGCGGGCGAGGTCACCGCAGCCTTGAGCTTGCCGGGGTTGAGCAGTCCGTTCGGGTCCGCCGAGCGCTTGAGCGCCACTAACCCTTCAATTCACTGATCATGACATTTCATCTTTCGGCGTGATTATGATCTGCGCGCTGAAGCTAAAGCGGAATCTCACTGAAAAACCAGTCCCCTATCAGTAATCTCACGATCAACACCGCCTTCGGCGCTCTCCGCTGAGGGCCGGGGCGCGCTCGCTCCCGCACGCTCTGCGACGCCCGGCCTATCGCTTCACCGTGCGCGATTTTGGCCGTTCGTTACTGGCGGTTTACCCCGATCCGCCGCGCGCTGCAGCGCAGGTCGCCGACCGACTCGGCCAACCTCACGGCAGCCACGGAAACTTCCGGGCGTCCGGCTTTCGTTTCTCGCGCTGCGCCGAGTGAAATTCCTTCGCTTCGTCGCTCATATAATAAAGGAGCGTCGCATTGCCGGCGAGTTCCTGAATACCGGCTTGGCCGTCGAGCTCCGCGTTAAACGCACTCTTGAGCAGCCGGATCGCCAGCGGGCTGTGACCGAGGATCTCCTTCGCCCATTTCACGCCTTCGGCCTCAAGCTGCGCGACCGGCACCACCGTGTTGACCAGCCCCATTTCCAACGCCTGTTTCGCGTCATACTGGCGGCAGAGATACCAGATCTCGCGGGCCTTCTTTTGCCCGACGATACGCGCAAGATAACTGGAGCCGAACCCGCCGTCGAAACTGCCCATGCGCGGACCGACTTGGCCGAAAATGCCGTTGTCCGCCGCGATCGTGAGGTCGCACACGAGATGCAGCACGTGTCCACCGCCGATGGCGTAACCCGCCACGAGCGCGATCACGACCTTCGGCATCGAGCGGATGAGTTTTTGCAAATCGAGCACGTTGAGCCGGGGCACGCCGTCGCCGCCGATATAGCCCGCATGACCGCGCACACTTTGGTCGCCGCCGGCGCAAAACGCATATTTCCCGTCGGTGTGCGGCCCCGCGCCGGTGAGGAGCACCACGCCCACGGTCGGATCTTCTCGGGCGTCGATGAACGCCTCATACATCTGCATGATCGTCTCGGGGCGGAACGCGTTGCGCTTCTCCGGCCGGTTGATCGTTACCTTGGCGATGCCATCCGCTTTTTCGTAACGGATATCCGTGAACGCTTTGACCTGTTGCCAGACGGGATTCATGCCGCGACCGTAGCCGCAGCGTGCGTTTTGTCGAGGGCTGGCCCTGGGTTAAAACCGAAAAGCAAGCAACATTCCGCTGCCGTGGTGAAACAGCTTGGAGTCGCCCTCCCCCCACCCAAAGCTCGTCCCGTTCATGAGCACTCCTGCGCCCGCGTCTCTCAGCTCCTCGGCCAAGGCCGCGCTCTCCATCGGCGCGCTCGGCGTCGTCTTTGGCGACATCGGGACCAGTCCGCTCTACACGATCCGGGAGTGCCTCCACGCCTTGCCCGCCGGCGAACACGTTGCCGCCGTGCTCGGGGTTCTTTCTCTGGTTTTCTGGTCCCTGATTTTGGTGGTGTGCGTAAAATACACCGTGCTCGTGCTGCGCGCCGACAACCGCGGTGAGGGCGGCATCTTCGCCCTGCTCGCCCTCAGCCAACTGGACCGACCCGGCAAATCGGTGCTCAATCTCGGCGTCGTCACGGTTTTGGTCGGCGCCGCGATGCTCTGCGGCGAAGCCATCATCACCCCCGCCATCACCGTTCTCTCGGCCACGGAGGGCATCAAGGAAGTCTGGCCCGAGGTGGACCATTACGTCTTGCCGATCGCGATCACAATTCTGGTCGGCATCTTCGCCTTCCAATACCGGGGCACCAAGTTCATCTGCGAGATCTTCGGACCGGTCATGCTCGTGTGGTTCGTGGTATTGGGCGGTCTGGGGCTCTGGCACATCGTCAAAAATCCGGTCGTGCTGCAGGCGCTGAATCCCCTGCTCGGCCTCCAGCTGTTGATCGGGCACCCCAAAGAGGCGGCCGTCATTCTTGGCTCGGTTGTCCTCGCGGTCACCGGCGTCGAGGCTCTCTACGCCGACATGGGCCATTTTGGACGCCGCGCGATCAACCTCGCTTGGTATGCCATCGTGCTGCCGGGCCTCGTGCTCAACTACTTTGGCCAAGGGGCCAACTTCATCGCCCAGGGCGGCAACGTCGCCAATCCTTTCCTCGCCCTCGCTCCCGATGGACCGGCCCGCCTCGCCTTGCTCGCGCTCTCCGTGGCCGCCGCCATCATTGCCAGCCAAGCGCTCATTTCTGGCGCCTATTCGCTGGTCCGCCAAGCGGTGCAACTCGGTTATTTCCCCCGCCTCACGATCAAGCACACCAACCCCGACCAACCCGGCCAAATCTATCTCCCGCTCGTCAATATCTCACTCGCGCTCGGGTCCATCGCCACCGTTTACGGCTTCAAATCCAGCTCGGCCCTCGCCGCCGCTTACGGCATCGCGGTGACGGCCACCATGATCGTGACGACCTTGATCCTCTTCGTCGTGATGCGCCGCGCGTGGCAGTGGTCCTTTGGGTTGGCCGCGGCGTTCTGCTGCTTTTTTATCGTGATCGATGTCACCTTCTTCGCCGCCAATCTGCACAAGTTCGCCGACGGCGGCTGGCTCCCCATCATGATCGCTCTGGGCCTGATCGCCATCATGACGACCTGGAAACTAGGGAAGACGGAGATCTTCCGTCGCATCTACGCCAACGAAGTGACCGAGGACGAGCTGAACAACATTGCCTCCAGCACTCACATCGCGCGCGTGCGCGGCACCGGCGTATTTATGGCGGGCAATCCCACCGGCACGCCGCTGGTGCTGCTCCACCACGTCAAAGCCAACCGCGTTCTCCACGAGACCGTGGTCCTGCTCAGCGTCACGACCGACGAGGTTCCGGTCGTGGACGACGCCACCCGCTTCTCCGTGCGCGAGATCGGCCACGGCGTCTGGCGCGCCGTCGGCCGCTACGGCTACATGGAGTCGCCCGATGTCGCGAATCTCATGGAAAAGGTCCGCGACGCCGGCGTGCCGCTAAAGCTGAATGAGGCGACCTACTACTTTAACCGGGAGATGATTATCACCGGCGGCGACACGCGCATGTTTGAGTGGCAAAAGCTCTTTTACGCCTTCCTCAGCCGCAACGCCCGTCAAGCGCGCGATTATTACCAGTTGCCCCCGATGCAGATCATCGAAGTAGGCCTGCCGATTCAGCTGTAGTCGCCGCTCGCGGTCGGATTCACCTCGCCCCTCCGGTCCCCGATTGGGCCTACCGGCCCCACCACGCGAGCCGCATTCCTGTGTTTTATAGAAAATGGTCCGGGGCGGATTAAGCAGCGAACAGTAACGGCAGTAATATGTGAACAGGAGTCGAATTACCGAGCATAGCGTAGCTGACGCCTCGATTCGCGGCAAAGGCTCGCTGGTGTCAGATCAACATCAGGCTGGAATCGTTTGAGAACTGCCGGTCCCCGTGATTAAACGCATTTGCACTGCGGACGCTTCGCGGAGGCATAGTCCCCGCTTGGTTTCCAGTCGTCGGATTCGCGATCCGGGACCCAAGACATTCCAGAGCATCACTCGGTTTTTCCGAGGTCCAGAAACAGTCGCGAGTCAAGTCGCAGCGGCTTTCCCGCGGACCACAGCGCTGCCTTTCGGTAGTGCGGATGCGCGGGGTTTAGTATGCCGTTGAATTCTCCGGCCAGCAGAGCGCTCGGGACTCTCCACGCCACCGACTGCCCACGACCCAACCAGGCGTCGCCCTGACGTCGGCAAGGACCCACGTTCAGCGCGGACCGCCAGTTTCGTGGCAGATCGGTCGTGGCGATCTCTTCCATCCATTTGTCGTCGATATCGACAGTGAAGAAAACGCGTTTCTCGCCGGCGTCCTCCTCTGTGCTGACATGGGCCAGCACTTCGAGCATCGCCAGCGACAGAGAGCCGGCGCAGTAGATCGCCGGACGCCCCGGGCTGTTCCAGCGCCCACCGTAGATTCGTGCTCCGTTTCCGGAGCGAACCTCCTTGGCGAAGATGGACTTTTCTATGCGCCAAAGCCGCATGACGCTTAAGCCAAAATGCCGTGGTGGATCCGCATCATCAGGTCCTCAACCACCCGCGCGCCGAGTTCGAATTTCGCGTAGTCCAGTGGCACGTTGCCGTCCAAACCAACCTGGGCGCGATTCAACCACGATTGCGCGCCGGCCTCGCTCCGGAAGACCTCGCAGGCGACCTGCCACAACCG
>CAMCWW010000049.1:0-27938 GCA_945882935.1 Opitutus sp. GAS368
CCGCCGCCTTCACCGCCGCCGCGCTCCCGCGATCCGCCTTCGCCGCCGAGTCCGCCGCCACCGCCCCGACTTCGGGCCCCGTGCGCAACCCCACCGCCTACCGCTTCGCCATCGGCGAGATCGAGGCCTGGTCCATCAGCGATACCAGCATGGCCCTCAAAGAAGGCCTCGCCCTCATGCTCCCGGAGGCCGACCGCCCCGTCATGCGGGCCGACCTCGAGTCCCGTGGCGAGCGCACTGATGTGCTCCCGCTTTACGTCAACATCCTTGTAGCCAAAATCGGCAACGAAGTCGTCCTCTTCGACGCCGGCTTCGGCGCCACCAAGAACCCCGACAATGGCTGGCTCATGGCCAACCTCTCCGCTATCGGCATCGCCCCAGAAAAGGTAACCCACGCCTTCCTCAGCCACGCCCACGCCGACCACCTCAACGGCTTCGTCACCGGCAACCGTCCCGCCTTCCCCAACGCCGCCGTCCACTGCCTGCGCGAAGAACTGGATTTCTGGCGCGCGCCCACGCCCGACTTTTCCCAGACCAAGCGCGATCCCCGGGGCCTCCCCGGCATGATCAAATCCAACCGCGCCAAATTCGACATCCTCCAACCCCAGCTCCAGCTCCACCGCGAAGGCGACTCCCTCCTCGGCGGCGCAATTACGTTCGTCCCCGGCCGCGGCCACACCGCCGGCCACGCCCTCTTCCGCCTCCGTTCCGGCTCGCACTCGCTGCTCCATTTCATGGACGTTGCCCACCACCACACGCTCATGTTCTCCGACCCGTCATGGGCTATCAACTTCGACCACCACCCCGAGCAAGCCGTCGACACCCGCAAGAAAATCTTCGCCGAACTCTCCACCAGCCACGAGCGCGCCTACGGCTTTCACCTCCCCTTCCCCGGCCTCGGACGAGTCGCCCGCGCCGACCGTGGCTACACTTGGCAACAAGAACGCTGGAACTGGGGTATTTGACCGCAGTCGTCGCCCCGCCGTTCTCGCTTTCCAACTTTCCGCCCTCCCATTCCAATTTCCCCCATGAGATTATCCGCAGTCTTCGCCCTCTTCGCGACGCTCACCGCCCAAGCTTTCGCGGCCGCCCCGACCCCCGCCCCCGCGAACCCCGTCCGCGCCCTCCTCATCACCGGCGGCTGCTGCCACGATTATGATTTTCAGGCCAAAGCTCTCACCGAGGGCGTCAAGCAGGTGGGCAACGTCACGTGGACCGTTTTGAACGAAGGCGGCAAGACCACCCGCGCCCAGATCAAACTCTACGACGATCCCAACTGGGCCAAAGCCTACGATGTCGTCGTGCACAACGAGTGCTTCGCCGACACCAACGACGCGGCCTACATCGCAAAAATTCTCGCCGGCCATCGCACCGGCACTCCCGCCGTCGTGATCCATTGCGCGATGCACACCTACCGCGCCCTCGCCGAGGACTCGTGGCGCGAGTTCTTGGGCGTCACCAGCCGCAAGCACGATCATCAGGCGAACTACGCCGTCATCCCCACCGCGGCCGGCCAAGCCCACCCGGCGCTCCGCGGCTTCCCCGCCGTCTGGACCACGCCCATGGACGAGCTCTACATCATCGAGAAACTCTGGCCCAAGGCGCAGGCTCTCGCGGTTTCAAAAAGTGAAAAAGACGGCAAGGATCACGCCGCCATCTGGACCAACGACTACCACGGCACGCGGGTTTTCGGCACAACCTTTGGTCACGGTAACGCCACGTGGGCCGACCCGATCTTCATCCGCACCGTCGCCCAAGGCATGCTCTGGGCCAGCGGCCGGTCCAAGAGCGCCCCGTAATCCGGAAGTCCGAGAAAGAGCAGACTGTCACTGCTTCGTCTCCCGCCGGCGGGAGAAGAAGCCATCCAGCTGGATCGCCACCGCGCGCTGACCGCACGGGGCGGCGGAGCCGAAAAACTCAACGTTTGGCGACGTCCTGCACGCAGCGGAAGCCCGCATGATTGCTGCCCGTATCGGGCGCGCCTTTGCCCCGCGTGCCCACCATGTAGCGAGTGCAATATTGGTCGGTGCAGAGGAACGAGCCGCTCCGCTGCACGCGTTTTGCCAAACCGGGCTCGGCCGGATCATAGCTCTCGCTTTGGGCCACTCCCCGCGGGTCGCGGACGACGCCACCGCCTACCGCCTTCACCGCGAGCGCATACGCATCGGGCCGGTACCAATCGCTGCACCACTCCCACAGATTTCCCGACATATCGAAAAGGCCGTAGGCATTGGCCGGGAACGAGGCCACGGGCGCGATGCCGACAAAACCGTCGCCAGCGTCGTTCTGATGCGGGAACGCCCCCTGCCAAATATTGGCCAGCCACTTGCCCTCGACCGTGAGATCGGTGCCCCAGGTGTAGCGTTGGCCCGCCAGCCCGCCCCGCGCGGCAAACTCCCACTCGGCTTCCGTCGGCAAACGTTTTCCGCTCCAGGCGGCGTAGGCCTCGGCGTCGGCGTAGGCAATATGAACGACGGGCTCACGGTCGCGGCCGGTCAGATTGCTCGCCGGACCGGTAGGATGACGCCAATTGGCGCCGGGGACGTAGCGCCACCACCGCAGGGCGTTGCCGAGCGGCACGGGCTCGCGGGGCTGGTCAAACACGATCGAGCCGGCGACCAACATCTCCGGCGGCGCGCCGGGATAATCTTCGGGACGCGGGACTTTTTCCGCAAACGTCACGTAGCCCGTGGCCGCGACGAACCGGGCGAACTCGGCATTGGTAACCTCGGTGCGGTCCATCCAAAATTCGCCGACTGATACGCGGTGAATGGGCCGCGCGTCCTCCATCGGCTCGTTGCCACCGCAGAGTTCGCGACGTGGATCGCTCGAACCCATCGAGAACTCGCCACCCGGAATCCAAGCCATGCCCTCGGGCGCAGGCGTGGGCGCGACAGTCGCAGCCGAACCAACGACCGTGGGAAGATAGCGGTCTACGCCCTCGGGCGCGGAGGCGGGAACGGGCAGCCCCGGACGCGCCAGCATCGCAGGCGGAGGCACAGCGATCGTGGTGCCCAAGAGACCGATAGCAGCGATCAAAACGACGAAGCCCGCAGGGCGAATAGTATACGGATTCATACGAAAGTGATAACGAAGGAGCAAAGACGGCCGGGCGGAAAAAACAGACCAAAAAGGCGGAGGCCGCAGGACGTCAACCAGACCGGTTTCGAGCGGCGGATTGAAACGTGGCCCGGGCGTCTCGCCCGTGTTCCGAACAGGGGCGGGCCGCCCATGCCACCTGCGGATCACGGATCGACGTCGTAGACTTCAATCAGACCGATGCCCGTGTTGTTGGTCGTGCCGACGCCGCTCAGTTGGGCTGTATATGAGCCGGGCGGAAGCATGATGATAATCGCGGAGTCCAGGCTGCCGTTGGCCAACGGGAAGACGCCGGCGCCGGCCGTGGCGGCCGCGATGAACGCGGCATCCTCGCCGGAGGCCCAGTTGTCGTTGGTGGCAAGGATCCGGCGCTGCGGCGTCGCATCGAACAGTGTGAGCTGAGGGTCGTTCAGCACGGAATTGGCACCGATACCAGGGAAGATGCGGAGGGTCGGGCCGATTCCGCGGATGAGCACGCGGCGCGTCACGGTGCCAGTGACGGCGAAGCCCGCGATGAGCACGTTTTCGCCTGAGCCCACGTTGGTGCGGGTCGAGACGCCGATCGCCTTGGGCCCGGTGAGCGCGACGCTGGCGTCGTAAACTTCCACGATGGCCACGCCAGTGATGTTATCGGCTCCGCGCGCCTGCACGGTGTAGCTGCCGGGATTGAGGGTCGCGAGGACGACGGCGTCGCGGGAGTTGGCGGGCAAAGCGAAGGTGCGCAGGCGCGTGGTGGCTTGCTGGATCGCCGTGACGGCGGCCGCGCCGCCGACCTGCGTACCCCAGTCCTCGTTCGTCTGCACCACGGCACCGGCCGAGTTGAGCAGCGTGAGATTGGGATCGGCCAAGAACCCGGTGATCCCCTGCCCGGCGAGAGTGGGACCGATCACCCGGATAAGCATCTGCTTCGTGCCCGTGCCGGTGACGGCGAAACCAGCGATGAGGACGTTGGCGCCGTTGCCGGCCAGACCACGCGACGAGATGCTGCCGAGACGGGTCGGCGCGGTGGAAAGCGTGAGGAGGGCCGGACTGCTCGTGACGGAGCCGGCACTCGTCGTGACGACGACCGAGTAGTTGCCCGCTTGCGCCGTGTTGACGTTGGTCAGGAGCAGTGTGGCGGAATTGCCCCCGGCGATCGGCGCGCCGTTCTGGAGCCATTGGTAACTGATCGGCGGAGCGCCGAGCGCGACGACCGAGAAGATCGCGCCGGAGCGAGGAGCGATCGTGAGCGGTTGGGGTTGCCGCGTGATCGTCACGTAGCGGAAGGAGTAAAGCGGATCTTTCAGCGCGGCGTCAGCCACGGCGGTCAGGTCAGGGAGCACGAGCAAGGCTGCGATCCGGGTCGCAACCTGCGCCGCCGTCGAAACCGTGTTGGTCGTAGCCGCCGCTTCCTGAGGAGTGACGACCGTCGGCCGACTGAGCTGGTAATACAGTGCGGCCGTGCGGCCGGCGGCAATGAGCGCGGCGTTGCCCGCGTTGCGGATCGAGATGAATTCGGCGATGGCGGTGTTGAGCCCCACCGGTTGGTAGCCCCGGCTGATGCCGAGCGACACGTTCGCCGTGTCATTGCTCATGAAACGCAACACATCCAAGTCGCCGGGTCCGGCGATACCGGCTCCGGTGTGCAGACGAGCGAGGAACGTCCGGGCCGGCAGCACGCCGTTAGGATTATTGAGCAGCGCGGCGGTGGGCGTTGCGCCATATTTCACGAGATACTCGGGCGAGCCAATAATCGCTCCGACGACATTCGACAGGCTGCCGCGATTGTTGAAGATATTCGTGTAGTTGGCGGTCGTCGGCCACTCGCCCATCAGCAGCCAGTAGGCGGCGAGCGCGTTGGCGATTTGGTTAAAATTGGCGTTGTTGAACGCACCGTTGCCCGTGGCGAGGTTGGCGGCGAACTGCGCCCGCGTGAGAGCACCGGACGCAAGCTGGGCTTCGAACGCCGCGAGTTGCACCGCGTTCGGCGCCGCGGCCGCGATATCGGTCGCCGTCTGCAAGATGAACGCCGTGTCGTCGAGCAGCGGATTATTGGGCCGCACCGTGACATTTAGCACCGGGGAAAGCGCGGTGTTGCCGGTGTTATCCGTCGCGAGCGCGTAGACGTTGTAGGTTCCGGTCGGCGCGGGCGTGTAAGTAAACGACCACGTTGGCCCGGCACCATTCAACCCGCCGCCCGGGATCGCCACTCCGTTGGAAAAATACGTCACGGAATTGATCGTGCCGTCGGAATCCTGCGGGGTCGCGGTCAGGGTAACAGTGCGGCCAAACGCTACCGAAGCCGGCGTGGCCGCGATGCTGAGCGTGGGCGCGGCGCTGGCGGCCGTCGTCAGGTTGAGAATGCTGATGCCCGTGGCGACCGCGTTGCCGGCGTTGTCGCGGGCGACGGCTTGCACTTCATAACTCCCGGCGGTAAGGCCGGCAAAGCTCGTGGGAATCCGCCAGAGGTTAACGAGCTGCTCGCGGACGCCGAAGCCGAGGCTGTTCCGATTGAGGAAGAACTCGACCGACTGGATGAAGCCGTCGCCGTCGGTCGCGGTGGCCGTCAGCGAAACCGTCGAAGCGGTGGTGGTCGTGCCGGGAAAGTTGGTGAACGTGATCACCGGCAAATTGCCCGAGGCGTTGTCTAGTCGAACCGTGCGGGTCGTCGGGCTGGTCGTCGAAATAGTCCCGCCGGCGAGGGAGGCCGTCAGGCCGATCGTATAGGTGTCAGCCACGGCGTTGGTGAAGATACCGCGATAGGTCGTGGTGGTGCCGACCCGCGTGGCGGTGATCGACGGAACGTTTCGGCCGCCCGAGCCTCTGACCGTGAATTGGACTGTGGGGGTGAGCGTCTGGTCGGCCAACGTGACGGTGGCGGCGAGATAGGTCGGAGCGCCAACGGTGGTCACGGTCGAATTGTCGCTCGGGAGATTGAGCGTCACCACCGGCGCAGCGGTGGCGGTCACGTTCAGCGTAACCACGGTCGAGATGCTGGTGTTGCCCGTGTCATCGGTGACCGAGGCAAAGAGTCGGAACGTGCCGGCCGCGGTCGGCGTGAAGAAAAACGAAGCAACCCCGCCGTTGATCGGGTTGAGCTGCGCGGCACCCGATGGCACGCCGTTGGAGTAGAGCTGGATCGAAGCGACGTTGCCGTCCGTGTCGGTCGGGAGCGCGAGGAGTTGGAGGGTGTTGCCCTGCGCGATCGTCGTGCCGCCGAGAGCTTGGACTTGGATCGTTGGCGGAGCGCTCGACGACGGGTTCACGGCGAGGTTGACCAAACCGGACTGCGTCTGAACGCCGGAGTTATCGCGGGCGATGACGAAGAGCTGCACCGGATAGGCGCCGGCGCCGTTGGGCGTAATCGCGGAGAAATCGAAAGTGCCGAAGTTGTAAACGAGCCGGTAGAGATTCGCGGTCGGGACCTCGCGCGCGCCGGTCCCGAGCCGGGTGGCGTTGATGCCGTCGGTGAGGAAAAACTCCACGGAGGCGATGTTCAGCGAGGTGTTGCCGGGGGCGACCGTCGCCACGATGTTCGCGGTAGAAAGCGTTTGCAGGCCGAGACCGGGGATCGGATTGACGGCCACGCCGGTGATGACGGGCGGCGGGGTCGTGAGAGCCACTACGCTCACGAAGGTCGGGAGCGAGGTTGACGTCAGAGAATTGGTGTCGGTCACCCGGGCGGTGATCTGTGCGACGCCCAACTGCGCGGTGGTCGGCGTCCAAAGCAATGAGTAGGTGCTGCCGTTGGCTACCGTCGGAGTCGTGCGGGTGCCGACGACATTGCCGGAAACAAGGAATTCCACGAGCAGGACCGTCGCGGCGCTGCCACCGGTAGCGGTGGCCGAAAGGGTGAGCGGCACGCCAGGTGTTGCCCTCGTCGGTGCGACTTGGGTGCCGAGCGGCGACGTGATTGCAGCCGATGGGCTCGTGAAGGCGGCCGTCACAGTCGCCGCATTCGAAAGCGTGGTGTTCCCGCGATCGTCGGTAGCGATTGCCTCGATGACGTAGCGACCAGCAAGAGTTGGAACAAACGAGCCGACGTAGGGAGAGGCCACGACCGGACTACCCACCGGCGCACCGTTGGCGTAAAACTGAACGCTAGCGACATTGCCACCGACGCTCAACGCGGTTGCGGCGAGGCTAATGGCCGTACCAGGAATGGCGACCGAACCATTGGTCGGCGTGATCAGGGTGGAGGTCGGCGGCCGCCCGACCGCGGAAACAACGGTCAGAGTCTGTGAAACATCGCGGAAGAAACCGGCGTTGTCGATGGATCGGACGGTCAGCGCGTAGAGGCCGGTCGCCGCGGGCGCCACGTACTTATAGACGTAGGGCGCGGTGGTCATCTCTCCGACTTTGACGCCATCGATGTAAAACTCGACGCCGACAATGGCTCGGCCTGCTGCGGCTTGGGTGGTCGCGAGCACGAAGCGCGTCGCTCCGGCCGGCAAGGTGGTGCCGGGCGCGACACCGGGTGAAAGCGCCACCGTCAATGCGGGAGCCGAGGTGTCCGAAACGACCACGTTCACGATCGACGACGTCGCCGCGACGGTTAGCGAATCGGTGGCGCGGGCCGTCAACTGAGTTGTGCCCGCGACGGTCGGCATCCACGCGATCGAATACGGCGCGGTCGTGACCGGCGCGCCAATGGAGACGCCGTTGGCAAAAAACGCGACTGAGCTGATGGTCGCTCCGGTGCTAGCGCTAGCTGAAGCCGTGACGGTGACGGCGGTGCCGACGGTAGCGGTTGCGTTATTAACCGGGGCGCTAATGGCGACCGTGGTCACAGCGGCTGCCGCCGCCGTGACGCTAACCGCGCTTGAGGTTACCACCGCACCATTTGAGTCGGTGACACGGGCGGTAAGAGAAAAATTTCCCGCCGCCGAGGGGATCCACGTGGTTGAGTAAGGGGCGGTCGTGACCGTGCCCACAATCGTGGTGCCAACGAGGAACTGGACTTGCGCCACGGTCGCGCCCGCGCCGGCCGCGGCGGTCGCCGTGAGGGTCACATTGCTACCGGCGGTAACGACCGAGCCCATCGACGGCGCGGTGAGTGATATCGTGGGCGCTGCGGCAGCGACCACGTTCACGTTAACAATCGACGAGGCGACAGCGGTCCCGTTGGAGTCGGTCACTCGCGCGGTCAGCGACGTAATACCCGCGGTCGTCGGTGTCCAAGAGAAGCTGTAGGTGGAACCGGTCGTGGGGGCTAAGGCCGTGCCGACCACCGTGGTGCCGGAGAGAAAATCGACGCGGGTTACGGTCGTGCCGCTGCTCGCCGCAGCGGTGGCGCTCAACGTCGCCGCAGTGCCAAGCGTGAGCGACGCGCCGTTGGTTGGCGCAGTGAGAGAAACCGTGGGCACGCCCGCGGCGGCAACGGTGACGTTGACGGCGGAGGACGTGATGGCGGTCCCGTTGGAATCAGTCACGCGGGCCGTGAGCGCGAAATTACCCGCCGAAGAGGGGATCCACGTGGTTGAGTAAGGCGCGGCGGTCACCGTGCCCACAATCGTGGTGCCGACGAGGAACTGGACTTGAGCCACGGTAGCGCCCGCGCCAGGCGCGGCGGTCGCCGTGAGGGTCACATTGCTGCCGGCGGTAACAACCGCACCCGTCAACGGCGCGGTGAGTGATATCGTAGGCACCGCGGCAGCGACCACGTTCACGTTAACAATCGACGAGGTGACGGCGGTCCCGTTGGAATCGGTCACTCGCGCGGTCAGCGACGCAATCCCGGCGGCCGTCGGCGTCCAAGAGAAGCTGTAAGTAGAACCGCTCGTAGGGGCTAAGGCCGTGCCGACCACCGTGGTGCCGGAGAGAAAATCGACGCGGGTTACGGTCGTGCCGCTGCTCGCCGCAGCGGTGGCGCTCAACGTCGCGGCGGTGCCAAGCGCGAGCGACGCGCCGTTGGTTGGCGCGGTCAGAGAGACCGTAGGCACGCCCGCGGCAACGGTGACGTTGACGGCGGAGGAAGTGATGGTGGCACCGTTGGAGTCAGTGACGCGGGACGTGAGCGCGGCGGCCCCGGTCGCGGTCGGGGTCCAATTAATCGTGTAAGGCGCAGCGGTGGCGGTACCGACGAGCGCAGTGCCGACGAGGAAATCAACTTTGGCGATCGTGGCCGGGCTAACTGCCGTAGCCGCCGCGGTGATAGGAACGACCGCCCCTAAGGCCACCCCAGCACCCGTCGAAGGACTGGTGAGGCTCACCGAGGGCACGGTGATTGTGACGAGGACGGCAGTCGAAGTCGCCGTGAAGCTATTCGAATCAATCACGCGGGCGGTGAGGCTGGCGGAACCGGCCGTAGCCGGAGTCCAACTGAACGAATACGGGGCGGTGAACGACGATCCGAGCAAGGCGGTGCCGGAGAGAAAATCGACGCGACTCACGGTGGCGCCGGAGGGCGCGGTGGCGGTGGCGGTGAGGCTGACGGCGGCGCCTAAGCCGAGGGAGGAAGCGCTGACCGGATTGGTCAGCGAAACCGTCGTGTCGGTGCTGGTAACGGTAACCAGCACCAGCGGCGAGGTCGCGGTGTTGAGATTGGGGGTGGTGCCGGTCGTGACGGTCGAGGTATCGGTGACGACGGCAGTGAGCGTGTAGCTACCGGTCGAGGTGGGAGTCCACGTCGTGGAATACACGCCGAAGGCGCCGCCGCCGACGGTGCCGATGGAAACACTGTTCACGAAAAACTCTACCCTCGAAACCTGGGTGCCGACCGGGCTACTGCCGATGGCAGTGGTGGCGTTGATGGTGACCGTGGGCGTGGTGCCGACGTTGATGGAGCTGCCGGTTGTCGGCGACGTGATCGAAATCGTGGGCGTGGCTTGGGCGACGGTAGCGGCGACGAGCGCGCAGACGGCGGCGAAGAGGCGGCGGAGGAGAAAAGCGGGCGGGGCGGAAATCGCGTTGGGGACAACGCGATCCACCTCGGAGCAGTGAGTGTTCATGGGCGGGGCTCCGGGTCGGGATTATTTGTTACCGTCGCGCGTGCGGCCTTCGGCGCTGGCGGGCGTGACGATCGTCGGATTCTGGAAGAGCGAATTGGCCGGCGTGCTCTTCAGGTTCTGCTTCTTCGGCGAACCGCCGGGGCTGAGCAAGTTGGCGGTGACGAAGATGAGGAGATTGCGCTTCTGCGAGCTCTCGCCCTTCGAGCGGAAGAGCCGGCCGACGAGCGGGAGGTCGCCGAAGAACGGAACCTTGTCGTTCACCTTCTTCACTTCCTCTCGGGTGAGTCCGCCCATCACGAGCGTCGCGCCATCCCAGATCGTGACCTTGGTCGTGATCTCGCGGACGGAGAAGATTGGCTGATAAAATCCGGGCGGCACCGTGACCGTCGTGCCGGAGGAGATGGCGATACTCGGGCCGCCGTATTCGACGAAGCCCTCGAACTCCGTGACCTTGGGGTTGAGATCGAGGCTGATCGAGTAGCCGTCTTCTTCGACGGTGGGCGTGACCTTCATCTCGACACCGACGTTGCGCGAGGTGAACTCCTGCGGCGTGCCGGCGGTGATCGTCACGCCTGCGCCGCCGGTGGCTGCACCGGAGGACGAACCGACTTGGCTCTGAATTTCACCGTAGCTTTGCGGGTAACGGAATTCCTGGGCGACGACGATGTTGGCGGGATTACCGGAGAGGACCGTGACTTTAGGCGAGCTGAGAAGATCGCTGCCTTGTTTCTGCGAGAGCGCGCGAATGGCGGCGGTGACGTCGAACTCACCGACAAAGCCGGTGATGTTGGCGAGTGCGGCGGCGGTGGATCCAAGTGAGACGCCGCCGGGAATCGTAGCCGGGGCGATGGGCACGGTGAGATTGGGTCCGCCGCTAACGGCCGTGGAACTGATCGTGAGCGAATTGCCGTTGGACGTGCTGGGGAACGCTCCGGCGAGCGAGCGGTTGACGTTGTCCGTGGCGTAGGTTTCGCGCGGGACGAAAACTTGTCGGCCGTTGGCATCGAGGATGGGCGCGCCGGTGGTCGGATTGACTTGGGCGACACCGCGGCGGGAGAGGTTCCATTTGACGCCGAGTTCTTCGAGGGCGCCTTCCTGGACCTCCATGAATTTCGACTCGATCTCGACTTGGCGGACGTCGTTGTAGCGGGCGAGGATGTTGCGGATACGTTCCACGTTGCGCGCCGTCTGGGTGACGATGATCGCGGATCCGTCGTAGGCGAGGCTGCTGCCTTCGACGGTGAAACTGACGCCAGCTTGCTGGAGAAATCCCTTCATCGAACCCGCTTCGCCGCCGGAGACGCCGCCCTCGTTGGCCGGGCCGGAGGAGGACGCCGCGTCGGCCTTGCCGCCGCCGATGCCGGTCATACGCAGGACGGTCGCGCGGGTGATCGGGAAAAACGCCGTTTCAAGATTGTTCGTCTCACCGCCGGGGCGGACGACGACGGCATCGGCCTGCACCTCGTATTGGTAGCCGGCGGACTCGGTCACGAAATCGAGCACCCGCTTCAGCGTGGCGTTGCGCAGCGTGAGGGTGACGACGGGATTTTTGTTCGAGGGATCGATCAGCACGATGTTGGCCCCCTTGGGTGTGACGCCGGTGAGATCAAATTCCTCGGAAGCCGCACTGAGGGCGGCGACCACTTGGCCGATCTCGGCGCGCGTGAAGCTGACGTTGGGCAACACGATCTCATTGAGTTTTTTCACGAGCGGGGCGGTCGCGGCCGTGGCGGCGTCATCGCGCGCGCGCTCCTGGTAGATGCCGGGGCGTTGCCAGCCCTTGGCGACTTCCTCGAGCAGTTGGGTGCGCGTCTTCTCGCGGTTGAGCGCGCCGGTCTCGGCTTTCTCCTGTGCGATGCGAAGCAGAAAACCCTTGGCCACGGTGTTGTCGGGGGCCTGCGCCTCGACCGTGCGGAACGTGCTCTGCGCGCCGTCGATATCGCCGACGACGTATTGGGCGCGGCCCTTGGCGATTAACTGCTCGGTCGCGGCGCGGTCGGCGAGGAATTCGGCATCGACTCCCGGCGCAGCCGTGAAGCTCGCGGCGTTGGACGCTTGGGTCTCGGCGCGGGAAAGTTGGCGCGTCAGGCCGGCGCTCCGGGAGCTGCCGGGTTCGAGGGCAGAAGCGGCGGCGAGTGCCGCGCGGGCGCCGCTCGTGTCGCCCCGGGCGAGCAGCGCCTGGGCTTGGTCGAAATAAAGGGAGGCTTGGTCGCGCTTGATCTCGGCGACGGTTTTCTGCGTGAGCGAATTCATCGGCAACGACGCTAGAGCGGTGTCGAGCGTGGCGATGGCGGCGGCGAATTGACCGTCGGCGCCCAAAGCCCGGGCGGTCGCGCGCTGGGTCGCGGCACCGGCGAGCGCGGCACTGATCCGGGCGGACTCGGCGGCGACCAAGGCATCGGCTTCCGCCTCGGCGGCGGCGCTGGCAGCGGCAGCCGATTCAACGGCGGGCGAGGCCGACCGCGGTGCCGCGTCGGGAATCTTGACCTCGATCATGGCCGGAACGTTTGAGGCGGAGGCAGCAGGAGCGGGCGCGGGCGACGCCACCGGAGCCGGCGCGGGAGCGGCGGCGGCGCGTTGGGCGGCGGCTTCACGGGCGCGCGCGGCTGAGGTGATCTCGGAGCGCAGGCGGCCGACTGAAGCATCGTTCGGGGCGACGGCGGAGAGCTGGTCGAGGCTGGTGAGCGCGCCGGCATAATCTCCCGAGTCCCGCAAGCGGAGGACATCGGCCATGAGCCGAATCTTGCGGTCTTCAGCCGAGCTTTGCGCAAAAACCCGCCCGGCCGGCACCACAATGGAAACGACCGTGACGGCGAGCAGCAAGGAGAGGAGCGAGCGGACGGGGAACTTGGATTTCATGGCGGTAGAGGAAAGTGACTTAGGGAGCAGAAGGAGTGGGATCGGAAGAATCGAAACGAACCGATAGCGTGCGACGCCACGGTTCATCCAGATCAGGCGAGGTTTTGACGACGTCGATCGTGGAGAGCTCGGCGTTGATCTGTTCGATGCGATAAGCCGCCGCGCCGACTTTAAAATTATCGCCGGGCCGCACTTCACGCGGGGCGGATTCGCCCTCGACCGCGACAAAAGCAAACACGTTGCCCGTCATGCGGCGTTCGCGCTGGGTCAAAATCACGTCGCGGCCGGCACGGGCATCGGTGACGACCGCCGTGCCCACGCGTTGCTTGAAGCCCATGCTTTCAGGGATCGAGATTTCCTCGCTGCGGACGGAGAAACGCCGGATCGAAAGGCCCAGATCGCCCACGCGGTGTCCGGCGGAGGCCAAGAAAATCTCGCCGCTGCCGCGGTTCTCAAAAATCCCGCGCGCGTCCCATTCCCCGCCGACATAGCCGATGAGCTGTAACCGAAACGGCTCGGGCCGCACGCTGATGAGTTCCAAGCCGAAGGGTTCATCCGGCTGGTCGCTGCCGCCGACCGACGCCGCCGAGACCGAGAACTGGCGGGTGCGCGGGTTGTAGAAAATCTCGGGCGGGGTGAACACATCGTAGAGCCAATCCCGGCCCCGCGCGAGGGGCGCGGGCGGCGACCACACGGCCGACTTGACGACCGCGTCTGCGATCGCCGCCGGAGTGTAGGGCGGCGCGGACAACGCCGGACGGCCAATCGGCGCCGCCGAGCGGTCCTGCCAAATCAGGAACCCAAACACCGCCGCCGAGGCCACGGCGAGTCCCAGCGCGGCAAACAAGAAAGATTTGGCCGGGTTGGGTGTGCTCATGGGGCGGAGGCGGGCGCGGCGGCCGAAGCGGCGGAAGCGGGGACAAGCTCAACGAACTCAACCGTCACGGTGAATTTGGAAATCGATTTCGCCACGATCGGGGGCAGGGCCGCGGGTTTTGCGGCCACGGCATTCTTCGACGAAACAGCCGCCGACAGCACGATCGAGGCGGCCACCGAAGCCGCTGGCGCGGGCGAGGATTCTTCGCCAGCGAGGGAGAGGTCTTCGCCGGTCGCCGGTTCCACTTCCACCGTGCGCACGATCACCGGCAGCTCGAAGGTCGCGAGTTGGTTGAGCACGCTGCGCAGCGCGGCCGTCGGCCCGGTGAACACCAAACGAAAGGCGCTCACCGTCACGAGCTCGGGGTTCGGTGCGGCCAGGCGCGGATCCAGATCAAAATAATCCGGCGAGATCGACGCGTTATTTTCCGGCACGATTTCGGACAACGGCGCGGTCGGATCCGCGGCGACGGCGGCGGCAGCAGCCGCCAGCGCCTCGGCCCGGGCTTTGCGCTCGGTGGCCGTGAGGGGTCGCTCCCGCTTGATCGCCAAGATCGCGCGCGGGCGCGCGGCAAACAACGCATCGACCAGATACTGGGTCACCAGCCTTTGGCGAAAGACCGCCTCGATGAGCGCGGACTCCGGACCTTCGTTTGAGTGCAGGGCGAAGCCGAAATGCACGGCGCCCGGAGCGATCACGATGCCCAGTTTTCGGGCCTGCGTGCGGCTTCGTTCGACAAAGGTCGCCAGATCGAAATACGCGTCGGTGCGGGCGGCCGGAACTTTGACGGCGGCGAGCGCGGCGCCGGCCGGTCCATGCCCGCGCAGCTCGCTCTGCATCGTGGCCAATACCGAACGGGCCCGCCCAAGGTCGGCCTCGATCTCGGTCGCAACTTCCCGCGAAGGCGCCGGCGCGGTGTCGGCCACCGCCTGGAGTTCAGCGCGGGCTTGGAGCAATTTACCCTCGGCCGTTTGGGCCGCTTGGGCGCGATCCCAGATGAACCAGGCCCCGCCCAGCACCGCCAACGCGATCAGCCCGAGGGCGAAGTTAAAGAGTGAGAGCTTTTTTCCAGTCATCGGGTGGGCCGGGATCAGAGCGGGCGCTTAGGGTTGACCACGAGCGTAAAGTCGAAACGCAAAAGACCGGGCTGCGTGCTATCGAAGCGCTCGTTCTCCACCGCGGTGACAAACGGAGATCCCGTAAATCCGCTGATGAGACTCTTCACGCGCGCAAACGACTCCGGACTCACGTTGGAAACTGGGTTGGTCACATCAAGCAGCCTTCCGCTAAGGGTGAGCTTCAGCGGCGGCACCGGTGGAGCCACCGGCGCGGCCCCCTCGACGACTGGGACCGCCTCGATCCCGTCTGCCGAAGGCGGCGGCAGGAGCTGAATCCGCTCCAACCAGACGTCGCCCACCCCGGCGAGGCGGCTCTGCACATCGGCGAGAAACTCCAGCCAATTGCCCTTGGTCGCGACCAGACCTTCAAGCGCGGCGATCTGCTTCTTCGCCTCTTCGATCTGGGCGAGGTGATCCACATTGCGCGCCTCGACCGAGCGGAGCGGTCGGAGCTGGCCCTCGACCTGGGCGACTTGGTCGTTGGCGCGGGCGACGCGGTTTTGAAAATAAAAGACCGGAGGCAACAACGCCGCGGCCGCCAACACGGCCGCCGCAAGGTAGAGCGGCTGACGTTTACGGAAAGCCAGTGCGTCGGTAATCGCCGCCGGCAACAACGTCACCGTCGCGACCGGCTGCACCAAATTCACCGCGAGGCCGACCAAATCGGCCATGAGATAAGAAAGGCTCTCCGCCCCTGCCGCCCGCGCATCGGCGGACACCTCGACCCCCCGCAACGGCTCGTAGCGCTCGACCGGCAGCTTCAGGCGCTCGGACAATGTGGACAGCAAATCAGCGATCAGTGATCCGCCACCGGTGAGGTAAACCTTCGCCGGTTGAGGTGCGCCCATCTGCCGCCGGTGATTCACGATCGAGCGCGCGACCTCAAGATGCAGGCGCCCGGCAAACCCCGCCGTCGCGCGCTGCACCGCTGCACGAGCCGGAGAGTTTTCGGGTAACTCGGAGCGATCCGAAAGCACGGCGACCTTGAGGGCTTCGGCCGAGGAAAAATCGATGCGCAGTTCTTCCGAGATCGCCGCCGTGACCTGATTGCCCGCCAGCGGAAACGTGCGGATATAGAAACGCTCGCCGTCGAGAAAGAGCAGGTTGGTCGAGCGCGCGCCGATGCTGATCACGAGCGCGCTGCCGGGCGCCTCCGGATAACTATAACGGAACGCCGCGCGCAGGGCCAAGCTGCTGGGCGTGGCCCGCTCCGGCGCGAATCCGGCGCTATCCGCCGTCGCACACAGGCTTTCTAGGGCGTCCACTTTGGCCGCGGCAAACATGACCTCGAGATCGAACCCGTCGTCGGCGATCACGACGTGGTCCCAAATCACTTCGCTGAGCGGATAGGGAATGTGTTGCGAGGCCTCGAACGCGAGACTCTGGGTGCGTTTCGCGGGATCAAGCGCCGGCGTCTTGATAAACTTCGTCAACGCGAGATGACCGGGCACCGTAACGACGCAAGACCCGGCCAGCTTCTCCCGCGAGGCAACGGCCCCGAGCGCGTTCGCCGTGTGATCGGGCCAACGCGCCTCATGCGCCGGATCCGCATCCTGCGCCTCGAAAACAAAACGCTGGAGCACGATACGACCGGTCGCACTCACGCCAAAGCTACCGGCGGTGACATGACTTGCGCCCAAATCGAGGGCTAGAAGGCGAGGGGAACGCATAGACGAAGGGCGAAGCGATTTCAGATAGAGGCGCGCGGCAAGCGGAAACTCACGGCTCCGCCCGAACCGGGGCATGACCGAGCGTTTCCCGCCGCACGAAACTGGGCGTGGCCCGCGGATACTCGCCCGCAAACGGCGTCAGATATTGGGGCAGCAACAAGCCCGCATTCGCGAGCGCGGCGGCGGCGGCCGTGCTGAGAAAGGCCCGGCGGGCCGAGCCATCGGCCAACGCGGCGGCCTGATTCGCCTTGGCCGCCGGGATCGCTTGCCCGGCCACGGTCAGATCTACCGTCCAGAGTTTCGGCGTTCCCCTCAGTTGATCGCGCTTCACCAGCTCCGGCGGCAGGTAGAACCGCACGTTGGCCCGACCGGTCGCCAAAGCCACGCACTCGGCTTCGGCCCGGTAGTAGTCCATGCGCCGAAAACCGCCCGCCGTCGCCGGCAATTCCCAGCCCAACGTCAGCGCCACGCCCACCCGGCTGATCGCTCGGCTGCCGCTGTCGGGCGGGACATTCACCGCCAAAACCAGTTCGGCCTCGAGCCACGGTTCGGTCGCGCCGCCGGGGGCGCGGGCCGAGCCAAATCGCGCGACCGAGACCTCGATCACTTCACTGCCGGCCCCGATCGAAACGACCGGCAAACCGAGCAGGAAAACAACCAGAAAGAATAAGCGGGGGGCGCGCACGGTTGAAAAAAAGTTGTGCGACCTCCGGACCGCGTCACGCTCAATTTTTCAACCTGCGGCACTATTTTTTCGTCCCGGGTGTAACCACTCACCATGTCGTCCGTCCCCACCTTCCCCTACAAAATCGCTGTCCTTGTATTTTTGGAAAACGCTGCCGGCGAACATCTGCTCCTCCTGCGGGCGAAACCGCCCAATCTGGGGATTTGGAGCCCAATCGGCGGCAAATTGGACACCGCCGCCGGGGAATCCCCGTTCGAGTGCGCCGTGCGCGAAACGCAGGAAGAGACAGGCTTCACCATCACGGCGGGCGACCTGCATCTCTTCGCCATGATCGCAGAAAAAGCCTACGAGGCGCAGTCGCATTGGTTGATGTTCCTGTTTCGTTGCCGCCGCCCGATCCCCGCGCTCCCGGCTGACATGGAGGAAGGTAAGTTTGGGTTTTTCAGTCGGGCCGCGATCGGCAGCACATTGCCCATTCCGGAAACCGACCGCCGGGCCCTCTGGCCCATTTACGATCAATACCGCGACCGATTCGTCGCGCTCAAGGCCGACTGCGCGCCCGGGCAACCCGTCCACATCGAGATCGAGCAGATCACCCCGGCCGCCGTTTGACGCGCGAATGAACCTCGGAGCGAAACAACGCTTGATTTCCAAAACTTCCGCCGAACACTTTACGCTTTAACACTGAAAACAACACACCCGTGAGCAAGAAACCGAGCGCCACCATCGACCAGAAACCTGCCGCCCCCGTCTCCTACGGTCAGGCCCCCGTCAACGCCTCGCTCACCGCCGAGCAAAAGATCGAGCTCTACCGCCAAATGGTGCGGATTCGCCGTTTCGAGGAACGCAGTCATCGCGCCTACACCGGCAAGAACGCCGCCGGCGGGGCCAATATCGGCGGTTTTCTCCACCTCTATAACGGACAGGAAGCGATCGCGGTCGGTTGCTGCTCGTTAATGGGCAAACACGACCACGTCATCACCGCTTACCGCGACCACGGCCACGCCATCGCCGTCGGCATGGATACCAAAGCCCTCATGGCCGAGCTTTACGGCAAGATCACCGGTTGCTCCAAGGGCAAGGGCGGCTCAATGCACTTCTTCTCACCCGAGCGAAACTATTGGGGCGGCCACGGCATCGTCGGCGGCCAAATCCCCCTCGGTGTCGGTCTGGCCTACGGCGTGAAATACAAAGGCGATAAAGGCTCGGCCATGGCGTTCATGGGCGACGGCGCCGTCAACCAGGGTGCCGTCCATGAGGCTTACAATCTCGCCGCGCTTTGGAACCTGCCGTGCGTTTTCGTCATCGAAAACAACGGCTACTCCATGGGCACGAGCCAAGCGCGTTCCTCCGCCGGCGAACTCGCCAAACGCGCCGAGGGTTACGGGATCGCTTGGGCGGCCTGCGACGGCCACGACGTTTACGAAGTCCGGGCCACGATGGACAAGTATCTCACCATCGCCCGCGAGGAGTGCAAACCAGCCGTCGTCGAAATCGAAACCTACCGTTACCGCGGCCATTCCGTCGCCGACCCGGACAACACTTACCGCACCAAAGCCGAGATCGAGGACTACCGCCGCACCAAGGACCCGATTCAGGTTTTCCAAGCCATTCTCTTGGCCGAAGGCGTCTTGACCGAAGCCTCGGCCGAGAAGATCGACGAAGCCGCCGTCGCCGAAGCCGAGGCCGCCGCCGAATTTGCGGACGCCAGCCCTTACCCCACCGCCGAGGACATCCAAAAAGACGTTTACTGGGAGTCCGACAATCCCGACCAGCGCACCTCCCAAGGCCGCTTGTTCTTCAACTGAGCCGCCCACGCCGGCTCCCCACTCCCAGCTCCCAACTTTTCCGCCTCCGATGCCACAGATCACCTACCGCGAAGCCGTCCGTCACGCCCTTGCCGAAGAACTCACCCGCGATCCCAACGTGGTCGTCATGGGCGAAGAGGTCGGCCAATTCCAAGGCGCCTACAAAGTCACCCAAGGCCTGCTCGAAAAATTCGGCCCGTTGCGCGTCGCCGACACGCCCATCAGCGAAGCCGGGTTTATCGGCATGGGCATCGGTGCCTCGATGCTGGGCGTGCGCCCAGTGATGGAACTCATGTTCTGGTCCTTCTATTCCGTCGCCTTTGACCAGATTCTCAACAACGCCGCCAACGTCCGCTACATGTCCGGCGGCCAGATCAACTGCCCGATCGTCATCCGCGGTCCCGCCAACGGCGGCACCAACGTCGGCGCCACCCACTCCCACACGCCCGAGAACATCCTCGCCGCGCACCCCGGCGTGAAGGTCGTCGTCCCCTCCACCGCCTACGACGCCAAAGGCCTGCTCAAATCCGCCATCCGCGACAACGACCCGGTCTTCTTCTTGGAGAACACCCTGCTTTACGGCGAAAAAGGTGAAGTGCCCGAAGAGGAATACCTCATCCCGCTCGGCCAAGCCGACGTGAAGCGCGAAGGCAGAGACCTCACCATCGTCACCTACGGCCGGCCCGTCATCCAATCGCTCGCCGTCGCCGAGTTGCTCGCGAAAGAACACGATATCTCCGTTGAAATCGTCGATCTCCGCACCATTCGACCGCTCGACATCGACACCGTGCTCGCGTCCGTGCGCAAGACCCACCGCGTCCTCATCGTCGAGGAGCAGAAGCCGTTCTGCGGCGTCGGTGCCCAACTCACCTATATGATCCAAGCCGAGGCGTTCGACGAACTTGATGCCCCGATCAGCCGTCTTTGCACCATCGACGCACCCGCGATTTACAGCCCGCCCGTCGAAGCCGAGCAGCTGCCCAACCCGCAGCGCATTCTCAAAGCCGCTCTCGCCCTCCTCGACTGAGCCGCTTTTCCGGCTCTCAACTCTCAGCTCCCAACTCTCAACTTTTCCGAGCAATGGCCAATATCACCTTAATGCCCAAACTCAGCGACACCATGACCGTGGGCACGCTGACCAAATGGTTCAAGAAAGAGGGCGATGTCGTAAAAGCCGGCGACATGCTTGCCGAAGTTGAAACCGACAAAGCCACGATGGAGCTCGAGAGCTATTTTAATGGCACGATCCTGAAAATATTCGGTGCGCCCGGCGCACAGCTCCCGATTGGGGCCCCCCTCTGCGTGATCGGCAAGCCCGGTGAAACCTACGAAATGCCCGCGCCCGCAGCGGCCCCGGCGTCACCGGCCGCCGCTGCGCCCGCCGCCGTTCCGACTCCCCCACCCGCCCCCGCTCCGGTCGTGATCGCCGCCGCTCGTGCGCCAACCGTCAGCGCCGCTCCCGCCGGCCGCATCCGCATTTCGCCCCTCGCCCGCAAGCTCGCCGAAGAAAAACGCATCGATATCACCCGCGTCAAAGGTTCCGGTCCCGGCGGCCGCATCGTCCGCGCCGACATCCTCGCGGCCGAGAAAAACCCGCCATCCGCCGCCGCGAAACCGGCCCGCGCCGACGCCGTCCCGGCTTGGGGTTATCGCTCGGTCCTCGACAAGTCCCCGGTCCAAGCCGAGGCCTTCGCCCCCGCATCAAACATGCGCGCGACCATCGCCAAACGCCTGCTCGAAGCTAAAACAACGATTCCTCATTTCTATCTCGATCTCGAAATCGACGCCGGCCCGCTCCTCACCCTCCGTGAACAACTCAACGCCGGTCTCGCCAAGGACGGCGTCAAACTTTCCGTCAACGACTTCGTCCTCAAAGCCGCCGCCACCGCGCTCCGCGCCATCCCGGCGGTGAACACGTCTTGGACCGGTGCCGGGATCCAATCCCACGGTGCAATCCACGTCTCCTTCGCGGTCGCGATCGAGGACGGTCTGATCACGCCGGTCATCCGCGATACCGATGCCAAGAGCCTCTTCCAAATCAGCACGGAAGCCAAAGCCCTCGGCGGTCGCGCCAAGGAAAAGAAGCTCCAGCCCGCCGAGTTCACGGGCGGCACGTTCTGCGTTTCCAATCTCGGCATGGCCGGCATTGACCGCTTCTGCGCGATCATTAACCCGCCGAACGCCGCGATTTTGGCCATCGGCGCCACGGTCAAGAAGCCCGTCGTCGTCGGCGACGAGATCGTGATCGGCCAACGGATGAATCTCACCCTCTCTTGCGACCATCGCGTGGTGGACGGCTTGCTCGGCGCAAAATTCCTCAACGCCATCAAAGCCCACCTCGAGAGTCCGTCATTGCTGCTGCTCTGATTCCAATTCGAGTTCAGGATAAGCTCACTCGGCTTGGGGGTAGGAGCCTGCTTGCAGGCGATTCAAGGCGACAAAAAATCGCCCGATAAAAATCGCCCGCAAGCGGGCTCCTACCTCCGGCCCGTGGAGCTCATCTCGAAAGCGAAACGGAATGAGCGGAGGGATATCGGGAATACGGCAGGCCGCAGACCTGCCCTACTTCAATCGTATCACCCCTCCGCCCGGGTCTTGGCGTCGGCTTCGATCAAGTTGCTCAGGCCATCGAGGGTCGCGCGGACGTTGGCTTTGATCGCTGGCAACTCGGCGACGCTTGCCACCTTTTCGTGGGCGAAGAGATAGAATTTCATCTTCGGCTCGGTGCCGCTGCCGCGGGCGGCGAAACTGTAGCCGTTGGCGAGCGTGACCAGATAGAGGTCCTGCTTCGGGATCAGTTCCCCGTCGGAATCCCGGATATCCTCGCGGCCAAAGTCTTGAAACTTCGCCACCGCCACGTCGCCAAACCGCTGCGGCGGGCTCGCGCGGTAGGTATCGAGGATGCGCTTGATCTTCGCGTTACCGCTCGCGCCCTCGTAGTAGAGATTGATAACTCCTTCGAGGTAGAATCCGCACCGCACAAAAATCTCGTCGAGATACTCCGGCACAGTCAGTCCGCGGCTCTTCACCCAGGCGCAGAGTTCGGCGAACATCAGGCAGGCCGCGTTGCCGTCTTTGTCGCGGACGAAATCGTTGGGCAGATAACCGTAACTCTCCTCAGTGCCGAACGCGTAGAACGTGCTGTGCTGCATGAGCAATCGGGCCCGCTCTCGGAGCGCCAGACGCTCATAGTCAAAACCCGCCGGCATCGCCGCCAGCAGTTGGTGCTCGTAGCCACGCATCTTGGCCGCGATCCACTTGAAGCCCGTAAGCGTGTTCACGACTTTCACGCCATGCGCGCGCCCAATCGCGTCTTGGAGTTGGCTGGTGACAAACGTTTTTACGAGACAGGCGCGGTCCGAGCCTGCGGCGGGTATCCAGCCGAGTTCTTTGTATTTTGTGAGCCGGTAATCGGCGAGCAGCGCTCCGATCTGGTTACCGGTCAGCAGCTCCATTTTCCCCGCGCGGTTGCGCACGGCCACGCCCATCCGATCAGCGTCCGGATCGGTCGCGAGCACGACATCGCAGGCCTCGCGCTCCGCTAAAGCCACGGCCAGCGCCAACGCGGCCGCGTTCTCCGGGTTGGCCGACTTGACCGTGGGAAAATTGGCATCGAACACCAATTGCTCTTTCACGGGATGCACGTCGCAGCCGGCATGAATCAACAGCGGGATCGAATGCACCGAACCGGTGGCGTGAATGTTGGTGAAGGCGATTTTGAGCTTGGTCTGCTTGAGGACGTCGTGGTCGATCGCCGCCTGCGCCGCGACCTCGAGGTAAGCGTCGTCGGCGTCGCGCCCGAGCGTTGTGACGCCGGCGAGATCGATCGCCAAAAACGCACCAAGCTCGGCGAGCGGCACAGCGTTGACCTCGGCGACGATTCCCGTGTCGTGCGGCGGCACCACTTGGGCCCCATCGTCAAAGTAGGCCTTAAAGCCATTATCGTGAGGTGGATTGTGGCTGGCGGTGATGACCACGCCGGCATGGGCCTTGAGCCAACGCACGCTGTAGCTCAGTTGCGGGGTCGGGCGCGGTCCGTCGAAAATAAACGCCTCGCCGCCGAGCTTGGTCCACGTCGAGGCCGCAAGCTCGCAAAAGTGGCGCGAGAAATGGCGCACGTCGCACGCGATCACGAGGCGGGGTTTCGCGCTCACGCTCTGCCTGCCAAGATATTTTTGCGTATGGCGAAAGAGACCGATCACGGCCCTTGAAAGCGTGAAATCGTTCAACAAGTTGCTCCCGATCGCCGCGTGTTCCGGGGAACCGGCGGCATCGCGTTGACCGGTTTCGGCCGCAGCGGTGACGACGCCGATCGTCCGGCCCCGCATCCCGCCGGTGCCAAATTCCAAGTAGCGGTAGAAACGGTCGTTGAGCTCACCCCACGCCGACTTCGCGATCAGCTCGTCGATGCTCTCGACGGCCCAAACCGGCAAACCGGCGGCAAGAAAAGCCGCGATGTTCTCCGCGGTGCTGGGCATGATTTGTCCGGCCTTGGCGGCAGCTTGGACTTGGGCGAGAGTGGACATGGTTTTGGAAAGATAAGGGGCCGAATCAGGCGAGCACGAGGCCGTCGACGAGGAGAGGTTTACTCGGGAGCCGGGCCCAGGCCTCGGCAAATGAATCCTCGTCGTAACCAAACGACGGTGCGACCTCGAGATTGACGCCCGGCAAGCCCGAGGAATCGGTCGGCAACCTCGCACCGTTAGCATTGAGCCAGCGGGCAAACTGCCGACGTTGGTCGTCGCGGCAAGATTGCGGGGAATCGACCCCTTCCGCGTTTTTCACCGGCGAAAAATCGTCCGCCCGACTCGTTTCAATCACCAGTGGATTCTTGGCAAACGGTTGGGCGTCGAACACAAATAGCTCAAACTTCACGCCGTTGGCCTTGGCCGGTTTCACCACCGAACCGCCGGCGTCGATCGTCGGGATTTTTTTGTCGGCGCGGTGAAACGGCAGCGCCAACCCGGCGGCGCCCGAGCGCGCCATGCGCCGGATGAATTCACGGTCCAGCAGATGAATTGCGATACTGCCCGCGCGGTAGCGCAGTTGGCCGCCAGCCTCCGTTTCCCGCTGCATCGCCATCGGTAAATCCGAGTATTCGACCACCACCATTTTTTCGTTTTGCACGCAAAAATGGCCGAGTTTTTCCTCCGCGTAAGCCTTCGGCACCATCTTGCTGGACATCTCCGATCCGTGCAGCAGGTGCCACCCGATGAACGTCGGATCGATCGCCCGCACGAGCGGATTATCGACCTGAAAATAGCTCAACGTGTCGATGCCTTCGCGCTCCATGAGATCGAGCGCGCCACTCCGCTCGAGCGCCCGCAACGAACCCCCGTGCCCATCGGGCGAGAGCACGATCGAGCCCATGGTCTCGAGCAGAATTTTTCCCTCAAAACTCACCGCCGGCATTCGCCCCTGGCGGAAAAAATGCACCTTGGTCGGGTCCAGACCAAAACAAGCCTGAGTCTTGAAAAACGCCTCGGTCGCCGCGTGATTCTGATGGCTGGTCATAATGAACCAATGCAGCGGTCGCCCGCAGCGGTTCCCCGCGGCGCGCAATTTTTCGGCGAAGACTTGAAAGAGCGTTTTGCCCATCACGGGCGTCACGGGAAACGTGCCTTTCGGCCCGTCGTAACCGAGGCGAGTGCCCTGCCCTCCGGCGACGGTAAACGCCGCGACCCGTCCGGCCCGCAGAGCGGCTTCGCCGGCAACTTTGGCCCGTTGCCACGCGGCGGCATCGCCGCCGTGGGCGACTACCGGTTGATACGGCGCCGGCGCCAGTCCCGTCAGATCGACTCCCGCGGCGGCTCCAGTCGGCACGACCAAGGTGCGATTCAAACGATCCACTTCGCTCAAATCGATTTCAGCGGCTTCGCTCAACAACCGGGCTTGTTCATCTGGGCTCAGCCGATCGAAGAAGGCAAATACGTGGCCTTGGCCGGCTTGTTGGAACGTAGCGACGAGAGGATGCGGGGGCGCCATACAGAGGGAGTTGCAATCAAGGCAGTTTCAGTTCTCCGAGAAGCGAAAGACAAACTCCTCCGGGCGCGCGTAGCCCAGCTTTCGCCGGATCACCTTGTCCACGTAGCTGGGATCGGAACTGAGGCGTTCCAGCACTTTTTCCTGATACTTGAGCCGCAACTCGGCATCCGCCACCAGACGACGATTCTCCGCTTGGATCGACTTTAGCCGGGCATATTCCTCGCGTGCCTCGATGAAAAAAACGCCGGCAGCCAAGCCGATTCCTCCGATCAACACGAGGTAGAGGGCGAAGATACATCGGCGGAGATTCAAAGGAAAGAAGGCGGATGAAACGCGGCGGGGCCTTGGCGAGTAAAGGAGATTTCAACCTTGAATCCGCCGCAGCCCAAGCCTCCGAATTTACCAACCACGGCTGCACCTGAATTAACCCGGATAGAGACGGTGAACCGGCTTCACCTCATGGGTGAGTCGTTCGCTGCTCCCATCGGTTTGAGATCCGGATCCATTCGGGTCTATCCGTGGTTCACCTGCGGTTTTTAGGTTCAAATGCGTTTTCCCGGCGGCTCGGCGCGAATTTGCCGCACGTTTTCGCCACAAGCCCTCTCGTATAACTTTCTCTGAAAAGCGACCGACAAAAAAATAGCGGACGTGCAAAGCAGGCGAGCAATACATCTCATTATTGAACCGTGCACACGATGGGGACCGAAACCAAGGAGATTGGCCCGATGGGTGGGCGTGGGGTCTAAGGAATCTTTTCGGCTAAATGTGGGACGTGGGTGATTCGACCTCGCGCAAGAAAACCCAGATGGTTTTTTAACGAACTTGATAGAGGCATGGAGCCGCTCACATGGAAAATCTTGGCCAAGAAACTAGAAGTCAGCCACCAAGGCCTACATGTTTGGCGGCAGCTCGAAAACGCGCCCGAGACCGCCGATCTTGATCCGTGGCTGCCTGAGAAGATTTTATAAACACTTGCTCCTTGACTCCAAGCGGTCCGGATGTCAGGCCGCTCATGCCCCCCCCCCCCCCCGCGCTTCTAGCAGGGGTGCATGCTGTGCCCCGGAAATACACCCGCTCAACTCATCTACCTCATGACGACGACCCGTAGAGCGAATACCCTGACCTCGCCCCTCCTCCGACTGGCCGCACGCTGGCTGTGCCTCGGCGCAGCCCTTTGCCTCGCCAGCCTGCTGCACGCCGCTGAGCCCGCCAAGAAACCGTTCGATGTGCCCGCGGGTGCCGCCGAGGGCGCGCTGAAGAAATTCTCCGAACAGTCCGGCGTCCGTGTCGTGTTTCCCACCGACGGGGTGAGCGGCATCCGCACCAATGCGGTGCAGGGCGAGTTCGTCGCATCCGACGCGCTTACCCGCATGCTCGACGGCACCAACCTCGTGGCCGTGCGCGATCCCAAGACCGGCGCGCTCGCCGTCAACCGGGCCGCGAGCCCAAAAACCGTCCGGGCGACGCCGACCGCGCCCAGCGTCCGCCCAAGTCAGGCTGAAAGAACCCCGGTGTTGGCTGCGGTCCCTACGCAGACAACCGCGGCGACCCCGTTGCAGGCCGTCAAGATGGAGGGATTTGAGGTGCTCGGCTCGCGCATCCGCCAGACGGATGTCGAAGGGCCGTCGCCGGTGCTAGTCTTTGACCAGAAGTATCTGCTGACGTCGGGTCTGGCCACGACCGAGGAGTTTCTGCGCACGTTGCCGCAGAATTTTACCGGCGCCTCCGCCGGCCGGGCCGGCGCGGTCAACGACGAAAACCCCCTGCTCTTCGCCCGCAATGCCGGCCAGTCGGGCGTCAGTCTGCGGGGCCTCGGCTCCAATTCCACCTTGGTGTTGATCAACGGCCGCCGGGCGCCGCTTTCCGGGCGCGGCAACAACGGCACGACGCCGCCGCAGGGCTTCTTCGACATCAACACCGTCCCTCTCGGCATGATCGAGCGCATCGAGGTGCTCACCGACGGCGCGTCCGCGATTTACGGCACGGATGCGGTCGGCGGGGTGGTGAACATCATCCTCAAGCAGGCCTATAACGCGACCGAGGTGCGCTACCGCGTGGGTGGCACCTACCACGGCGGCGGTTTCGAGCGCGGTGCCACGCTGACCCACGGCATCACTAAGGATCACTGGAAACTCACCACGGTCATCGACTGGTTCAATCGCGAGCCGCTCTGGGCCAGCCAGCGCTGGTTCTCCAAATCTGGAAACCACACTCCCCGCGGGGGCGATGATTTTCGCAGCACCATCGGCTATCCCGCGACCATTTTCGCCCTGCCCGGCCAGACCCTGCGCGGCCTCACCAACCCCAACGGCACCCCGGCCACCCAGGCTCTCGTGCCGTCCGGTCAGGACGGCCGCAGTCTCAAGATCTCCGACTTTGCGGCCACGGCGGGACAGCGCGCCTACTATAACCAAGCCAATCTCTACTCCATCATTACACCTACCGAACGGTGGGGCCTTACGTTGAACGCGGAATATACCCTGACGAAGGGACTGACGTTGTTCTCCGAATTCGCGCATACCAAAAACTACACGGACACCCGCGCCAACCCGATCGGGACCAATAATCCCAATGGCTCCGCTACGCTGCCCCGCATCCCGGCCACCAACCCGTTCAATCCTTTCGGCCAGGATTTGGGCTACGCCCTTTCAAACGATGAGCTGGGCCCCCGCCTTCTTCTAACCGAAACCAAGTCGTTGCGTGCCCTCGTGGGCGCCCGAGCCGAATTGCCGCGCGGCTGGCAGGGCGAGGTGTCGGCCATGTATTACGGACAGAGGTTGCACGCCCTCAACGGCGGGCTGCCTAGCAACGCCGCCTTCATCGCCGCATTGAACCAGACGGATCCAACAAAGGCGCTCAACGTGTTCGGTGATTTCTACGCCAAGGGACCCTCGAACCCGCCCGGCCT
>CAMCWW010000050.1:0-27849 GCA_945882935.1 Opitutus sp. GAS368
CTGAGCTTTCGTTTTTTTACCGCGGCCGAAAAAAGGGTCAAACCCTCATGGCTGTTGGCTCGAAAAAGCGGGAAACTCAGTTCTGGAACGCTCATCTGCGCTCATCGACGCTCATTCCGAACCGCGGAGTGCCCACGGAAAACACGGAAACCACAGAAGACGGAATCGGAATTTTTAACCACGGATGTCACGGATATCACGGATGATTGGAGATACGGGAAATATCCGCGTAATCTGTGGTGAAAACGGTTTGGAGGATTGGCCACGGAAAACACGGAAGACACGGAAGACGGACTCGGAATTTTTAACCACGGATATCACGAATGAACACGGATGATTGCGCGGTTTTAACCAAGGCGTTTTACCACGGATAGGGAGTGGATGGGGAATGGATGGGAATTGAAACAACCGGCCTTAGGTTTTTATCCGGATCGTATCCGTGTGATCCGTGGTTAAAAATCTGCTGAGCTCAATTGCGATTTGTAGCCGCGATGAATCACGGATTGAAGTTTTGCGATTCCCCTGCACACCTCAGGACAACTTTTAACATTCAACATGAATCCATCAAGCCAAGCCCCCTCCCCTTACGACGACGACAGCATTGATTTCGGCGAACTCTTTGGCCGCCTGAAGCGAGGCCTGCCGATGATCGCCGGCCTAGTCTCACTGGGCCTAGCCATCACGGCGGGGTCCTACTATGCATCCGGGGCGTTTCAGACCGTCTCCACCACCACGCGAGTGGTATTCAGCTTTCCGGGCTTTGAGCGAAGCGAGTATCCCGATAAATCCAAATTCTCCCCGGATGATCTGCGCTCGCCGGAGATCGTGGCCGAGGCACTCAAACGTAAGGGCCTGGATACGACAGAGGCGACGCAAAGTAAGGTCCGGGCCGCCCTGAGCATTGAGGGCATCATCCCAGATTCCATCATCAAGGAGCGCGACAAACAACGCGCCGCCGGGCAGACGCCTCGCCTCTACATCCCCGACGAATACACTCTGAGTTTGAATATCGAGCGGTCGTTTCCCATGACCCCGCGCCAGCGCGAACTGCTCCTCGGTGAAATCGTCAGCGTATATCAGGAAAAATTTGTCCGCACCTACGTCGCCCTGCCGCTCAACAGCGGCAAGGCTTTTGAAGCCTTGGCCGGAGCGGATTATTTCGACTACGAACTGGTGCTGCGGCAGGAGACCCAGAACATCGACCTATTTCTTACCCAGATGTCCGAGACCGCCCGGGCGTTTCGCTCGCCGCGCTCGAACCTCTCTTTCAGCGACCTGCTCAAGCAAAGCCAGAATTTCACGCAAATTAGGCTGAACGAGGTCTTGGGGTTGATCCGTCGCGACGGCCTTTCCCGGGACCGCGCTCTCGCCATGGTCAAAATGGATTATTTCCTGAAGACCATCCGTGATGAAGAACGCCTAGCCCTTGAGCAGGAAAAGGTGATCTCGGCGCTCCTGCAGCAGACGCAAGGCCGGGAGCAGAGCTATGCCCTAGGGTTGAAGTCCCAGACCGGACCGCAGCGGAATGATGCCATGGTCGTGGACCAAGGTCTGGTTGATTCTCTCTTGGTCAATGACGCCTATAACTTTCTGGTCCGACGAGTCCTCGAGGCCAGTTTGAAGACCCGGAAGATCCAGTCGGAGATCGCGATTCTGGAGGAGCGCCGGGTTAACATGGCGGGTTTCATCAACAGCAACTCGGTCGAAAAGAAAGAGACCATGGAACTGTTTAACAAGTCGCTCGCCGAGATCACGCGCACCTATTCCGGCCTGATGAATGAAATCCGGGTGACGTACGAAGACTACCAGCAGCAACAATACGGTAATGCCATCCGCGTGAGCATGCAGACCAAGAGCAGCTCTTTCTATCGCGGGTTGGCGATGGCCGGTATTGCCGGTATCGGCATCGGCGGGGCGCTGGGGCTGGGGCTGGCGCTGCTCGGCTTCGTTGGCTGGAAGCGAGCAGGCAGTTGAAGTTCAACGTGGGCTGCCCTCGCCTCCTTCAGCTCTGGCGCGGGGCCCTGCACGTGGGTTTCGCGTTGCTTTGCGTGCGGTATTTGCACGCCGTGGGTGCAGAGAACGGTTCCCTGATCGGGCCGCTCGGCCTTTTGTTGGTCGCTGCGGCGGGACTGGCCGCGTGGCATCCGAGCACCGCCCTATTCGCGTTTGCAGTGGCGATGCCACTGCTCAACGGCCTACCGATTTTGGGCGTGACCGGGGGCAGTCCGTCAGCGGTGTTCGCCGCCCTTTGGCTCGGGTGGATGGGGCGTTGGCTTGCCGGCCTCGTCGCGAAGACCCCGAGAGAGCAGGCCGGGCCGCCGGTGCTCCCCGTGGCCCTGCTTGCGACCGATCTGCTCATCACCGCGCTGCTGCTGTCCCTGGGCGCACAGCTATGGCGACACCACCACGACGCCCAATTCTGGAGCATCCTTCTTCGCCACACCGCCGCCGGTTTTGGTGACCCGTATTACTTCCTGCACTCGGCCTTCATCTGGCTGCAGGGCCTGTTTTGGTTCCGCGCGCTGTTGCTCACATGGCAGCCCGGGACGTGGAATGCCGGATTGAAAAACACCGGTCGTGCGCTGGATCGGTCCACGGATGGAAACGAGCAACTGCGATGTGCTCTGACCAAAGATGACAGGCCACGGAGTCGCGGTGCGTTGATCGCGATCAAAATCCGGCTGGTGTTCTTGAGCACCGCCGGCCTCACGGCAATTTTCACTTTGAGCGGATACAAATCGATGCTGACGGAGAATTGGGTCGGCGTCGGGTTTCTATCGGCCTACGAGGACATTTTCTCCTTCGGCGGCTTTGCGGCCGCCGTTTTGGTTTTCGCGGTCGCGGCGCTGGCGAAAAAAAATTGGGGAAATTTTAGCGGGCAAATCCTGTATATCGCCGGGGTCGCGGGCCTCGTCGTCCTCTCGTGGTCGCGGGGCATCTGGTTGGGGGCAGGCGTTTTTCTCTTGATCGTCGCGTGGTTTCGCCTGCCGCGGTGGTGCACGATAGTCTTTTTGGCGATGACCGCGGTCGCCGTGGGCGTAATCAACCTCCAAGCCAAGAAACCCGCGTGGCAGAACCACCACTACCTGGCGCGCCTGGTTTCTCTGGTGCGCATCGAAAAGCTGGCCGACAAAAGTTCCGGCCGGCTCGATCTCTACCACAAGGCCTTCGGCATGATCCGCGAGCGTCCGCTCTTAGGCCATGGCATCGGCTCATTCTATTTATCCTCGCCCGGCTATGCCAAGGCCGGTGACCCCTATGCGCCTGTTCCCAATTTTGCCCACAACGTCTTTCTCCAAATCGCCGCGGAACAGGGTGTTTTGGTCGCCGCGCTATTCGCCGGATTGATCGGCTGGACCCTGTGGCGCGGCGTGCGTGCATGGCAGGCGACTGCAGGGCGACAGGCGGTAATCATCCCGTGCGACCGCAACTCGGAGGAACGTCTGACGCTGCTCGGCACCACTTTGGCCCTCGGGGTCTATGTCCAGACCAACCTCACCTCCAACTCGCTCAACATCTACGCCAGCAACCAGTTTTTCTTTTGGTTCCTCATGGCCGCCGTGCTGAGCATGACACAAGGGGATGGGGAGAAACGAAAGTTGAGCGTTGAGAGTTGAGAGTTGAGAGAGAGGGGAACGGAAGTTGAGATTTGAGGGTTCAGTGCTCAGTGTGGTCCTGCTTTCGTCTCTGTCCTCGCCAAATCCGCGTCGCTCCGTGTCTATCCGTAGTTGATACGCATCGCCCGGGCCTAACCGCGGGAACCTGCTTGCTGCCCGTGGAAAAGAAACTACACCTCCGCTATGGACCGCATCGAAATCATTCCCGGAGTCTGCAACGGGAAGCCGGTGATTCGCAACACGCGGATTACCGTGCAGACGGTGCTCTCGTATCTGAGCGCGGGCGACAGTGTGGAAGACGTTTTGGCCGGCCATCCTCGGCTTGAGCGGGCCGATGTCTTGGCCTGTCTGGCTTACGCCCGGCGCTTGAGCGAAGTGCACAGCACCGTGGCCCTCGCCTCGTGATTCGCCTTTTGATCGATGAGAATCTGCCGGCGGCCTTGGCGGCCAAACTGTTTTGTCCCTGCCTGCATGCCACCGCCTTGGGTGAGCAGCCCACCGACAAGTTGATCTGGGATCATGGACGCCGCGACGGCTGGACGCTTCTGACCAAAGATACCGACTTTTTTGAGCGGCTCGCGCTCGAAGGGCCGCCTCCCAAAGTTATCTGGCTCCGCACGGGAAACCTGCGCCGCGCCGATCTTGAAACCATGCTGGTGAACCTGTGGCCGCGGATCACGTCGCTCTTGGATTCAGCCGATCTGGTCGAAGTTCACGCCGACCGGGTCGAGGGCATAAAGTTCGGCGAGTGACGGCCGCTGACAGCTTATCCAAACATCGTGCGGGGTAAGGGCACCCCGCTCGGTCCGGCGAATCCAAAATCGGACGCGCGCAAGGCACGTCCCTGCACCGAGCCTGCTCCGGCCGCCGCCATGCCTTGGTGTAGGCGGCGTGCCCTCACCCCGCGATGAAGGAAATCGTCCGAATCATCCATGTCCATCCGTGTCCATCCGTGGTTAAAACGCATCATGCCCTCGCCGCGACGTTCTTTACCTCGGTCAACGTGATAACGTCATTCGGCAGCCTGAGCTCTGAGCGAATCATCCGGCTAATCTCCCGCGCGAACACCACCGAGCAGATTAAAATGCGCTCAGGTCGCCCGCCGAGTTCTGTCGCCGCCAAGATTCTCCGACCGGCCAGCTCCGTCCCGTGCAGGTGCGGACTGGAGTCCACAAACGCCACCAGGTTGGCCCGGCCCAGCGGCGTCGTCGCCAGCAGGTGGCGCGTCAAGGTCCCCGCGCCCCATACCAGCAGGGGCTCCTGCGTGCGCACCAATTCCTCGATCAAGTACCGGGTCGCCGTTTCCCCGGCGGCCGATTGCGCCACGTAGGCCACCAAGGCCCCGCGACTCACCGCATCGCGCGGCCCCTCCGACGCGACCGGCGCCCCTGCCCCCGCGCCGACGCCGGCGTCACTACGTGCGAACACCCCGCTCACGACCGAATCGGTCACGCCTTCGCGCCACTCCACCAGCCAACGCCAAGTCGCCACCGGCGCCAACTCCGCCGTTGCCAGCAACCGGGTCAGCGAGGCCGTCGAAAAAAAGTTTACGTGCTCCGTGCTAAACTGCTGGTAAGGCGCGTTCACACACGCGGCGAAGCCCTCCACATCGGGTTGTGCGCCGTAGAGCACGCCGCCCGGCCGCAATAACCCTGCGGCGATGCCCACCGCCGCCCGGACTTCCCGTACGTGCTCGAGCACGCCCACCAGCAGCACCGCGTCAAAGCGCTCCGTCCACTCCGCGTGCTCGGCGAGCGTCGCCGTCCGCACCTCGATCCCGTGCAACCGCCGCGCGGCGTCGGCGCACGCGGGCGACGGATCGCTCCCGACGACGTGAGTGTAACCGCGCCGCTGCAACACCGCCAACAGGCCGCCCGTGGCGCAGCCGATGTCCAAGATTCTCGCCGCCTTCGACGACAGATGCGGCTCCAACTGGTCGGCGATCGCCTCGAAGCGTTTGAAGTCGAACGGCGACTCCGCGCCGTCGGCATGGGCGTAGGTGTATTTCGAACGCTCGGCGTAATACGCGTCCAACTCGGCCTGACCCGGAATCCCGTCGGCGAACACCGCGCCGCAGGCCGCGCACACCGCCACCGCGTAGCCGTCGCCCAACGGCCCCGCCGCGAAGCGCTGGCGGTAAAGCACCTCGCGCTCCGCCGTACTCGCGCACACCGGGCAGGGTCTCGAGTGTCCATCCGTCGTCATGGCGCGGGAACCGTTCCCTCCGGCCGGGCACGCTCCTGCGGCAGCACATAGCCGACCGTCTCCCAGCCGTCCCAACCGTGGCGCCGCAGGTAGAGCCGGCTTGCCGGCATAGCCTCCAAAATGAACTCCGGCACGGTCCACAGATCCTCCGGCCGATGGTAGACGCAGGCGGCGACGAGGGGACGTTGCGTCCGCAGGATCCGCGCGGCCCCGCGCAACGCCGCCAGCTCCGCACCTTCCACATCGAGTTTCAGAAAACTCACCGCGCCATCGCCGATGACCGTGTCCAACGCCTCGCCGCGGACCTCCGCCGTGCCGGTCGCCTGCAACTGCGACGTCGTCCCGCCCTGATCGCTGAACGCGAGCGCAGACGCCGCCGCGTGCAGTGCGACCGTGTGGTGGGTGATCTTCGCGCTCAGCGGCGACTCCAGCGCGGCGATCCGTTGCCGCAACCGCTCGGAATTGGCGGCGTCGGGCTCGAAGGCGTGGTAATGCCGAAACTCGCCGCCGACCCGCCGAAGGAAATCCGCCAACGTATCGCCATCGAACGCACCGCCGTCGACGAACGTCTCGCCGCGCCCGAGCCGGACCAAATCCGCGGGAAAATACTGGTCGGCCGCAGGCGGCGCCGGATCGAAGTCCCCGTGCAGCCGTTGCCGCAGCGCGGCGAGGAACACGCGACGCGAGGCGTCATCCGCGAGACGCGCGGCCAGCGCCCGCAAAGGCGCAGCCGCCGCCAACGTCCGCGACGGCAGGTCAAACGCATGGAACGGCGCTTCCTCCGCGCCGTGCGCCCAAACGAGCGGCGCATAGCTCGTGACGTGCGCGCAGCCCAAGCCGCGCAGAAACGCGACGCGCTCCGGCATCGATTCGCGCGCGGTGCCGGTCCAAATCGCGACGACAAACAGCGCTCCGCCAAACCGGCGAGCCGCCTCCGCTGGCGCCAGCACTTCCGCGCCCGCGACAGTCGTACCCTGGAGCCGCGAATTGCCGTCGCAGAACGCCCGCAGCGGCACGCCGGCCCTCGCCAGCGCCCGCGCGCAGAGCTGCCCGAGACGGCCCGCGCCGAAGAGCACCACCGTGCCGTCGCCGGCCCGCAGTTGCTCCGCAAACGTCGTCCGCTCGCGCTCGGCAGCGGCGGCCACGGGCTCAGCCAAGAGGTCTTCGATTTCCCGGAGGTCGGACGCGGTCACGGTGGTCACGCGGCCTCAACTCCCCATGATGGCGCCAAATTCCGCCCGGTCCAGAAACGGCCACATGTCTTCCATCGGCTTGGAAACGATGCTGCCGTCGGGCCGGATTTCGGAGGTCACTTTCGGCGCCGTCATCTCGTCGACGGAGGTCTTCACGACGCACACCACCGGACCGGCGCGACCGAGCGCGTCCCGCAACACCGCTTCCAACTGCGCGTGCGAATCCACATACAGCGCCGGGATGCCGTAGGCCTCCGCGACGCGGCCAGTGTCCGGCATCGTTAGCCGGCTCGACGGTTCCGAGCCCACGAGTCGCCCCTGAAAGTGACCGCGCTGCATCGCCACGATCGAGCGGTAGCCGCCGTTGTCGAGGACGAGGTATTTCACGGGGAGCTGCAAGCGGCGGACGGTTTCGAGCTCCTGGATGTTGAGTTGGAATCCACCCTCGCCGTTGATGTTGACGACCCGCCGGTCACCGCCCGCCAGCGCCGCACCGATGGTGCCGGGCAACCCGGTGCCCATCGCGCCGAGGCCGGGCGCGTTCAAGATGCGTTGCCCCGCCTTCACTCGAAACGCCTGATAAAAAATATCGCTGCACGGGCCCGAACTGCCGGGGACCAAAATATCCCGCTCGTCGAGCAAGTCCGACAGCACATCCATCAACACGTAGGTGCTCACCGGCGTATCGGCGCGCGTGCGGTATTCGGGCAGGACCACCGGATAACGCGACGAGAGCGCGCGGCATTCGTCGCGCCACGGCTGGAAATCGGGCACGGCCGCGCCGCCGGCGGCGGCGAGCAAGGCGGGCAGAAAATCGCCGAGATCCGCTGCGACCGGTACGTCCACCCTCGTCTTGAACTTGGCGAGCTCCGCCGGATCGACGTCGACGAATACTTTGAACGCGCGCGGGGCAAAGTTGGCGTGATTAAAGGCGACCGACGGCAGGTCCAACCGCGCGCCCAAAACGAGAATCCAATCGGCGCGCTGTTGCGTGAAATTCGCCCCGCGCTGGCCCATGCCGCCGGGCCGGCCGATGTAGGCCGGATGATCTTCCGGGAGAAAATCGGCCGCCTTCCACGTCAGGAGGACGGGCAGTTTCAGGCGTTCGACGAGCGCGCGAAACGCCTCGACCGCGCCGGCCGTCCGCACGCCGTTGCCGACATAGACCACCGGGCGCCGCGCCTGCGCGAGCGCCGCCAGGGCTGCGGCGATCGGCCCGGCGAATCCCGCTGCCGGCGAGGCCGGCGGAGTGAAGCCGACCAGCTCGGCCGGCTCGATCTGGGCGGCCTGCACGTCGAGCGGGATATCGAGCCAAACGGGGCCCTTGCGGCCGTGGGTGGCGAGCCAGACGGCTTTTTCGAGGTGAAACCGGATTTCTTTCGGCTCCACCACCATCACCGCATACTTGGTAATCGGCGCGGCCATCGCGGTGATATCGACCTCCTGCTGGCCCATGGAGCGGACGGGCAGCGGCTGATGCCGGATGAGATCGGCGCGCTTGGCCTGACCCGAGATGAAGAGGCAGGGCGACGATTCGATCCACGCGCACGCCGCGCCGGTGAGGGCGTTGGTGCCGCCCGGTCCAGCCGTCACGAGGGCGCAACCGAAGCGGTTGGTGAACTCGCCGTAAGCCTCGGCGGCGAAGGCGCAGCCCTGCTCATGCAAGCACGCGACGTAGTCGAGCTCAGGCCGTTTCCCGACCGAATCGATGAGGTGCATGCACCCCCCGCCCGGAAGCAGAAAGATATGTTGGAGTCCTTGGCGGACCAGAAAATCGACCACGTAATCGGAGAGTTTCACCGGATAAAAAATGATAGACGGATTATTTGCGCCGCGCCTGAAGGAGAGCCTGATTTTCGCGCAACGCCGCTTCGTTCTGCCGCAGCAGCGCTTCATGCTCACGCAGAATCGTGCGATGGAGGGCGACCTGTTCGCGCGCCGAGACGAGACCCGCGGGCTCGGGCCCGAAATTGGCGAACGCGATCACCGCCGCGATCGCGACCGCAAACCACGCGCACGTCTTCGCCAGCTCGCGCCCCTCGCGCGCGATTTCCAGATCGAGATGGGGGTCCGGCTCGTCGGGCATGGTCGTCAATTGGCCGGGGAGCGCAGTTGGGTTTGCACGGCGACGAGGTCGTTTTGCACGGTCCGGATCTTGGCCTGCAAGGCGACAATTTCAGTCTGCAACTGTAGCAGTTCCGCGTTGGCCTGTTTGTGCGCGGCGTGGCGGGCGAGCCGGCGGGGCAACGCCACGCTGATCGCGAGGACCAGTGAACCCACCGCGAGCCAAATGAACCGATTGCGCCGCTTGCGCAGCGCCGGAATTTCCGCGTCGGCCGTCACGGTTCAATCCATCCAGTTCGTGACATACGTCTTGCGGTTGGGATTTTCGCCGATGCGCGGATCGGTGTAGTAGGAATCCGACTGCGCATACGCCGACGAAATCTCCTCAATCACCGCTCCCGCCGCGCTGGCGAACGCGTGCTTCACGCCGCGGGGAATGACCACGACTTCGTTCTTCGTCACCGTCCGCCGCACGCCGTCGAGGGTGAGCTCGATCTCGCCGTGCAGGAGGTGGTAGGTCTCGTCCTTGAGCTTGTGCCACTGCTCGGGGTGAGCTTGGCCCGGCAAAATCAAAATGACGCGCTTACAGTAGGCCTCGCGGTTAACGACCGTGATCGTTGTCGTGCCGAACTCGCGGAAACGCTCGATCCCGTAGTGGTGGGAAACTTCCAGTTCCAGCTGCGCCGGCACGATCGCGCCCGAGGTTTTGAGCATCGCTTTGGCGTCGCGCACGATGCCGTGGATGACGCTGCGCGTGTCGGTCGCCTCGACCTCCGCGCGCAGGATCGCCTCGTTGACGGCGAAGGCGCGGGTCGCCCGATATTCCGTGTATTTCGAAAGGTCCTGGCCGACGAGCTGGCCCGCGGTGCCGGGGATCGACAAAAACACGTCGTCGAGCGTGATGACCTCGCCCGCCTGAATGGCGCGCCGCGCGAAGACCGCCCGATGCAAATCACCGAGCGTGCGTTGTTCCGCTGCCGAGAAACCGTGCCGCCGGCCGCTCACGCCGCACATCGCGAACGCGCGCCGGGCCGCTTCCAGCCAACGCCGGACCTGCGCCGGCGTCGCCGAATAGGCATTGATGGAATAGTTTTCCGTGGGCACGCCGACGTGTTTCTCAAACAACGTCGCACCCTTGGCCACCGCGAGCATCACGGCCTCACACTGGTCGGGCGACTCGTGGGTCGAATAACCGATCTCCACCCCGGCGTAGCGTTTCTGGAGCAACTCGATCTGGTTAAGCTGCAGATTATCGTCGGCGGTCGGGTATTCGCCCACACAATGCATCACTGCGAGTGGTTTGTCGCGGTGCTGATAAAAGCTGACGATCCGGTCGATATCCTCAAACGACTCGCCCGCGGTCGAAATCACCAACGGCAGCTTCGTGGTCGCGATTTTTTCCGCCAGCGGCCAATCCGTGAGGTAGCAACTGGGCACCTTCAGAAAATCATAGCCGTGCTCGACGATCTTATCGACTGATAGGTTGTCCCACGGTGTGCACATCGACAAAAACCCGTTTTCCACGATGGCGTCTTTGATCCGGCGGTAGTCGTCCCAACTGAGGGCGGTCTCCGAAAACCGCTTTACGAATTTCAGGTCGGTCCGCTGGCGGTAGTCAGGGTGGATGAAGTCGGGCAGGTGCCGGTATTGGAGCTTCACCGCGAAGCGGAAGGCAAAGCCCGCACAGGCCTCGCGCAACTCGCGCACGATCCTGATCCCATGAGCGACATCGCCCATGTGGTTGTTGGCCATCTCAAAAATAAACAGCGGCTGGGAAGACATGCAGTGGCGCACAAAATCTTAGCACGACCCCCACGAGGTCAACGCTGCACTCAAAACCGCGGTTCACTCGGGCTTAAGGTCGGAGAGTGAATCAATCTCTGGTATCGATTCCAATTGCTCAAGAAATCGCGGTAATTGTTCAGTGACGATACTCCATACAACGGAATCTTCGATATGTTCATAAGCATGAACCAAGATATTTCTGAATCCGATGATGGCAGGCGAATCTCCGATCACGCTCAAATCTTCCGGTCGCTTACGTCGGATCCGCGCCAAGGCCTCGCCGATAATCTCAAACTTACGTTCGATGGCAGAGGATAACATTTCGTCCCTGCAATAATCGTCGTAACTCCGAGCTACAGTGAAACGCATGATCGCTCAAGCGGCTTCCCTCGCGTCGTAATAATATTTAAGTGAAGTCTCGTCCATGGACCATGGTTAAATCACGTTCCATACTGCGTTTCAGAAAAGGATTACGAACCATGCGAGGAGTAACGAGCTGAACGGGTCGGCCGAAACGAAGGGAGGCCTCAGAAATAAACCCAAAATACCGATCGGCCATGGTGGCAGGCACCGGATTTTCAAAATCGGCTAAAAAATCAATATCACTGTCCTCATTATCCTCACCTCGAGCCACCGACCCAAAGAGGCCAAGCCGGCTTACCCCATAGCGCTGACAAAGATCAGCACTCTGTGATACAATTTACTCTTTAAGCGAGGAGGACATGGCTGACGTCGAACTGGTTGTTTTGTGACAGCGTGATGATTGGCCGTCAACGCTGCACTACCCGCGCCCACGCTTTCGCCGAGCGCCGGATCGTTTCTGGGAGGTTGATCGTCTCGCTCAGGCCTAGTTCCGCGCGGGCCCGCGCGGTGGACGGGACGTAGCGGTGCGGCAACTGGCCCGGGAGCGGCGTCTGCAGGACTCTGACTTCCGCCAAGCCAAACTCTTCGGCGATCGCGTCCGCCAGTTCCCGCAACGTGACCGCGTGCTCGGAGCCCACGTTATAGGCCCGGCCGGGCGCGCCGCGCACGAGCATCGTCCACAGCCAGACCGTGAGGTCGATCGCATGGAGGTAGGACCGCACCGGCGTGCCATCGCCCGTCAGCACGATCGGCCGGCCGGCCAACGCGTCCCGCATAAAATTCCCAAACGCGAATTTTCCGTCCAGCGGCAGCCCTGGCCCGGCAAACGTAAAGCCCCGCGCGATCACCGCCGCCAACGAGTGTTCGCGCGCGTAGCCGACGCAGAGCAGTTCCGCCTGCCGCTTCGCCTCGCCGGAAATCGCGTAGGCGTCGGTGAGATTGTTTGGGTCGGGCAAACCCGGGAAAGTTTCGTCCAACCGCTCGACCGTCGACGGCTGCTTCCCGTAAACCGAACCCGAACTCGCAAATAAAAACCGCCGTGCTCCGGTCGCGACCGCCACGTCGAGCACGCGGCGGGTGCCGCCGGTGATCACGTCGACCGCCGCCCCCGGATTGCGCACCGTGGCCGGTGAATCCGACTCAGTGGCCAAATGAATGACGCCGTCGAAGCGCTGCCCGGCGAAGTCTTCCGGCCGAATCGTGGTCACCGCACCCGTCACCCACGTGATCGCCCGGGCCGTCGCCAAATGGGGCATCCGCGCGAGGAAGGCCGCCGGATCGCGCGCCAACACGGTGGCGGTGAGGTTGGCCCCAGTCTGAGCGTTGGCCGCCAGCATACTTTCCAGCAACCAACGACCAAAGAAACCGGTGCCGCCCGTGATGAGCAGGCGGGCGTTCCGCACATCGGCCGTCACGCCCGCAATGCCCGCGAGCACCGACGCCAAATCCTCCGCCGCAAACGGCGGCTCGACCGTTACCCCGCCCACGGCGCGCGTCCCTCGCTCCAGAGCCGGTTCAACAGGGCAAATTCCTGATAAGTGTCCATCGGCTGCCAGAACCCTTCGTGTCGACACGCCGCGAGCTTGCCCTCCGCCGCGAGCCGCCGGAGCGGCGCTTCCTCGAACATCACCTGCGGGTCCGCCGACAGGTAATCGAAAAGCTGCGGCTCGCAGACCATGAACCCGCCGTTGATGTAGCCCGCTTCCGTCTGCGGCTTCTCGTTGAAGCTCTCGACGCGCCCGTCGGCCGTCAGGCTCACCTCGCCGAACCGGCCCGGCGGATGGACCGCCGTGAGCGTGACGACCGCGCCGGATTTCCGGTGAAACGCCAACACGGCCTCCAGATCGATGTCGCCCACGCCGTCGCCGTAAGTCAGGAAAAACGGCCCGCCCCGCACGTGGTCTCGCACCGCCCAAATCCGTCCCGCCGTGAGGGTCTCGGGGCCGGTCTCGCACAGCGTCACTTTCCAGTCGGCATCCGATTGCGGGCGGTGAAACTCCGGCTCGTGGGTCCGCCCCAAGGTGAGCGTGACGTCGCGGTTGTGCCACGGGTGGTTCCGAAAATAGTCGCGGATGATTTCGCCCTTGTAGCCGAGGCAGAGCACGAAGTCCTTGTGCCCATACTTCGCGTAGCGGCGCATGATGTGCCAGAGAATCGGACGCTCGCCGATTGGCACCATCGGCTTGGGCCGATACTCGGTTTCCTCGCGCAGTCGCGTGCCTTTGCCGCCGCAGAGAATGATCGTCTTCATGGAGGGGAAATGCGGCCCTTCGCCGCGACCCGGCAGAATTCGCCGACGGTCTCGACCACATAGTCGATCATCGGCGCGGTCAAACCGGGATATACGCCGACGAACAACGCCGAGCGCATGAGCCGGTCAGCTCCACGCAAATCCCCGACGGTGCGGAAGGCCCCCGGATTATCGCGGCGCAACTGCACGAAGGCGGGCTGCCGCACGAGGTTGCCGCCAAACAACCGGCGGCTGCCGATTTTCTTTTCGTCGAGATGTCGCGTCAACTGCGCGGCCGTAAACGGTGCGTCGTCTTTCACGAGCAGCATGAACCCGAACCACGAGGGATCGGCCTGCGGCCCGCCCGGTCCGGGCGCCCAGTCGAAGCCGGCCCCGTTCCAACGCTGCGCGTGAGTCGGCAGCGAGAATTCAAAATAATCGTGCAACCCCGCGAGCCCCGTCCGAAGACGTTGCCAATTGCGCCGCCGCGCTTCGCCGAACGCGGCCAACCGGCGAAGCTGCACGCGGCCGATCGCCGCCTGCAAATCGAGCGGCTTCAGATTATAGCCGAGGTGGCTGTAGATGTATTTGTGGTCGTAGCCCTCGGGCAGTTCCCCGAGCTGCCAGCCGAAGCGTTTGCCGCAGGTGTTGTCCACGCCGCTGCCGCACCAGCAGTCGCGGCCCCAATCGCGAAAGCTTTCCACGATCACCTTGAAACGCATGTCGCGACCGATGTTCACCGCCCCGCCCTCGCCCATCGTGAGGTGGTGCGGCGGATAAAACGACTGCGTGGACAAATCGCCGAAACTCCCGGTCAGTCGGGCCGTCTCCCCGGCCAAGGCGTAGCGGCTCCCCAACGCATCGCAGTTGTCTTCGATCAACCAAAGATCGTGGGCCCGGCAAAACGCCGTCACCGCGGTCAGATCGAAGGGATTACCCAGCGCGTGGGCAAAAATCACGGCCTTGGTCCGGCCCGGGCGATAAGCCGCCTCGAGCTGCGCGCAGTCGGCGTTGCCGGTTACCGGATCGTTGTCGATGAAGACCGGCACCGCGCCCGCCTGCACGATGGGCGACACGGTCGTCGGAAAACCGGCGGCGCAGGTGATGATTTCATCGCCGGGCCGGAGCCGTTTTTCCGGCGGCAATTTCGCCGACGTGAGCGCCGTCACCGCGAGCAGATTGGCCGACGAGCCCGAGTTCGCCAAAATCGAACGGCGCACGCCCAGGTAATCCGCCAGCTCCCGCTCCATCGCCTCGCCCTCGGCGCCGAGCGTCAGCCAAAAATCGAGCGACGACTTCACTGCCGCCGCCACTTCCTCGCCGTCAAACACCCGGACCGCATACGGCACCGGCGTCCGCCCCGGCACGAAGGCGTCGCGCCGGTCCTCCGCGGGCAGATTCGACCCGTGGGCCAGAGCCGACCGCAGCCGGGTGAGCCGCTCGATCTCGGCCGTCAGTTCGGGCACACTGTTTTCGGAAAAGCTCATGCCAACGCCCCCGCCGTATACGCCACGATCTGCCGCCGCGTCGCCGCCAGCGCCTCCGACGGCGGCGTCCGATACCACTCGGCCGTCTGCGCCACCGCCGTGGCGAAGCCCCACCGTGGCGCCCAGCCCAGCCGCGCGTGGGCTCTGTCCGTCGCGAGGTGCAGCCGATGCGCTTCGTGCGGGGCGGCCGGATCGGAGGCGTCCTCCCAGCGGCCGGGCCAATGCTTGAGCCATTCGGCGACCAAGTCCGCAACCGAGCGGTGGTCCGCCGGCGCCGGGCCGAAATTAAACGCCGAGCACACGCCCGCGAGACGTTCGGCCGACCGTGCCTGCAAAGCCCCGTAGATGGCTTCCGCCAACATCAGATAACCGCCCAAGGGCTCAAGCACATGTTGCCACGGCCGCACCGCGCCCGGATTACGCACCCGAATCGGGGCGTTTTTCTCCAGCGCGCGCACGCAATCCGGCACAATCCGGTCCTCCGCCCAGTCGCCGCCGCCGATTGCGTTGCCGGCCCGCGCCGTGGCGATCCCGACGGGCGGCACGGTGCCAGCCGCGATTTTATCGGCCGGGAAAAACGAATCGCGCCACGAAGCGACCACGAGTTCGGCCGCGGCCTTGCTCGCACTGTAGGGATCGCGTCCGCCCAAAGCGTCCTCCTCGCGGTAAAGTCGCCCCGACTCGTGGTTCAGATAACATTTGTCGCTCGTCACGACGACCACCGCACAGGGCCGCGCCAAGCCGTGCAAGGCCGCCAACAGGTGGGTGGTCCCCGTGACGTTGGTGGCGAAGGTTTCGAGCGGGGCGGCATACGACGGCCGCACCACCGCCTGCGCGGCGAGGTGAAAAACGAAGTCCGGCTGCACCTCGGCGACGCGCGCCGCGACAATGGCCGCTTCCCGGATATCGCCGAGCCGGTGCTCCATCCGGCCGGCCAAGCCCAGTTGCTCGAAATGCGCGCCCGGGGCCGCAGGGAGGCTCAGGCCGTGGACTTCGGCCCCGAGGCTGAGCAGCCATTCAGCCAGCCACGATCCCTTAAAACCCGTGTGACCAGTAAGGAGGATGCGTTTGCCTGAAAATACCCGGCCGTCGGAAACCATAGACACTTCGGAGATTCGCGAACGCGTCTTCGAAGCCAAGAAAGAAATCGATCCGCGGGATTCAGCTTCCGAAAACCCCAATTTCCGCCACAACTCTCCTGCGCATGCTCACCGAACTCAAACGCGAGGCCTACGAAGCCAACCTCACCCTGCCCCGCCACGGCCTCGTGCACCTCACTTTCGGCAACGCCTCCGCCATCGACCGCCGCCGCGGCATCTTTGCCATCAAGCCGAGCGGCATCGCCTATGCCGACCTGCGTCCCGCCGATCTGGTCCTTGTGGATCTCGACGGCAAATCGGTCGAAAAAAAATCCCTCAAGCCCTCCTCCGACACCGACACGCACCGGCGGCTGTTTCTGGCGTTCCCGACTATCGGCGGCGTCGTGCACACGCACAGTTCCTGCGCCACCGCCTTCGCGCAGGCGGGCCGGAGCATCCCGGTTCTCGGCACCACGCATGCCGACTATTTCGCCGACGCCATACCTTTCACCCGCAAGCTCACCCGCAAGGAAATCAACGGCGAAGGCTACCAATGGGCCATCGGCGACAGCATCGTCGAGTCCCTGCAAGGCCGCGACCCGCTCGCCCTGCGCGGCACGCTCGTCAACGGCCACGCGCCGTTTACCTGGGGCCAAACGGCGGCCGACGCTGCCGAGGTGGCCGTCGCCCTCGAGTGGATTGCCCACCTCGCGATCCTTTCCCTCCAACTCGCTCCGCGCCTCGCCCCCATCGACCCCACGCTTAGCTCGCGCCATTTTTTGCGGAAGCACGGCCCGACCGCGCATTACGGCCAGCCCGACCTAGCTTGAAGCGCCACCCGGAACTGAACCGTCGTCGTCCATGACTATCCCCTTCCTCGACCTCAAAGCCGCCACCGCCGAGCTTCGCCCGGAACTCGATGCGGCGCACGCGCGGGTCGCCGATTCGGGCTGGTTTCTCCTCGGCCGCGAACTTGAGGCCTTCGAATCCGCCTACGCCGCGTCGGTCGGCGCCGCCCACTGCATCGGCGTCGCCAACGGCCTCGAAGCCTTGCAACTCGTGCTTATCGCCCGCGGTATCGGCGCCGGCAACGAAGTCATCGTCCCCTCCAACGGCTACATCGCCACCTGGCTCGCCGTCACCCACGTCGGCGCCACGCCGATTCCCTGCGAGCCCGATCCGCGCACCTACAATCTCGATCCCGCCCGCCTCGCCGCGCTCATCACGCCGCGGACCAAGGCCATTTTGCCCATTCACCTTTACGGGCAATGCGCGGACATGACCGCGATCCACGCCGTCGCCGCCCAGCATGGTCTCTTCGTGCTCGAGGACGCGGCCCAAGCCCACGGCGCCCGTTGCCACGGCCGCGCCAGCGGCGCCCTCGGCCACGCCGCCGGCATCAGTTTCTATCCCACCAAAAATCTCGGCGCCCTCGCCGACGCCGGTGCCATCACCACCGACGAGCCCGAGCTCGCCGCACGCCTTCGCTCGCTGCGGAACTACGGCTCGCGCGAGCGCTACCACCACGACGAGCCCGGCCTCAACTCCCGCCTCGACGAGTTCTCCGCCGCATTCCTCGCGGTCAAACTCCGCCACCTCGACGCGTGGAACGCCCGCCGCCGCACCCTCGCCGCGCGTTACCTCACCCAACTCGCCGGCGTGGGCGATCTCGTGCTGCCGTTCGTGCCGGAGTGGGCGGAGCCCGTCTGGCACCTCTTAGTCGTGCGCACCGCCCACCGCACTGCCCTCCGCGAACATCTCACCGCGCACGGCATCGCCACCCAGATTCACTACCCCATTCCGCCGCATCTTTCGGGGGCCTATCGCCATCTTGGCTACACCGCCGCCGATTTTCCCATCGCCACGCGCTTGGCGGAAGAAGTCCTGAGCCTGCCGATTAGTCCGCACCACTCCGCCGAACAGATTGACTCCGTAGCCAACGCCGTGCGGTCGTTCTTCGGTCAACGATGAGCGCACCCCGCATGGCCACCCCCTTCCACGATCTCGCCCGAAAGCGGGATCTGTGGTGGCAATTCACCATCCGGACCGTCGAGCTGCGCCACCGCGGCAGTTACCTCGGTATCGTCTGGGCCGTTCTCACCCCTTTGCTGATGCTGGGGCTCTACTACGTGGTTTTTGGGCAGATTTTTGGCGGCAGTTTCGGCGTCCTGCCCGATGAGACCCGCACCGATTACGCCCTCGCTTTTTTTCTCGGGCTCATTCTGCACCAAGTGACGTCTGAGACGCTCTCACTCGCTCCGGGGATCATCCTCGCCAACCCCAATCTGGTTAAAAAAGTCGTCTTCCCGCTGGATCTGCTCCCGCTCGCGCAACTCGGCGCGTCTTGGTTTAATCTGCTGATTTCGATCACCCTGATGGTGATCGGCGCCATCGCGTTGGGCCGTGGGGTGACTATCGCCGGCCTCGTTTGGCTACCGGTGATTCTGCTCCCGCTTTTGCTGCTCACCGCCGGCCTCGGCTGGCTTTTTGCCGCCCTGGGAGTTTTCTTTCGCGACCTCGGCCAAATCATGCCCTTCGTCGGCCAAGTCGTGCTTTACGCGAGCGCCGTGGTTTATCCGATCGCGAAAATCCCAGCCGAGATTTGGGCGTTTCTCAAATGGAACCCCCTGCTGCACTCGATCGAATTGGCCCGCGCTGCGTTGGTGTGGGATACCGCGCTCAACCTGAACCACCTCGGCTATACCTACGCCGTCGGGATCACCGTTTTTCTTTTCGGCCGGTGGGTTTTTCGAAAACTTCAAACGACCTTCGCGGACGTGATTTGATCTCTCGGTCAACTTTCGATTGACCCCGCATTTTTTATCCGGCGTCGTTGCGGATCCATGTTACCCCGCTGGCCAACCCCTTGGCCGAGCCGCCTTGAGCGTCCTCGCCAGTTTTTGCTTCGCCTCGCCGCTCCTGGGGTTGTCGTGGCGGCGAGCCTTTCGCTTGCCTACCGCTTCAAGCTTTTCGGGGACTGGCAACTTTCAACCGTGGTTGGTTTTCTCGCCGCGTGGTTCATCAGCCTTTACCTGTGCGATTCCGGGTTGCGCCGGATTTTAAAGCGGTGGCAAACGCAGCCTCTCCGTCTGCCCGCGGTGGCCGCGGTCCTTTTGCTGGGGGTTTGGGTGTGGTACACGCCCGGGACGTTTGACTACCGCCAGCTGGTTTTCGCGGTGGCGACCGGGGCCGCCAGCGGCTTGGCGCAGCGATTTTTCCTGCGCCAGGCCCGCCGCACCCGCTCGACCACCGGCGAAGCCGCGCGGTGGTTGGGCCTGATCGGGGTCTGCATGTGGGTGATCCAGCCCTACGCCACGACGCAACTGGTCGGCGGCGGCGACGCGTTTCACTACGCCCAGCAACTGACCGACGCTGCCGAACAATTCCGCACTGGTGAATATGAAATGTATGTCGGTAACAGCGCCCACGCGTTCAACGGCGATATCCATCCGCTGCGCACCGCGCCCTACTTTTCCTATCTTGGCGCGGTGATCAGCCTTTTTGCCGGGCCCACCCTTGCCGCGGTTGCGGTGCAAAATCTTTTGATCGTCCTCAGCCTAGCGGCCTCGGTGGCCGGACTCTATCTTTTGCTCACGCGGCTGAGACCGGCGGCTGCTTGCACGGCATTTTGGCTCGCCGCCGCTTTCGCTACCTGCCCCGGCGTTTTGGCGCTGATTTATAGTGGCGACATGATCGCCACGTGGCTCGCCTTGCCGTGGCTCCCGATCGTCTTTTACTCCGTGATTCGGCTCTGGGATACACCTCATCCCGTTCCAACCTTTGGCTTTTTAGCGGCGGCACTCGCGCTGGTCTGGCTTGCGCATCCCCCGGTGGCGTTGTGGACGTCTTTCCTCGTGGGCCTTGTGCTTGCCGCGCGCTTAGTCAGGCACCGGGAAAAAGGCCGGGCTGTGATGCAGACCTTCGCCTGCCTCGCCCTTTGCTTCATGCTCTGCGGCTACGTTTTTGTTTCGGTGTATACCTTGCAGATTCCCATTGACCCCAACCTAATCGCCAATGTCCGCAGCGGAGCCATCCTCGGCACGCTCAAGGCAGGTTGGGCCGGTCTCGGTCAACCGATCGACGCAGCCGGAGCAGATCTCATCCGCAATCTCCAGCTCGGTCCTGCCCTATGGCTCGCTCTCCTCGTCGCCCTCGTCACGATCATCGCCCGGCCCGCTCGGCATTGGGCGGTGGGCCTGCTGACGCTGGGTGCCGTCGGTCTTTTGCTGCTGCTGGTCCCCTCCCCGGCCATCTCCGGCCGGATTTGGGCCATCATGCCGGAGATCGTAATCAACGCCACTCACGAATGGCCGATGCAGCGCTTCTATCCGATTCTCTCGGCTCTCGTGCCTTTTCTCGGTCTGCTCGCGTGGCCCAAAGCCGGGCGGGGATTACTCCGCCGGGCTCCCCATTGGCTGGCCTGCGGCTTGGCTGCGGCTGTAATTTACGCCGCGTGGGATGCCCAAAAGCTCATCGCCCGCGGTTACGCCGTGACGAGTAGCGAGGTGATGACCGAACTCCGCCTCCGGCCGGAAAATGCGCTCATGAGCCGTTATTCTTACGATTACTTCGGTCAGGTTCCGAGCGGCTTTAGCCACGGCACGATGAACCCCATCATGCAAAACCGGCTGCTTGCCCGCGGCTCGCTTGAACCGATCGACCTGAATCGCCTCGCCTTAAATCGCGCGGTCTCCGACCGGGAGCCCCGCCTCCGCACCCAACATATTTTTGTCCAAACAGACTACGGCGGCTACTTTGATCCTCCCGTTCGTTTGGCATCAAAACAGGTCTACTTCGCCCGATTTCAATTCAAGGACCCCGAGATCAATGGGACCCTACAGCTGCTCGGGAAATTCATTTACCGGGAGTATGAACTTCCGCTTTCGGGAGCTCCGATGGCGTTCGGCACCCGCCCCGACAGCCGGGATGGCTTCACCCTTTGGACCACCGGTCCCGAGGCGGACGAAGTTCAAGTTCGCTTCTACGCCCAACCCGGACGACCCCCGATCAGCAACCTCGGTAAACTCGAGCTGCTTTCGCTCAGTCCCAGCCGCCTCCCCCTGCAAACGCTGAGCGGGAACCCCTTTCGCGTCACGGTTCGCAGCGCGGCGGATTCTTGGCTGGAGACTCCAAAAATTTTTATCGAGGGCTATCGCGCTCAGGTGGACGGCCGCGCCGTTCCCGTCATGCGTTCGCCCGATGGCCTCGCCATGGTTCCGGTCTCCGCGGGCCTGAGTCGGGTGGATCTATCCTATGTCGGTCCCACCGCCTTGCGCATCGCCTTTTGGGTCACTTTGCTCAGCTGGATCGCCGTGTTGGGACTCTACTGCTGGTCTTGGCGTTCACCCACGATCCTTGATCGAGCATTCCATATTTTTGGGCGCGGAGCCGTCGCGAGCTCAATGCTCGCGGTGCTGATGCTGGGCGTCGCCCAGGGCTCCACGAAGCTAGACCCAGCGCAGCCATTTACCGACCTCACCGCGATTCCCGTCGGCATCAAAATCACCTTGCCGCTGAAGGACACGAACGCTTGGGAACCGGTGTGGCACTTTAAACATCAGGATGAAACTTGGAGCGTTTTTTTATTTTATGAAGTCGGGCGGAAAAAGATCCGGGTGGGCTTGGCCCGCGACGGATCACTGCACTCCGAAAGCAATCTAGCCACGATCAACTACCTCCGCGAACACGAGGTGGTCGCCAAGCTCACGGCTGAGCCGGGCGAGAATCACTCCCGCCTCAAGATCTGGTTCAACAATCAGCTGATGCTCGATTCGCTGCTTAAGCCTGACCTCAAAGAACGCGTGGTCCCCATCGGTCCCTTTCGGGGCAAGATCCACCGAGTTGGCCCCACGGACGAGTTCATCGACTGATCGTTTTCTCTTCGTTCCGATTCTGGCCGCGCCGGCGTGATGGGGACAACTCCGGCCTTGCGAGTGGTTGCGGCCGGCGCTTGCCTCCGGAGCCTTATCCGCTCCATGCCCGGCGACGTCATCATCTCGGTCAAGAATGTCTCAAAAGCCTATCGCATTTGGTCGTCACCGTCCGCGCGCCTCGGCTCTCCGCTCACTGCCGCGACGGCCGCGCTTTTCCCCCGATCGAGCGCACCGCACCTTGCGCTGACGGCTCGCGCCGCCCGCGGCTATCGCGATTTCCACGCCCTCGACGACGTCTCGTTCGAAATCCGCCGCGGCGAGGCCACCGGCATCATCGGCCGCAACGGCTCAGGCAAGTCCACCCTACTCCAACTCATCGCCGGCACGCTCGCCGTCACCTCCGGCTCGCTCTCAGTCAACGGCCGCGTCTCCGCCCTCCTCGAGCTCGGCTCCGGCTTCAACCCCGAGTTCACCGGCCGCGAGAACGTTTTTCTCAATGGCTCGATCTATGGCTTGTCCCGCGCTGAGATGGCCCGGCGCTTCGATGAAATCGCCGCCTTCGCCGACATCGGCGACTTCATCGAACAACCGGTGAAGACCTACTCGTCCGGCATGATGATGCGACTCGCCTTCGCCGTCGCCGTCAGCGTCCAGCCCGACATTCTGATTGTTGATGAAGCCCTCAGCGTGGGCGACGTGTTCTTTACCCAAAAGTGTTTTCAACGCATCCGCGAAATCGTCCATCGCGGGGCCACGCTGATCTTCGTTTCCCATGACACCGGCTCGGTTCAAAATCTCTGCGACCGGGGTCTGCTCCTTTCGCAGGGGAAGCTCATCCACGACGGCGCCCCCGAAGACTGCGTGAGCCGCTACTTTAACCTGCACCAGCCGACCGCCGCCTCCGCCGCCGGCCCCGTCGCCGCCGGGCGGCACGCGCCCGTCGCGACCGAACTCCGCGCCGCTCTGGTCGCCGCCGATATCCTCCCCAGCGCCAAGTCCCGCCACGGCGACCGCAAACTCGAACTCATCGCCGCCGCGGTCCTCGACGGTCACGGCGCCGCCACGTGGGATTTTGAGCTGCTCCACCGCGCCACGATCCGCGTCCTCTTCAAAGCCCACGCACCGATCGCGCTGCCCTCGGTCGGCCTGCAACTCCACGACCGCATGGGCAATTTGCTCTTCGCCGCCGGCAATTCCCAGCTCCGCTTTCCGCTCCCGCCCTTGGCGGCCGGCGAGGAAATCATGCTCGATTTCCGCGTCACCCTCACCGCCCAAGCGGGGCTTTACACGCTCTCGCTCGACGCCGCCGAAGCCGATCCCACCGACCCCAACGTCGGCACGTTTCACGACCGGGTCGGCGGACTCGGCCCGCTCAGCATCGCGCATCACGCCGCGGGGGTCCTGCCGTTCTACGGTGCGGCCCAGCTCCCGCTCGAAATCAGTTACGCATGAGCGCGGGCGACGTTCCCTCCGCCGCTTCGCCCCGCGCCCGCGCCTGTTGGTGCGGCCACCCGGAACTCGCGCCTTATTCGGCGGATTATCACGTCTGCCGCGCCTGCGGCACGCTCGCCAGCCGCGCCCCGCTGCCACCCGAAGCCTTCACGGTCAGCGCCGACTCGGGCGAACTTTACTCCAAAGACTACTGGCACCAACGCCAGACCGAGCATCACGGCCTGCCCGACATCACCCGCCGCGCCCGCCTCGATTTGCCCGAGCGCTGCACCCACTGGCTCAGCCACCTGCTCGCACGGCGCCTCCCCCCGGCCCGCGTGCTTGAGCTTGGTTGCGCCCACGGCGCCTACGTCGCCCTCCTCGGCTGGGCCGGCTACACCGCCACCGGCACCGAGATGAGCCCGTGGGTCGTCGAATTTGCCCGCCAGTCGTTCGGCATCGACGCCTTGGCCGGCCCGATCGAGACCCAGCCCTTCGCCCCCGGGAGCTTTGACGTGATCGTCCTCAACGACGTCCTCGAACACCTACCCACGCCTGCGACCACCCTCGCGCAGTGCGCCCGCCTGCTCGCGCCCGATGGGTTTTTCGTGATCCAGACGCCCGAGTATAAAGAGCACCTCACCCACGCCGACCTCATTGCCACCGGCGATATTTTCCAACGCCACATGGACGGCAACAACGACGAGCACCTCTACCTCTACAGCCGCCGCAGCGCCGCCGAGTTTTTCTCTCGCCTCGGTTTCCCCGCCGTCGATTTTGCGAACCCCGTTTACAGCTACGACCTCTTCTTCACCGCAGCCCGCGCTCCGCTCGCGCTTTATTCTGGCGAACAAGTTACCGCCGCCCTCGTCGCTCAACCGCTCGGACGCCTCGTCCAAGCCCTCCTCGACCAAGCCGCCGAATCCACCGATCGCGGCTGGGCCATCCAGCGCTTGGAAACCGCGCTGAAGTCCCCCCGCTGAAGCCCAGCCGGCTCCCATGAAATCAGGCTCGCATCCCTCCCCGCCCTTTCGTTGCCTGAGCTTTTTGCCGTGCCCGTAACGCCCAAAAGCATCGTCTATCTGCGTCCCGATACCATCGGCGACTTAGTTATTTTCACTTCAGCTCTCGCTGAACTGCAGGCCGCGTGGCCCGGTGCCCGCCACACCCTCGTCGTGCGCGCCGGCTACGAGACGCTCGCCCCGCTATTCCCACCTTCGCTCCGCTGGCGCGTTGCCCACCTCAATCCGTTCAAACAAAAGCCCTCCGAGTGCCGCGCCGAGTTGGCCGAGCTGCTGGATGAGATCACGGCGCTTGCGCCGGACCTGATCGTCGCTCCTACGCTCAACCGCACTTGGCTCGAGGCCGCCGTCGCCGCCCGATTCCCAAAAGTCCGAAGCATCGCGCTGGGCGCCAAAGACGTTGATCCGATCTTCGCCGCCGCCCTCCGTTTGGAACTTGGGGTCGAAGTCGCATCCACTTTTTCCGAAACCGTGCCCGCCGCCGCGCACACCACCGACTGGGAAAATCAGCACCGCCTCGTCGATCACCTGCTCGCGCGCCCCCGCCCCGCCGCCCGCCCGCTGCCCTCCGTCACAATCTCTGCGGCGGCCAACACCCAAGCCGCCACCGTACTCGGCTCAGCCAAGCTCCCGGCCGGCGCCTTTGCCGCCGTCTTCCCCGCCGGCCTCGCCAACGTGCAGGTCAAGTCCTGGCCCGCCAAGAAATTCGCCGAGATCGTCCTCTGGCTCCAACGCGAGCGCTCCCTCCCCGTTCTCCTCCTCGGCCACGAATCCGAAAAAGCCCTGCTTGAAGCCGTCGCCGCCGAAACCGTCCGCCTCGGCGGGGTCCGGCCCGCGGCCTGGCTCGGTCGCGACGGCGAAGTTCCCGTGCTCGCGGCCCTCCTCCGATCCTCCCGCCTCTACGTCGGCCACGATACCGGGGCCCTCCATCTCGCCGCCGCCGTCGGCCGGCCGGTGGTTGGAATTTTCGGCGGCGGTCACTGGCCCCGTTTCCGTCCGGCCGCGCGCCAAGGCATTTCCGTCGTCCAGCCGCTCCCGTGCTTCGGTTGCAACTGGGATTGCCATTTCGGGGACGGCCCTTGCGTAAAAACCCTCGCCCCCGCCGATGTTCGCCGCGCCATCGAGCAGCTCCTCGCCACCGCCCCCGACGCTCCGCTCGATACCGTGCTCGAAGTGCGCAACCTGCCCGCCGAGGCGCTCGCCCTCATGGCGGCTTCCGCCCCGCGCTTTGCCGATCTCCAGCAGGACCGGCTCGACCGCCAGCACAAGATCGAGGAACTCAAACGCGAGACCGATACGAAAGACGTCGAAATCAAAGCGCTCAAGGACGCTACCGAGGCCATCAAAGCCGAGCTCGAAGCCGAGTGCGCCACCAAGGACACTGAGATCGCCGAACTCAAAGCTGAGACGGACACCAAGGATACCGAGATCGGTGCCCTCAAGACCGCCGCCACCGAGCGCAAGACCGAGATGGAAGCCATCAAGGCCGAGCTTGAAGCCGAGTGCGCGACGAAAGACACCGAGATCGCCGAACTCAAAGCCGAGACTGACACCAAGGACGCCGAGATCGACCAACTCAAAGCCGTCTGCAACGAGCGCGAGGCCGTCATCATCAAGCTCGACGGTCACGTGAAGGAGTTCCAACGCATGGTCGGCGAACTCAACGCCGCCCACGGCGAAAAAGACCGCCACATCGCCGGACTCACCACCGCACTCACCGCCGCCGAAGCCGCTTCAAACGCGAACGTTGCCGCCCTCGCCATCGCCCAAGCCGCCCTCACCGCCGCGGCCAAGGAGCGCGCCCAAATCGAACAGCACTTCGCCGCCGCGACCGCTGCGCGCGTCGAAGCCGAGGCCACGCTCGCCAAACTTCCCGGCGATTACCCCAACTGGGTCGCCACGCTCGATGCCTCCCAAATTCACATCCGCAACGTCGAGGCCCTCGTCGTGTTGCGCGATCGTGAGATCGCAGAAACCAAAGCCCGGCTGGCCGACAAAGACCAATCGCTCGCCAATTACGCCAACGGTCTCGCTGGCCTCGAACAGGCCAAACACTACGGCAAACTCCTCGCCGAAAAAGAAGGCGTCATTCAGGTGCTCCACCGCGCCTGCGTCGAGCGCGCGACCATTATCGCCCAGCTCTCCGCCGAGACCACGACCTTCACCGCCAAACTGCGGAAACTCTACCTCGGCGCCTGCGGCTATGTGCGCGAGGAATGGTGGCGGCCGTTCGACACGTGGCTGTTCAAAAAAGTCGTCGAAGACTACTGGATGCAGATCGGCATCCTCCGCCATTACGACCCGCGCCCCCTCGTGTGGGATGCCCGCATCCCCAAAGCCCGGCTGCCCGATTCCCGGCTGCCCCAGATCGGTATGGTCACCCCGAGTTACGGCCAGGACCGGTTTATCGAGAGCACGATGCTCAGCATCCTGAACCAAAATTACCCGCGCCTCCGCTACGTCGTCCAAGACGGCGGCTCTAAAGACCGCAGCCCCGCGATCATCGCCCGCTACGCCTCGCACCTGCACCATTGGGAATCGGCCAAAGACAAAGGCCAAGCCGACGCCGTCCGCATCGGCTTCGCCCATCTGGAATCGACGCTCGGGCCGGACGACATCATGGCTTGGCTCAACTCCGACGACCTCATCGCGCCGCGCGTCCTCCGCTTCGTCGCCGAGTATTTTGCGACCCACCCCGACGTCGACGTCATCTACGGGCACAGGATCATCATTGATCCCGCCGACCGCGATGTCGGCCGCTGGGTCATGCCGCCGCACGACGCGCCCTCGATCGAGTGGATCGACTACATTCCCCAAGAAACCCTCTTCTGGCGCAAACGTGCCTGGGACGCCGCCGGCGGCATCGACCCCAGCTTCCAATTCGCCCTCGATTGGGACCTGCTCGCCCGCTTCCACCGCGCCGGGTGCAAAATCAAACGCCTCCCTTATTTCCTCGGCTGCTTCCGCGTCCACGCGGAGCAAAAGACCAGTCAGGCGATTCACACCATCGGCGCCGAGGAGATGACCCGGATCCGCACCCGTTTCCACGGTGAGAAACAAAACGACGGCGATACGATCAACCGCTTCGCCCGCTCGACCCGCTTCCGTGGCGCCCTCACCGCCCGCCTCCACGCCTTGGGCATTCGTTGGTGAAGAAAGTAGGGCGGTCTCCGACCCGCCCTCCGCGTGTGCCCCGCGTATCTTGTCCGTGATTAGACCATGTGAGACCAACGTCCCTTAATTTCTAGACTGTCATTGCGAGGTGCGCGAAGCGCGCCGTGGCAATCCGGCTAGATTGCTTCGTCGCTGCGCTTCTCGCAATGACAGTCTGTTTATCACGGGACGTTTACATGAGGCACCTTCGCCAGTATTTCCCCGCCTTCCGATCCCTCCCGCGCGCCCCTTTCGTCCCTCGCCCGCGCCCCGTGTCGGCCCAAACAATCCGGCCGGCCAAACCCGCCATCCGGGTCGATAAATACTTCGCCCGCCTCGCCGTAAAC
>CAMCWW010000051.1:0-27367 GCA_945882935.1 Opitutus sp. GAS368
CTTCCGCTCAACGTGAAGAATTCTCAATAAATTTCGTGGTGATCGGGAGGGCATCAGGCGGTTGTTACATTAGCGTGAATTCGTCGTTGGCATTTTTTGAAATTATTGTTCGAATGTGCGCAATTCCTGATGCTGACCCACAAGCACCAAACCCACCAACTAACCAACCCAAGTCCCATGCGTAAAACACTCAAGAAAAGTTTCATTTTGGCTGCTCAATTCGGCCTTATCACTGCTTTCGCAACTAGCTTAGCCGTTGCCCAAACTTCCGCGAAACCCGGCAGTGAAAAACAGGCAGCCACAAAGCTAGAAAAGTTTGTGGTTACAGGGTCGTTGATCCCAATCGCGGCCGATTCCCCGGCCATTCCAATCACGATCATAACGTCGGCTGAAATCGAAAAGACCGGCGTCAGTACAGACCTTCTTGAAATCTTAAAAAAGAGCGCGCCAAATTTTTACGGTTCAAATAATATTGGCACCGAAAATGGTAATGTTTCCTCCGGCTCAACCAACGGGGGTTCTGCCGTCGCACTCCGAAATCGCGCAACCCTCGTGTTAATCAACGGTCGCCGAGCAGTCCTATCCCCGGTGATTGCCTCAGGTGGTGCTGGCTTTGTTGACGTGAGCGTCATTCCAATCTCAGCCGTTGAGCGGGTTGAAATTCTTTCCGACGGTGCCTCCGCGACCTATGGCTCCGACGCCGTTTCTGGCGTGGTAAACGTCATCATGAAGACTAACTACAACGGCGCCGAGGTGGGCGGCCGATACGGCTGGAGCCCTAACAAAGGCAAGTACGCCGAGCGCAGTTATTTTATGGTTGCCGGCGCTAGCTCAGCCAAAACAAGCGTTACCCTGACGACTGAGTGGAAGAGCAGCGACCCGATCATCCAATACGAGCGCGCTTTCTCGACCGGTCTGTTTCGCACCCCAACCTATGCAGGCACGCTGAACATCGGCAACAGTTTCTACTATTTGAATCCGAGCCTCAACGCGCCTCCGACCAACCGCGACCTTACAGCCGCGCAAATCGTCGCGCAGGGCATCTATCAAGGTCCTCTCACCCAAGGTGAGGCGGGCGCTTTTCTAGACCTAGCGGGTTATCCGACCCTCAAGCTGCAGGCTGAACGCCGCAGTTTTACAGCCGCCATCGAGCATCGCCTCACTCAACGCACCAGCCTATTCGCCGACTTCATTTACTCACTCAACGAAACGGAGTCAGTGCTTAATGCCCAGCCGGTTTCCGGCAACGTAGTGGCATCCAATCCTAACAATCCTTTCGACGTAACCGTCACTGCCCGAAATCGCTTCCTTAAGTTTCCTCGCATCTACGCCAATGAGTCGGCAAGCCTGCGAGGGGTTGTTGGCGTCAAAGGCTCGATCGGCACAGGCTGGAACTACGAAATTGCCGGTAATTTCAACCGGACCAACCACCACTACCGGAACAAGAATCTGATCGACGGGGCCAAATATTCTGAGCTGACCGCTAGTGGAGCGTACAATCCTTTTGCTCGCAACCAGAGCCCCGGCATACTCGAGAGCATGCTCGGCACTCAAGTGCGCGATTATCAATCGGGGCTGACCAGCTTCGATATCCGCGTCAACGGCGAGTTGCTCCAATTGCCAGCCGGTCCCGCACAAGTGGGCTTCGGCGCGGAAACTCGCTGGGAATCTCTCAGCTTTGTAAACGACCGCCTCGACCAAACCGGAGGCTGGCTTCAAGCCACCCCACGGCAACCATTCCAGTCGCGGTCCACGATAGACGGGCTCTTCACAGAAGTTCGCGTACCGATCTTTGGTGATAAGAATGCGCGCGCCGGGTTCCATTTATTGGAACTTTCAGCGGCTGTGCGGCGAGATATCTACAGCAAGACATCCGACCCGACCGTACCGAAATATTCGCTGCGATGGTTACCATTTAACGATGATTTAGCCTTCCGCGGAACCTATTCTGAATCGTTCAGCGCACCTTCGCTCTACGACCTATTTGGCCCGATCTCGCAGGGGTTCACTTCCGCCATCAATATTAACCGCTACGATGCCAGCGGCAATTCCCTCGGCACCACGACTGGCTCCCGCCAGTACCGTTCCCAAAGCGGTGCAAACCCAAAGCTTAATCCCTCCCAATCCCGTAATTGGACCGCCGGTATTGTGTGGTCACCGAAGGCCATTAAAGGCTTTTCCGTCTCGGCCGACTGGTTCAACATCGATGAGCGTGATTTGATCTCATCGATCAGCTCTGCTCTCATCGTCAGTGATGTTGAAAAATTGGGTGCAAAATCGAATTACGCCTCGTTAGTCAAAATCGCTACGAGCGTCAGCGGCGAAACCCACTTCACTGACGGTGCGCCAATCACCGCGCCGGGCCAAATGAGTTCGGGTCCTTCCGATGCCGTTTGGATTTCCAATTCCATCGTCAACGTCGCCGGGGTTTGGCAAGAGGGCGCTGACATCCAATTAAGCTATCTCTACGACACCAAAAACTTTGGTCGCTTCGCCCTAAGTAACGCGACTACCTATCTCCGCAGTTATGTCGTGCAAAGCCTCCCAACTGATATCCCCACACAGTACCAAGACGGGTACTCCGGCACGAGCGTGTACGCCCGCTATCGGATGCAAAATCGCCTAAGCTGGTCTCTAAAAGAATGGCGCGCTAGTCTCGCTCATACTTACATCCCCAGTATCGATGATTTGGCAAACGGCACGCCTTACCGCGTTTCGCATTATAATTCGGGTGATCTGCAAGTGAGTCGCTCTTTCCGAGGTATGAGTAACAAATGGGTTAAGGGCCTCGATTTGTCCCTCGGGGTTAATAATTTCACAAATGCCCAACCCCCACTTATTCCCTCGGAAGGCAATCAATCGCACGACATCAACGCCTACGATGCGATCGGCCGCTTTGTTTACATGCAGGCCCGCTACAAATTCTAAAGGGCTGATCCCTGCTGCAGTATAATCGGCCGGGCCCAAAGCCCGGCTTTTTTGCGGCTAAGCCTCGTCGAAATGCTGTTCCGAGGGGTCGAAATAAGTATGAGAGCGTGGTCAAGGTGGTTCGATCCGCACGGTGAGCATTTACCAATTGCCGCGGCCGCCTCGACCCGTAATTTCCCGCGCATGCTTTTCCATATCCTTGCCGTAGCCACGGCCTGCCTCAGCCTTGCGGTCACGGCGCTCGCTCAGGAAAACCCCATCGCCTTCACCGGCGCGGAGATTATCCCCATCACCGGCGAGCCTATCGCCAACGGCGTCCTCGTCGTCCAGCGCGGCAAGATTCTCGCGGTCGGTTCAGTTAGCTCCATCACCATCCCGCCCGGCGCTGAAACCCGCGACGTCCGGGGTAAGGTCATCATGCCCGGCCTAGTCGATTCGCACAGTCACATCGGTGGAGCGCAGGGCGCCGATGGATCTAGTCCGATTCAACCCGACGTCCGCGTGCTCGACGCGGTTGATGTCCGCCATCCTTCGATCCAGAAAGCCCAGGCCGGCGGCATCACGGCCGCCAACGTCATGCCGGGCTCCGGCCATCTCATCAGCGGCCAGACGCTTTATCTTAAGCTCCGCGACGGCCGGGTGATTGACGATCTGCTCATCAAGCTGGCCGATGGCACCATCGCCGGCGGTTTGAAGATGGCCAACGGCACCAACTCCATCCGCACGCCCGGCGGACCTTTCCCCGGCTCGCGCGCCAAGTCCGCCGCGCTCGTCCGCGAGCAGTACATCAAGGCCCAGGAATACAAGTCGAAGATCGAACGCGCCAAGGGCGACCCGGAGAAACTCCCCGCGCGCGACCTCTCGCTCGAAATGCTCGTAGAGGTGCTCGACGGCAAACGCATCGTCCAGCACCACACCCATCGGCACGACGACATTCTCACGGTCCTTCGCCTCCAAAAGGAATTTAGCTTCAAGGTCGTACTCCACCACGTGAGCGAGGCCGCCAAGGTCGCGGCCGAAATTGCCGCCGCGGGCGTCCCGTCATCCGTCATCATCATCGATTCCCCCGGGGGCAAACTCGAGGCGCGCGATCTCACGATGGAAAACTGCGCGGCGCTTGAAAAAGCCGGCGCCGCCGTCGGTCTGCATACGGACGATGGCGTCACCGATTCGCGGCACTTCCTGCGCTCCGCCGCTCTCGCCGTACGGGCGGGCATGACCCGCGCCGGGGCCCTGCGGGCGGTGACCATCGCCAACGCCAAGATGCTTGGACTCGATGCCCGCATGGGCTCGCTCGAGCCTGGCAAGGATGCCGACTTCATCGTTCTCTCCGGCGATCCGCTCAGCGTTTACACGCAGGTAGAGCAGACGTGGATCGAGGGCATGAAAGTCTTCGACCTCAGTGATCCTAAGGACCGGCTCTATGCTCTCGGAGGAGCCGGAGCCGGCGATCCGCGCCGCGTCCAACTCTGCTGCTTCGGCAGCGCCTGGGATATTATCATCGCCGCCAACGGAGGTGAAAAATGAAACCGCTGACGATGTTCGCAATTGCACTCTGCGCCGCGGCGACTGCCGGTGCCGCGACCTTGTCGCTGGCGATCCACGGTGAGACCATCCACACCATGGTCGGCCCGGCGATCAAGGACGGGCTCATTCTCATCCGCGATGGCAAGATCACGTACGTCGGCCCGGCGGCGGGACAGATTGTTCCAGCCGACCATCAGATCATCCGCGCCAAAGTTGCCACCCCCGGCCTCATCGATGCGCGGTCAACCGTGGGCCTCTCGGGTCTGCTCAACCAGCCGCACGATCAGGACATGCTCGAGAAATCTGCGCCGATGCAGCCCGAGCTGCGGGCGATCGACGCGTACAACGCCCGCGATCCGCTCGTGGCGTGGGTGCGCTCATTCGGTGTTACTACTTTGAATACGGGACACGCTCCGGGGGCGCTGATTTCCGGCCAGACGATGATCATTAAGACCGGGGGACACTCGGTGGAGAGCGATCTCGTCAACCCCGCGGCCATGATCGCGGTTTCACTCGGCAGCAGCGGAGTCATTCGCGCCGAGGGCCCCGCCGCCGCCAAGTCGCCCGGCACGCGGGCCAAAGCCGTCGCGATGCTCCGCGCGGAGCTGATCAAAGCGCAGGAATACGCTAAGAAGCGCGAGGCGAAGGATGAAACCAAGCGCCCGAACCGCGACCTCAGACTGGAGGCGCTCCTGCGCGGCTTGGACGGCACGCAGCGGTTTCTCATCACGGCGCACCGGCAGCAGGACATTCTCGCCGCGCTCCGCCTCGCCCGGGAGTTCAGCCTCGATCTCGTGCTCGACGGCTGTGCCGACGCCCAGCTCGTGCTCGCCGAAATCAAGGCGAGTGGGTTTCCTGTCATTCTGCATCCCACGATGGCACGGGCCAATGAGGACTCCGAGAATCTGGCGATGGACACCGCGGGCAAACTGGCCGCCGCCGGGATCCCGTTCGCGTTTCAGAGTGGTTACGAATCCTACGTGCCGAAAACGCGCGTGGTGCTCTTCGAGGCGGCGGTGGCCGCGGGTAAGGGTCTAGGATTTGATCGGGCACTCGCCGGAGTCACGGTCGATGCCGCGCGCATCCTTGGTGTCGCCGATCGCCTCGGTTCGCTGGCGCCTGGCAAGGATGCCGACCTCGCGCTTTTCGACGGAGATCCCTTCGAGTACACGACCCACGCGATCGGAACCGTAGTCAACGGCCGCCTCTTCGCCGACGGTCCGCGCTGAACGGGCAGATTGCCACCCATCAGGCTCGCCTGGCGCCGGAATCGGACGAGTTGCTGAGTTTCCGTCGGCATATCTTCGTTAACCGATGCGATAATCCGCCTAAATCCGCCACAAGCAGTGCCTGAGCAGATAAAATTTCGGCGTAATCCGCTTCTCGATCTCCAATTGATTCAATCTTAACGCCGCGATTCTTGAGTTTGATCTCCAACGCCTAAAGATTCTGCCGTCAAAGAACCCAACGACAAGGGGTGGTTTTCTGTTCTATTTATTTTGAGTGGGATTGAATCAAGGAGGGGATGGCGGGTTTCAGGAAGTCGCTTGTCCTTAGGGGAGAAGCCGTCAGCGTAGGAAAAATCTCCAAATGAAAAAACCGCTGCTCGCATTTTTGTCGGGGGCATCCATTTGGCAGCTAACCTTGTTCCTTGCTTCTGTGGCCGTGGCATCAGGTCAAGTGGCGCCTGTCTTTACCACTCAGCCGATAAGTCAGACCGGAGCAGTCGGCGGCAGCGTCACCTTTACCGTGGCGGCGACGGGCGCCGCGCCGCTGACTTTCCAATGGTTTAAAGACGGGATTGCTGTAGCTGGGTCCACCGGAAGCTCCCTGACCATCAGCGGCGTGAAATTATCCGATGGTGGATCTTACCAAGCAGCGGCCAGGAATGTTGCCACTAGGATCAGTGCTGTGTCGGGTGGCGGCGATCACACGATGTACGTGAAGACAGGCGGCACGCTGTGGGCGATGGGATACAACCTTTTCGGTCAGTTGGGCGACGGCACGAAGACCCATCGCAGCTCGGCGGTGCAAGTGGCCACGAGCGTGGCCAGCGTGGCCGCCGGCCGCGTTCACACGATGTACGTGGAGACAGACGGCACGCTGTGGGCGATGGGGTACAAAGTTAACGGCCAGTTGGGCGACGGCAAGGACGCCAACCTCGAGTTCCGCAGCACACCGGTGCAAGTGGCCACGGGCGTTGCCAGCGTGGCCGCCGGCGCTGATCACACGATGTACGTGAAGACAGACGGCACGCTCTGGGCCACGGGTTCGAATGCGCAAGGACAACTGGGTAACGGCGGAAATTCCACGAGCACGACACCGGTGCAAGTGGCCACGGGCGTGGCCAGCGTGGCCGCCGGCCGCGTTCACACGATGTACGTGAAGACCGACGGCACACTGTGGGCGATGGGAGACAATCGCTACGGCCAGTTGGGCGACGGCACGACGACCAATCGCAGCTCGGCGGTGCGAGTGGCCACGGGCGTGGCCAGCGTGTCGGCTGGCCGCGTGCACACGATGCACGTGAAGACAGACGGCACGCTGTGGGCGGTGGGCTACAATCTTTTCGGTCAGTTGGGCGATGGCACGACGACCAATCGCAGTTCGGCGGTGCGAGTGGCCACGGGCGTGGCCAGCTTGGCCGCGGGCGACGATCACACGATGTACGTGAAGACAGACGGCACGCTGTGGGCGATGGGCTACAATCTTTTCGGTCGGTTGGGCGATGGCACGATAACCAATCGCAGCACAGCGGTGAATATTTACAAAGGACTCCTTTCTGATGCCGCCACGCTCGCATTTGTACCAGCGATTGCGACGCAGCTAAGCTCAAGCACCGTCATCTCTGGCGGCGCAGCGAGCTTCTCTGTTGTGGCCACTGGAACATCCCCTCTCGCTTACCAATGGAAGAAAGACGGTTCCTCCATCAGCGGAGCGACGTCCTCTACCTACACCATCGCATCGACTAAAACTGCAGACGCTGGGAGCTATACCGTAGTAGTGACCAACAGTGCGGGATCTGTTACCAGTAACTCGACCGTACTCACAATTATTGCGCCTCGCTTATACAGCCTAGCGGTGCGAACGGCGCTCGAGGCCAAGCAAATTTTGATCGTTGGGTTCACCATGTCGGGCGGAGCCAAGAACGTACTACTCCGCGCTGCTGGTCCTACGCTCGGCGCGTTCGGCGTGCCCGAGACCATGGTGGACCCGAAGCTCGATCTGTACAGTGGTTCAACCCTGATTACGTCCAACGATAACTGGGGCGGTAGTCCGAGTCTGGCCGCAACCTTCACCTCGGCGGGTGCATTTGCCTACGCCTCGGTGACCAGTCTCGATGCTGCTTCGGTTGCCTCGATTGACGGCGGTAGGACGGCTCACGTTTACGGTCCCGCCGCCGGAGCCGTGCTGGTTGAAGGTTATGATGTAGGCAGCGGCGATGCCCAAAGATTTACCAGTCTGTCCGCCCGCAACCGAGTCGGCACAGGGGCGAACATCTTGATCGCTGGTTTCAGCCTATCGGGTGAAGGTAAACGCAACCTGTTAATCCGCGCCGTAGGACCAACCTTGGGCGTCTTCGGGGTGCCGAGTGTATTGTCCGACCCCAAATTAGAAATTTACCAAGGTTCCACCAAGATCGGCGAAAACGATAACTGGGCTGCGACCCTCTCGACCACGTTCTCATCCGTCGGAGCTTTCGGCCTGACTGCAGGCAGCAAAGATGCAGCCATCACGGTATCGCTGCCAGCAGGAGGGTATACCGTTCAAGTTTCCGGCGCTGATGGCGGCGTGGGTGAAGCGCTGGTTGAAATTTACGAGCTGCCGTAATCGGCGATCCCCCTTCAGCTATTCTCAGGCCCGATCCCCCTGAAAATCCAGTCCTCTATCAGCCCCCCCCCTACCCATGACCCCCTCGTTTCTTCGCGGCCTGTGCTGGTCGCTTCTCGCCGCTCTGGCTGTCCCGGCGTGCCCGTCCCTCTCCCGCGCGGCCCAGTCCGCCATTGCCGCCACCGGCACGATCTCCGGTCGTATTCTCAATCCAGTGACGGGCGAATACGTGCGCAACGCCGAGGTCTCCGTCCGCGGCACCCCGTTCACCAGCGTGTCGGAGGACGACGGCACCTTTCGGTTCACCGGCGTGCCCGTGGGCGAGGCGACGATCGTCGTCACTTACACGGGCTCCGCCCCCGCTACCGCCACGGTCACCGTGCGCGCGGGCGAGGAGACCCGGCGCGACCTCGAGTTGGTCAGTGCCCTCGCCGGCCCCGCCGTGGCGGGCGCGGGCCGCGCCGGCCGCCTGCGACTCGAAGCCTTCACCGTCTCCGGCGAACGCGAGGGAAACGCCAAGGCGATCATGGAGCAGCGCCAGTCGATGAACATCACCAACACGGTCGCCTCCGACACCTTCGGCGACATGGGCGAGGGCAACATCGGCGACTTTCTGCGCAACATGCCCGGCATCGACCTCGAACTCACCCAGGGCGAGGTGCGCAATGTCCGCCTCCGCGGGCTCGGCTCCGAGTACAACGCGGTCACGATCGACGGCGTTTCGCTCGCCAGCTCCGACGCCAACCGCGGCGCGGCGGGCGATGCGCGCGGCTTCAGCTTTGAGCAGATCTCGCTCGGCAGCATGGATTCAATCGAGGTCTCCAAGACGATCAGCGCCGACGTCGACGCCAATGCCCCCGCCGGCACGATCAACCTGAAGACGCGCCACGCCTTCTCCCGCTCCGGGCGCCGCATCTCCGCCCAAGCCAACCTCACGGCCTTCGCCGACGAGTGGCATTTCCGCAAGACCTACGGGCCCGACGATGCGCCGCACCGGAAGATCAATCCGGGCGGCTCCATCGAGTACTCCGATGTTTTCTTCAACCAGCGCCTCGGCACCGTCTTCAACCTGTCCGAGTCTAACCTCTACTCCGAGAACGCCCGCAGCGTCGTCGGGTACAACTATACGCCCACGACCGCCGATCCCCGGCCGGCGGTGCCGACCTCCATCGCCCTGCTCCACGCGCCGCGCCTCAACCGGCGCTCGACCGTCAGCCTGAAGACCGACTTCAAGGCGACCGACCACCTCACGCTGTCGCTGCTGCTGATGTACAACTACGCCTCGCTCTACAATCTGCAGCGCACGACAACCTTCAACGCGGGCGCGCGCACCGCGGTGATCGGCACGGATCCGCTGACCAGCTTCGTCTCCGCGCCCACCGGCACCGTCTCGGTCAACCCCAACGTCGTCGTAAAGCCGGGCGAGACCTACACCATTGTTCCGAAATTTGAATACAAACGCGGCAGCCTGCTCCTTGAGGGCAAGTTCGTCGCCTCGGAGTCGACCAGCTGGTACAACCCGCTCGACCGAAAGGGGTCGGTGAACAACGCCGGCAGTCCGGCGCTCGCGGGCATCCAGTTCCGCGCCGAGCGGTCTTCGCTGATCAGTTCCGACTGGAAGATCACGCAGCTCGGCGGCCCGGACCTTAGCAGCGGCCGGGGCTACTCGGCCGGAGTGTTTAACGCCAACGACGGCCGCTTCGGCCGCACCCAGATCCTGAGCGGCGACCTTCAGGCCACGTACAAAACGAGCCGCTTTCTCCCCGTCGTCTGGAAAGCCGGCGTGAAGTCCAAGCACGAGATCCGCGACTTCCTCCTCGACACGGAGTCCAAGCGCTACACCTACACCGGCCCCGGTGCGGGCACGGGTGCGTGGGCCGATATCCCGTCGCCGTACGCCTTTGATCCCGACAGCCTGCACGCCCGCATCACCTCGCTTTCGGGCGGGACCGTCTTCTACCCGAACGCCCTCGCCATGGGAAAACTCTTCCTGCAGCGGCCGGATTATTTCACGCAGTCGCTGACGGCGGGCAACTACTACGCGGCCTTCATCGGCAACGTGCGGCATTACGAGGAGGACATCTCCGCCGGCTTCCTCATGGGCACCACGACCATCGGGCGCGCGATCGTGCGCGCCGGTCTCCGCTACGAGGAGACCCAGACCGACGCTCTCGAGTGGAATCCGCGCTCAGCCGCCGAGGTGCGCGCCGCCGGGTTCACCGAGATCAACGGCCGCGCCACCACGATTCCGGGCCTGCAGTACCAGTACTTCTCGCGGCCGAAAATCCACCGCGAAGGCGGCTACGACAACTGGTTCCCCAGCGGCTCTATCAAGTACCGCTTCACGCGCAATCTCGATGCCCACTTCGGCTACAGCACCACCATCCGCCGCCCCACCATCCGGGATCTCGCCGGCGTCTGGTCGGTCAACGACGACAACTTCACAGTCAGCGCGCCCAATCCTCGCCTGCAGCCGGAAACCTCCGACAACTACGCCGCGCGGCTGGCGTATTATTTCGAACCGGTCGGCCTGCTCGCCCTCAACGTCTTTCAAAACACCGTGCAGGGGCTGCATCGTTCGACGCGCATGACGGCCGCCGAATACGGATACAGCGGTGAGGAGGATCTCTCCGCGTACGAGTTTATCAGCACGACCGCCAGCCAGGAGGAGGTGCAGATCCGCGGCCTCGAGCTCGAATACAACCAGAGCCTCTCGTTCCTGCCGCGGCCGTTCAAGGGGCTCAACGTCCGCGCCAGCTACACGCGGTCCTACTCGTCGGTCGTCACGCCCTCGATGTCCCCGCACGGCGCCAACGCCGGGCTGAACTACACCTGGGGCCGGTTCATCGTTTACAGCAGCATCAACTGGCGCGACGACACTCCGCTCAACCTCAGCGGCACCGCGTACAACCGTCACCGTTCGACGATCGACTTCGGCGGCAGCGTGCGCCTGAGCAACCGCTTCACGCTCACGTATTCGGGCCGCAACATCCGCAGCGAGCCCGTCATCTCGATGCAGAAGAATGGCGCAAACCCCGCGGTGGCGCAGACCTACGAGCGCACCGGGACGGTCTGGACCTTCGGCCTGCGGGGTGTGTGGTGAGACCCAAGGCTGACCCAACGCCGCTCGATGTCACAGCCCAACCTGTAGCCACGCTTTCGCTTCGCTCAAGCGTGGTCGGGACAAGACCATCTCATCGTCCGGCCCGCTTCCGCCATAACCCTCCTCCGTCGTTGCCCGCGCCTAAGAAACAGCGCGGAACGCCCGGCTGTAGGAGCGGCTTTAGGCCGCGACCTTACGACGGTCCGAAAGACCGGTCGCGGGATAAACCCGCTCCTACACCCCTGTTTCTCGTTGTCGGAGCCAAAACTCTTCGGGTGCCGTTACCTGCCTCCGCCGTGGCCCGCTGCATAAGCAGCGGGATGATCCCTCAGAATCTCCTGCCCCCACCGATGTTATCCCAAATAAATCCATGAAGTCCCATCCCCCCGCTATTCTTCGCTGCGCCTCCGTCGGATTGCTGGCGGCCGCGCTGGCCCTTTCGGCCCTTGCCGCCACCCCGCCGGCAGCGAAGTCCCCGACGGCCAAGTCCGTCCCCAAGCCGCCGGACGATCTCTCGACGCAGGTCGCTGACGGCTACCGCGGCATCTGGTACATGAACCAGCCGCTGAAGAGTGAGCACAAGTACAAGTACAGCGGCGGCTTTGCCACCTACCCGCAGTGGCACATGCCGATCGCGATCCACGTCGCCGCCCAGCGGAAGACATTTTTCGTCTATGGCGGCTCGGCCGGCAACGTCTCCGAGCGCGACGACGAGCTGCAGCACCTCGTTTCCTACTACGATCATACCACTGGCACCGTGCCGCGCCCGGTGCGGATCCTGCAGAAGCGCACCGAGGACGCCCACGACAACCCGACACTCTCGATCGACTCCGCCGGGCACCTGTTCGTCTTTTCGTCTGCCCACGGCACCGGGCGGCCGTCGTACCTCCATCGCTCCAAGCGCCCCTACGACATCACCGAGTGGGAGCTGATTGAGAAAACGAACTATTCCTACACCCAACCGTGGTACCTGCCGCAGTCGCGCCGGTTCCTTTTCATGCACACGCTCTATGTGAAGGGTGAGCGCACGCTGAACTGGAAGACTTCGGCCGACGGCCGCACCTGGACGCCGCCGCAGCTCCTTGCGCACATCGAGATGGGCGACTACCAGTTGACCGCCCGCGACCGAGACACGGATCGCGTGGGCGTGGCGTTTGATTTGCACCCCAACCAGGGCCGCGAGGGCAAGGGCCTCAACTATCGCACCAACCTCTACTACGCCGAGACCCGCGACGCCGGGGCGACCTGGACCAACGCCGCCGGCCATCGTCTCGCGCCGCCGCTCCGCACCGCGCAGAATCCCGCGCTCGTCCGCGATTACCGCGCCGAAAATCTCAGCGTATACCTGAAGGAGATCGCCTTCACCGCCGACGGGCACCCCGTGATCCTTTACCTGACCTCCAAGGGCTTCAACCCGGGCCCAGAGTCGGGTCCGTTCCAGTGGTACACGGCGCGTTGGACCGGCCGCGACTGGGTGATCCGGCCGTTCACGACCTCCGACCACAATTACGACCACGGCACGCTCTACATCGAAGCCGACGGCACCTGGCGCGTGATCGCGCCGCTGGCGCCCGGTCCGCAGCCGTGGGGCACGGGCGGCGACATGGAGATGTGGACCAGCGGCGATCAGGGCGCGAAGTGGACGCGGGTGCAGCGGCTCACGCAAAATTCCCGCTACAACCACAGTTACGCCCGCCAGCCGGTGAACGCGGATCCGGGACTCTACGCGCTGTGGGCCGATGGCTCCCCGCTGGAGGCCACGCCCTCGGCGCTATATTTCGCGACCCAGGACGGCCGCGTCTTCCGCCTGCCGGAAAAGATGACCGGTGCGACGGCGAAGCCCGAGCAGGTGAAATAACGGAGAGATCGTCAGGCTGGTCGCGGCCCGGAGGTGGCGTCAGGCCGCGGCTGGAAGTCCATCCCGGCCGTGACCAGCCGGGCTACGGTTTTCCCACAACGCGTGAAAATGACTTCCGGGCTCGGGATCGGGGGCGGCGCGGCTATAGGTCGCACCATGAGGTTTCGTCATCTGACTTTGCTGTTTCTACCGTGGATAATCTTTGTGGCCTTGCGCGCAGGGGAAGTGTCCGCCTCCGCCCCCGCCGCGCCGGCTGACGGCTACCGGGGCATCTGGTTCACCCTCGGCCAGAAACCCCTCCCGGACCTGATCCCCCTTCAAAATCTAGTCCCTTATCAGTAACGCGGATAAAGGCGGTGAGTCGGGGATTGATTCGTGCCATCGGGGTGATCCGTGGTTCAAAGGTCTGAAGCTTGCCTCGCTCGAAAGAAACGAGTGTCCCCGGTTTTTCGTGGTATCCGCGGGAACCACGTTCTGAAACGATGATCGAGTCGGGTCGAATTTCAAACCCGCTCACATCACCCCATGTCGCGCCTCTATTCGTTTTTACGTGGTAGCTTTTATCTTGGTCTCGTCCTCGTGGCAGCGACGGCGGCCGCAGAGTCCAAACGGCCCAACGTGCTTTTAATCGCGGCGGATGATCTCGGCTACGGCGAGCTCGGCAGTTATGGAGGCAAAGAGATTCCCACCCCGAACATCGATGCGCTCGCGGCCGGCGGCGTGCGTTTCACGCAAGGGTATGTGACCGCACCGTTCTGCGCCCCTTCCCGCGCCGCGCTGCTCACGGGGCGGTACCAAACGCGGTTCGGACACGAGGGCAACCCGACGGGCGCCCTCAATGCTGACCCGCGTATTGGTTTACCGGTGACCGAGCGCACGCTCGCCGACCGGCTGCGGGGCGTGGGCTATGCCACTGGCCTGGTTGGCAAGTGGCATCTTGGCGGCACTGCCCCCTTCCATCCTCAACGGCGTGGCTTTGATGAGTTCTTCGGCTTTTTGCATGAAGGGCATTATTTCGTACCGCCGCCCTGGCAGGGCGTGACGACTTGGCTGCGGAAAGTCGCGCTGCCCGACGGCGGGAAGGGCCGCTGGGTTTCGCCGGATGGTCGCGTGATTTGGACCACTCACATGGGCAACAAGGAGCCGGACTATAATGCCGACAACCCGATCGTCCGCGACAGCCAGCCGGTGAAGGAAACTGCGAACCTCACCAATGCGTTTACGCGCGAAGCCTGTGACTTTATCCGCCGCCATCAAACCCAGCCGTTCTTTCTCTATTTGGCCTATAATGCGGTCCACAGTCCGCTCCAAGGCGCGGACGCCTATATGGAAAAATTCCGGCACATCCCGGATATCCACCGCCGGATCTTTGCCGCGATGCTGGCGAATCTCGACGATGGCATTGGCACGGTGCTCGAGACCTTGCGCGACACGGGAATCGAGCGCGATACGTTGGTCGTTTTCCTATCGGACAATGGCGGAGCCACACGCGAATTGACCTCGAGCAACGCGCCGCTGCGGGGAGAAAAGGGGCAGGTTTACGAAGGCGGAATCCGGGTGCCGTTTATCCTCCGGTGGCCGGCTCAGTTGCCTGCGGGCCGAGTGGTCGATACTCCGGTAATCTCAATGGATGTGACGGCGACTGCTTTGGCGGCGGCAGGAGCGACGGTCGAGGGCGCGGGACAGGATGGGATCAATTTGATGCCACTTCTGACAACCGACAAAGCTCCCGACAGGCCGCGCACCTTTTATTGGCGGGCCGGGACGCGGGCGGCAATGCGGCAGGGGGATTGGAAGATCGTCTGCGACGGTGCGCGCGGCCGGTTGGGACAATGGCAGTTGTTCAATCTGGCCGCGGACATCGCCGAAGTCACCGATCTCGCAGCTCAAGAACCCGAGCGCCTCAAGACTCTCGTCGCGCGATGGGAAAAATGGAGCGCAACGCAGGTCGAGCCAGCGTGGTAGTCGGTTCATGCGGCCGGTCGGAGTCTTCTCCGGCCTCCTGGGTACGTTTGCGTAAATAAACCCTTCCCGGACCCGATCCCCCTGAAAATCCAGTTTCCCATCAGCCCCCGCCCAAAAACTGGGTTTTGGCCGTGACAGAAAGCAACAGCGTGCCTCGCTGTTTTCGGTAGATAGATCGAGTGGTCGGTATTTTTATGACCCTAATTTTTCCGATCTACGCTTGGTCTGAAAACGCCCGGGAAAGTCAGAAAGGTAGGGTCAGAAAGATGGGTGCCCGACGACTCTGGTACGCATGGCGTCGCAACTAGGTCTGAGACTTCGCGGGTGAATCACTCGGATCGGTTTCGCCGGCCCTCGGCAGAGTGGATGCGTCCTCGCAAGCGATGATGAGTTTGTCCGCCCGAATTCCGTAGCATGAAGCCATAATCTTTTTCGCTTTCTTCGCTTCGGCCTCGGAACCGTAGGAGCCATCGACGGGCTCATCCGCGCCGGGATGACCGGGAGGAAAGGTGTCGTTCTTGGTGAACCAGCGGCGGCGAAAATGGGCGGGGGCGACCATGATTTTTTTAGAATTGGGTTGAGATCCGCCCCCCTCAGCCCGGCGAAATCCCGCGCGACTGGCGAGGGCCGCGCGACCCGGCCGGGCGGATCGCCGCCGAAAGGGCGGTCGCGATAACGTTGCGCGCCACCAGCGATTCGCGTTGGGCAGCGAGCACGTTGCTGACCCGCTCAATCTCCTCTGCCGGCACTGTGGCCTCAGCCGCGAAATGCGGCCAGCGTTGAACGGCCGCCGCGACTTGATCCGTGATGGACTGGATGGCCTTCGGGTCCGCCCCCGCGTCCCGCGCCACCGCAGAAACCTGCGCCACGGTCGGCGCGCGCCATTCCCCGCCGATCCCCATGCCCCGCATCGACTGCACGCTCGGCGCCACGAACACCAAATCGAACGCGGGCGAAAACGCCCACTCGCCCCGCCGGTAAACGAAGGCGTGGTTCTTCCCGTGGTCGTCGCGATTGCTGGCCACGACATTGAAGATCATGCGCCGAACGCCCTCCAGCACCTGAGTCATGTCGCGGGTCAGGGCCTTCGCGACGAGCAGGAGACCGCGATAGTCGCATTTGTCGGGGTCCTGATGGGCGACGCCGGCGAAGGAGTGCACATGGATGCGCTCGCCACCGTCGCGGTCGAACCGCTTCACCCCGAAATGCCGGCGCACGTTGCCCGCCTGATCGGGCACGGAAAACAGCCGCGTTTCCGGCATCGCGATGCCCGCCGCGCTGGCCATCGCTGCGTAAGCATGCTCCATCGGCCCGATCGTATTATGGGCGCTCAGGTCAAACTTCACGAGCCACGGCGTATACCCGGCCGGATATTCACCGCCGCCATAGAGCACTTCGTCGGGCACGCGATCATTCACCGCGACCACGACTTTCGGATAAGCGCCACCGGCGGTGCCACCGGCTTCGATCAGATGGGCAAGCACCTTGCCGGCCGATCCGGCTACCACCGCGCGGGCTTCGCGCTCCAGTACGACAAGTTTGGTCTGCTTGAATTTCGGTGGCAAACCGGGCTCCGGCCACGCCGGCTCATACGTCAACGCGCCCATCCCGCGCTGGCCGACATACGCGAGCCGCATCAAGGGCGTGACCTTGTTCGGCTTGATGCCTTTTTCAGCAAAACGCATCTCCATGAGCTTCGCTCCCCACGAATCCGGGAGCGAATCGTGAAACAGCCCCGGCAGGCCGTCGAAACTCTTGGCGTGATAATACTGCACCCCTGGCTTTCGCGGCAAATGCAACGGCGACAGGTCATGCCCCTGTGCGAGCCACGCGGAGTCGTATTCGAAGAAAATTCGGCCACTGCCTTCGGCCAAGCGACCGACCGGCTGGCCGTGATAGGCGACGTTAAGCATGTGTGACCCTCCGGCCACGCTGCCGCTTGGGCACAAGTAGTTCATCAAGGGAACGCGGCGCGTCGGGGAGCGCGCACACTTGGTCGATGTCCCGCAAGTGATCCAAGACGGAGAGCACGCGCAACAAACGGATCAACGCGATCCGGCCAGTTTGCTCGAACAGACGGTAGGTCGACGGTCTCAGCCCGGCCCGGCGCGCGAGTTCATCCTGCGACCAGCCCAATTGCAGCCGCGTCGTTCGCACTCTGGCAGCCAGTTCCAAGGCTACCTCTATCTCAGTTTTTAATGCTGACATTATAGTAGTTAAACGCCAATTCGGCTTATTTCAAACACTATTTTAGTAGTAAATAAATCACGGCCTTCGTCCCGACGGCGATTTCAATTTCTGCCGTGCGCCGCGCGGCGCGCAGTTGGTAACGCGCGCCCCTGGTGTAACCAATCACCACGTACATGCCCTTCGCCCGCCGCGCCCTGCTTCCCGAGGGGCGCTCCTTCGATAATCCTTGAATCCGCCGCAGCCCAACCCTCCAAGTTTATTTACCATAGATGCACCCGAATTAACCCGACGGGGAACCGGCTTCACCTCATGGGTGAGTCGTTCGCTGCTCCCATCGGTTTGGTATCCGGGTCCATTCGTGTCCATCCGTGGTTCAACTATCATTGCGAGAGCAGGTGCGCTAAGCGCGCCGTAGCAATCCATGGATTGCTTCGTCGCTGCGCTTCTCGCAATGACTGTCTATTTATCAAGGGACGTTGATATTACTACGAAAGCGCGGCGGAGGGCACAAAAAAGGCGGAGTCCGATCGGACTCCGCCTTGCCAGCGCCTCCGGGCAGACCGGATCAGCTTAGAATTCCAGCGTGTTGCTCAGGAGCCAGTTTCGCGCCGGCGAAAGCGCAAACGAGCCCTCTGAATAAACTGCATCGGTCACGTTGTAGACGCCAAGGGACGTGCGGAATTTGAAATCCGAGATGCTCCACGGATAATTAACCGTGAGATCGTACACCAGGTAGTCGCCTGCTTGGTAGCCGCCTTTGAGCGGATTCCAGTCAACACTGCGGCTAACCACCGTTTCCGAAGAGTAACGCAGACCGGCCCCAAGCGAAAGCCCGCGCACTTTGCCATCGGTGAAGGTGTATTTGCCAAAAGCATTGAAGCGATACTCAGGCACATTTTCGATGCGCGCACCGTAGTAGATGTCGGAGGCAACCTTGGCCGCGGCACCCAGCTTAGTGTAAGCGGAGGATCCGGGCTGAGCACGGGATTTGTCATAAACCGTCTTCGCGGTCCACAGCCACGAACCGTTGATGACCGCCTGGAAATTCGGGAGCGGGGTCCAGATCACTTCGGCTTCGGAACCCTCGATGCGGTTCTTCAAATCGGTCGTGCGCCAACGGAACACCCGGGTATTGTAACCCAAGGTGCCCGGGGCGAACAAGGTGGTGTTGAAGTTGAGCGGCTCCTCGAGATTCGACTGGGCCGCGGGGTCATCCAACATCTGGTTGGTGCGCTCTCCGCGAAAGAAAGAGAGCGTGCCGACGACCTTACTCTCTTTGGAGCTCATCTTGGCGCCAAATTCCCAATTCATCCCCGACTCGTCCTTGAGCGGGTTATAGGCGCCGCGGGCAGTCTGAATCTCGATGAACTTTTGGGCGGAAGTGACGGTCTGACCGAGGTATTGAAAAGAACCACGGTTCTGTTCGAGCGCGCTTTGCACGACCGGGAGTTCATTGCCGACGAAGACCCCGCCGACGTTACCCACGTTAAATTGGAAGGTCTTTGAGACAGAGGCATAGACACTCAGCTCTTTATTGACGGCAAAAGAGGCGCCGGCCATCCACGCATCCGCTTCCTTTTTATACACGCGCAGGGTCTTGATATAGTTCGCACCGTAACCCCATTCGCTGGGCGGATACTTTACGGGGTCCTTCCAAGCGTCGACCGGGACGATGTACCAAGGATAATTAGCCATCAAATACTGCCCCTGTTCCTCCAGCGACTGCCGCCGGAAACCACCGATCAGATTGAGCCGGTCATCGAGCAGCGCCGCTTGGTAATTTATGTAGCCCGCGAGGTTGATCGGTTTGTAACCGTCAAGCCAGGCGCGACCATTCGGGAACAACTTGTCGATCGTCGGATAGGTTTCGAAACCAGGGTCGAAATTGCTGTAGACCGCCTTAACCAATTTGATGTTACCGTTGCGATCGCGCACGACTTGATTGACTGTCGGAACCCCGGTGTCGTGGCTCCGGCCCTCGCCCACCAGATTGTCGGGAACTTGGGTACCCCCGGTCGTGCCGTAGCCGGGATTGGCGATCGGGTTGGTTGAGCCGGGGACATGGCCGTAAAAAGGATTAAGGCGGTTGTCGTGGCCGTAGAAGTTCTGGGTGTATTTGGACGAGTTAAAACCAGCCAGCAGCTTGTGCTTGATCCCGCCGGTTTCGAATTTGGTGATCAGGTCAAGCTGGTGCAAATTGGTGTCGCGGTAATAGCCCGACGTCCCGCCTGCCCCCACGTTCCAGTGCACCCCGTCGGCGTAGGGAGTGGTGATGCCCTCGATGCTGTCAAAACGGCTGTTGTCGTGCTGAAAAACGTAGCGGCCTTCCAACCAATTGAACGGGGCGAACTCCGTCGTGGCCGTGAAGACTTTGACTTCGTTCATCGTGCGGGCGCCGCGGCTCGTGTAGTTGAAAGCCTCATCATGGATGAGCTTGCCACCCTTGTCCGTGTAATAAGCCCCGCGCTCTACGCTGGTGTAGGCGGGCAAACTTAAATCACCGGTCGCATTACGCTTATTATTAATGTAGGTCGCATAGGCTAGGCTCGGAGTTTTTACCGAATTAACCACTATGGCCGAGGTGGCAGCAGCCGCGGTTCGCCAACCGGCGAAATCGCTCCAAATCCAGTCATAGTCGTTTTGATTGAAGCTCTCGACGAGATATTCCATCTCAACATTGACCTTCACTTTGCCGCTGTCGAAAGGAACGACGGTCAGGCTGGGCGTTAGATTGATATTGCGGCGAAATTCAAAGCGCCGCTCCCCTTGGGTATCGTCCCATGCGCCCACCATGCGGAAGGCGGCTTTCTTGCTCAGTAACACGTTGATATCGGCAACCACCTTGTGGCCACTGTTATCGTTAATGGAGTATCTGAAAGTGCTAGGAGTCTTGGCGAATACAGGCTGTTTCGTGATGTAATTAACGACGCCGCCGGGAAAGCCCTGGCCGTAGAAAACAGCGGCAGGCCCTTTGACCACTTCGACGCGGTCGACGTTATCCAAATTGTAGGAGATGTAGCGGAAGACGCCGTTGCGCATCAAAGTGTTTACCGCGAAGCCACGCATCGTAAAACCACCCTGCGGCGTGGACTCGTTACCGGGGCGGCGCATCGCATAGCGGGTGTCGCCCGCGGCAGCCGCCGTGTAACGCAGCAAATCCATTAACGAGCGCGTGTTCGTATCGTCGAGGAAGTCGCGCGAGATGACCGAAATGTTCATCGGTACCTTTTGGATTTCCATGCCGATTCGGGTAGCCGTCGCGGCATTGGTTTTGAGGTAGCCATAATCCTTATCGCTGGAAACCTCGAAGGTGCTGAGAACCACCACATCGGGGTTGACTTTGGCCGCCGCCACCGGGGCCGCTGCCGCCGCTGCGAGAGCAGGCTTGACCGCAGCTTGGCTAGCAGGCGCCGCGGCGGGAGGAATGGCCAAACGGGCCTCGATTTCAGCGAAACGCCGGCGAAGCTCAGCGTTCTCGCTGCGAAGACTTTCGTTTTCGCTCGCGAGCTTTTTAACGCTATCGTCCGCGGCAATTACTGTCGTGCAGGTCAACGCAAAGATAAGCGCAAAATAAGCTGCAAAGCTTAATTTTGCCCGGTTCAGTGGGGTGGATTGAGTTAGTTTCATAATTTTGGGATAAAAATTCTATAGAGTTTGGCGAAGATTAGGATCGGCGCCTCGATAAGGTTGATTGAAAATGACATAAAAAGCACCTAAGCGTTCACGCCGTGCTGTTCTAGGAACTGAGGGGGTTGGGGAATAACGACCGAGCTTCTGCTCCAATCGAAACGGGGTAAGAGAATTTAACGAACGCTGAAAGCACGTTTGCTTCAAGCACAAAGTGAAGGCGGTGCGCGGCGCATTATACTAACGTCACTTAATTTCTAGATGTTTGTCATTGCGAGGTGCGCGAAGCGCGCCGTGGCAATCCAGTGGATTGCTTCGTCGCTGCGCTTCTCGCAATGACCATCTGTTGATCAAGGGAGGTTGGTATTACTCCGCTCAGTTCAAAACTGCACGGTACACCTACAATTTCTCCATCAGTCGCTTCTTGTCCTCGGATTTGATCGCCCTCAGTTTTCGTCTTTTCGCCCAGAGTGCGAGTGTATGAACGAACTAAACGATCTGACCGACCTCGCCGAGCAACGCTTCACCAGCGTCCGGGACAAGCTGCGGGCAAATCTCATCCCGCCCCTCTTTAAATCACTGCGCAACTACGACCGCGCTCTCCTCCGGGCCGATCTCTGGGCCGGCTTGACCATCGCCGCCGTCGCCATTCCGCAATGTATCGCCTTTGCCTTGCTCATCGGCGTCCCCGTGCCCGCCGTGGTCGCCAGCGCCATCGTCGGCACCGTCCTCTGCTCGCTCTTTTGTTCATCCCGGCACCTCGTCGTCGGCCCGACCAATACCATCAGCATCATCCTCGCGAGCGCCTTGCTCACGCTCGCCGCCGAGCCGCTGGCGCCGCTGCAAAAGGTCCTGCTCATCGGCTTCCTGATGGGCGCGATCCAACTCGCCGCCGGGCTCTCGGGCCTCGGTAAGGTCACCCAGTTCGTCTCCCGCTCCGTCATCGTCGGCTACACCACCGCCGTCGGCATCCTGATCGCCGTCGGCCAACTGGGCAGCCTGCTCGGGATCGCCCGCGCGCCCGATGTCAGCCTCCCCGGCACCCTCCGCCATCTCATCACGAGTTTCTTCACGCTCAACTTGAACCAAGTCACCGCGATCACCGGTCTCGTCGCGCTTTTCCTGATTCTCACGCTCCGCCGTTGGCGTCCACGCTGGCCCGACGGCTTGCCGGTCCTGCTGCTCGCGGGCACGGCCTCCTACATTTTCAACCTTCAAAACTATGGGGTCGCGGTCGTCGGCGACCTGGGTGCGATCTCCGGCGGCATTCCGTTGTTCAGCGGCTTTCCGCTCAACGCCGATACCGCCCGCCTGATCCCCGAAATCACCAGCATCGCGGTGGCCGCTGCAATTCTCGGCATGTTGGAATCCGTCACCGTCGCCAAAAGTCTCGCCGCCAAGACCGGCCAGCCCATCGACCCGAATCAGGAGCTCATCGGCATGGGCGTCGGCAACCTCGTCGGCTCCGGCTTCGGCGCGACGCCCGGCTCCGCCTCGTTCCTGCGCAGCGCCGCCAATCTCCAGAGCGGCGGTCGCACGCAGTGGTCCATCGTTGCCAGCGGCGTCTTCGTTTTGCTCATCGTCGTGGCGATCTCACCGGTGCTCGCCTACATCCCGATCGCCGCGATCGCCGCTTATTTGGTGGTGATCGCCGTCCGGCTCTTTCAGCCATCGCAGATTTTCCTCGTGCGTCACTCGACCTCCGCCGACAGCGCCGTGTTCTGGATTTCCCTCATCGCCGCGCTCTTCCTCAAGCTCGACACCGCGATCTTCGTCGGCATCGGCGTCTCCTTGGTTTTCTTTCTGCAAAAAGCCAGCGCCCCCGCCCTCACCGAACACGCGTTCAACGACGTCGGCCAACTCGCCGAGATCGACTCCCCTGCCGAGCGCAACAACGCCCAGATCTCCATCGTCCACGTCGAGGGCGACCTCTTCTTCGGTGCCGCCGACATCTTTCAAGACGGCGTCCGCCGCCTCGCCGCCGACCCCAACATCCGCGTCTTCATTTTGCGCATGAAAAACGCCCGCCACCTCGACGCCACCACCGTCATGGCCCTCGACCAATTGCACGACTACCTGAAATCCGAAAGCCGCCACCTCCTGATCTCCGGCGTCCACGGCGATGTCGCCCTCGTGCTCAAGCGCAGCGGACTCGCCGCCCGCATCGGCCTGGAAAACATGTTTCCCGCCGAGGAGAATCCCACGCTCGCGACGAAAAAGGCCCTGCAACGCGCCCAGCAACTCTTGCCTAACCAAAAACCCGCCGTCCGCATTTTCTACTCCAAACCCCAAAAAGGGAGCACCTAAAAAATTCACCGTCGTCACCCACGCTCAAGCCCGCCGCCTCGCTAGGGTGGCCGAGGTGGTAGTCCAGCGTGACCGTCAGTGAACTCAACCTGCACCCCGAAGCCGCCCCATGAAATCGTTCTACTTGCTCCTCTCCGTTTTCGCCGCAGGCGTTCCGCTCATCGCGGCCACGGACGCCAAGCCGCTTAACATCCTTGTCCTTTACGCTGACGACTGGCGTCACGACACGCTCGGCGTAGCCGGCCACCCGATCGTCCAGACCCCTCACCTCGACCGACTCGCCGCCGAGGGCGTCCGCTTCACCCGCAACGCCGTCACTACCTCCATTTGCGGCGTCAGCCGCGCCACCCTCTTCACCGGCCAATGGATGTCCCGCCACGGCAATCCTGCCTTCGAGATGTTCAAGACCCCGTGGGCCGAGACCTATCCCGGGCTCCTGCGGGCCCACGGTTTTTACACCGGTCACATCGGCAAATGGCACAACGGAAAATTTCCCGCCGACAACTTCGATTTCGGCCGCTCCTACGCCGGGGTGCATTGGATAAAAAACGCCGACGGCACCCAGATTCACGTCACGCAGAAAAACGAGAACGACGCTCTCGAGTTCCTCCGCACGCGACCAGCCGACAAGCCCTTCGTCCTCACCCTCGCGTTCTTCGCGACGCACGCCGAGGACCGCAACCCCCTCCAGTTTCTCCCGCAGCCCGGCAGCCTGGAACTCTACAAGGACTCCGTCATCCCTTCGCCGGCGACCGGCGGCGACAATTTTTTTAAACGGCTCCCGCCCTTCATCGCTAACGATGAGAACGAGGGCCGCAACCGCTGGCGCTGGCGCTTCGACACGCCGGAAAAATACCAAACGATGATGAAAAACTACTACCGTCTCGCGACCGAGGTAGACCGCACCTGCGGCCGCGTGATCGACGAACTGCGCAAACAAGGCGCCCTAGAAAACACGCTCGTCATCTTCACCACCGACAACGGCTTCTTCCACGGCGAGCACGGGCTCGCCGACAAATGGTATCCGTACGAAGAAAGCATCCGCGTCCCCCTCATCGTGCGCGACCCCCGCCTGCCCGCCGCGCGGCGCGGCCGCACCAACGCCGATTTCACGCTCAACGTCGACCTCGCCCCCACCTTCCTCGCCGCTGCCGGCGTCGCCACTCCGGCCCGGATGCAGGGCCGCGACCTCGCACCGCTCTACCTCGCCCCCACCCCGCCCGCGTGGCGCACCGAGTTCTTCTACGAGCACGCCACGATCCGGAGCATCAACTTCATTCCCTCGTCACAGGCCTTGGTGCGCAAGGACCTGAAGTATTTTCTCTGGCCTGACTTCAAGCACGAGGAGCTCTTCGACCTCGCCGCCGACCCTGGCGAAACGAACAACGTCGTCGCGGCCCCGGCCTACGCCTCCCGCCTCGCCGAGATGCGGACCCGCTTCGCCGAGCTCAAAGCCGAGGCCCAGTAGCCCGAGCCCCCGCGCTCGACCGCCGCAACGCGCGCAGCGCCGGCCGGTGCCTAGGGGAGCTTACGAAGAGGGCCCCCGCGAATTCGCATCGCGTTGCCACCACCAGCCCAAAATTCCTTGCGCGAAGCCGTTTATCGCGGGCTGGCCCACCGCAACTCCGGTGACGCTCAAGTCCTTTAACGTCTGCGAAACCGTCGGCGGAAGATCGCCGGGAAACCAATGAAACCAACTGCCAAAAATCTCCGCTTCGTTCCTGCACTGGGCCGCGACCAAAGGTAACGCCCCGTCAATGACGAAGGTATCCAGCCGGGTCCCGCTTAATGCCGAGCCGCAACAGGTCTCGGCCAAACGCGCGCGCAGTGCGCCGAAACCGTGCTCAGCCCGAAGCGCCCGAGTTCCCTGCTCTGCGGAAACCTGTGGCCAACTCCGGGCCAACTCCGACAGTCGTTGCGGCCAATCCGCACCCGCCTGAACCCAGCGGCGATATTGGTCGAGGCGGCTCCTCGGATGATTGGCCGGCCGCACCCCTTGCACCTGCCAGTGGCCGTGCTCCGACGCGAAAACCTCGTCCGCCGAAACGTCTTTTTCCGTCCAAGTTTCCAACGGGAATTTTCCCGCTACCCGCAGCATCGCGGCGCGGTTGAATCGATAGCCTAAAATCTCCAGCGCCGAAGTGTGACAGGCCTCGGCCCAGCCCAGCCGCTCGATCCGCAGTCGCGCATAGTGAACCTTTTGACGCCACCTCATCCCGGCGGCCGACCGCAAACAAGCGTATAAGGCCTCCGGGGACATCATGCTCAACGTCTCAAAAATCAACCCGCTCGGTCGGGCGGCCATCTGCTCGATCGCCTCATCGGCGGCGAATTCCTCCAGATCATGCTGGAGCAAAGCCAGCAGCGCCAACACGGGGATGCGCCGCATGTTCATAGCTTTGGCGGCCGAGCCTTCACTCCGCGGAAACAGCACCACGTGCAGCACCACCCGGTCGTAAGCCGGGTCCACCTCATGCTTGTGCGCCGCCCAATCTTCCTCATGCAGATGCAGCTCCACATCGCCCGTCACCTCCGGGTTGGCCCCAAAGCGAATTCTCGCTCCCAAAAAATCCGGACCACCCAGCTTGTTCCAACGCCCGGGATGGACGATTTCAATCCGCTCGCCCTCCGCGGTCAGCGCCCGACTCCGATCAAAATCACCCCGGAGCCAAATCTTCTGCAGCAGGTATTCGGAGAACGAATAGCTGCCATACAACCCCTGCAGCTCAGCGACGCTACCAACGGCTTGATTCATGGTCGACGCTTCCAGTTCCGGTCATTGGCGTGGACCCGTCCAGCCAGGTTCGAACCCAGCATCGCTTCGGTTCGACGCACCCAGGCCGCCAAATCGTCCGGCGAAATCCAGTGCGCGCCCAATCCCTCGATGGTTCGACCCTCCGCTGTATCTCCGGTTGCAACCCAGCAATTCGACGCCGGCACGCTGCGCCCGACCCAACCTTCAATGAAAGCATCCGCCGTCATTCCGGTTGGCGTACGGACCACCGAGAAGGTCTGCGAAGCCCCGGGACAACGCAGATCCAACTCTTTGCCACTACCGTCAAACACCAAGGTCACCCGCACGCCTTCGTGGTCATGAATCGTCGACAACGCCCGTTCCAACCTCGCGTGCGCGGCCGGCCTGCTGCGCGCCAGCATCGTTCGAAGTTCCGGCCATGCATGTGCGATGTTGGATCCATCGACCATAAGATGCCGCCCACTCGCCATCCCAAAGTCCTAGACCCGCTGCAGTGTGGCGCAAACCCGGATTGGAAAGAGAAAGAAAGAATCCCACTAAATTCACCTTGCTGACCCTCCGCCCGCTTCATCTGCTCCGAATCCATGTCCTCCTACGCCCTCGCCAAACTTATCGGCTTTGCCCTCATCATCCTCGTCCTGATCACCGCGGCCGCCCAATCCACCTATGTCGTCCAACCCGGTTTCCGCGGCATTCAGGTGACGCTCGGGAAAGTGAGCGAACAGTTTAAACCCGAAGGCTTCGGCACCAAAATTCCCTTCGTTTCAACCATCCTCCCGGTTCCGATCCGCCAACTCACCCGCGAACTGAATGCGGAGTGTTACTCCTCCGATCTGCAACAGGTCACCGTCCGTCTGCGGGTCCTTTACCGGATCCCGGAGGCGGCCGTCGTAAAAATTTTTCAAGACTACGCCGGCGACCCGTTCGACAGCTTGATCGCCCCCCGCATCCAAGAGGCCCTCAAGGAAGTTACCGCCTTGCAGAGTGCAGAGCAAATCGTGAAGAAGCGGGAAGAAATCAAAACGCGCTCGCTGGCTGCCGTGAAACAAAAGATCGGCGACATCCTTTATGTCGAAGACCTGGTCCTCGAGAACATCACTTTGTCCAAAGAACTCGAAGCCGCGATCGAGTCCAAAATGGTCCAAGAGCAAGAGGCCGCCAAAGCGCGCTTCACCCAACAGAAGTCGCAGATCGAAGCCGACACCGTCATCATCAAGGCCAAAGGCGAAGCTGAAGCCATCCGCATCCGCGGTGAAGCGCTCCGCGATACTCCCGG
>CAMCWW010000052.1:0-27367 GCA_945882935.1 Opitutus sp. GAS368
CGGCGGCCCCGTTTACCACCCCGGATGCGCGCGCGTTGCTGGCGCGGGCGGATGTGGACGCGGTGCTCGTGGTGACGCCGAATCATTGGCATGCGTTGCTCACGGTGTGGGCGTGTCAGGCGGGCAAGGATGTCTACGTCGAGAAACCGATGAGCCACACCGTGTGGGAAGGGCGCAAGATGGTGGAGGCCGCCGCAAAGTACGGGCGCATCGTGCAAGTGGGCACGCAGTATCGCTCGGAGGACGGACTCGCGGCGGGCATCAAGTTTCTGCACGAAGGCGGGCTGGGGAAGATCAAGTATGTCCACGCGCCCTACTACGGGAAACGCGACGCGATCACGCGCCGGGCGCCGTGGTATCCGGACTGGATGAATTACGAGGCGTTTTGCGGACCGGCCCCGGTGTCGCCGCTCGAGCGGGACCAGGTGCACTACGACTGGCACTGGTCGTGGGCGACGGGCAACGGCGAGCTGGGCAACAACGGCGTGCACATCCTCGATGTCGCGCGGCGCATGGTGCGGGCCGACGGACCGCCGAAGCGGGTGCTAGGGCTCGGGGGCCGCTTCGTGCACGACGATCCGGCGGAGACGCCGAACGCGCAGATTGCGGTTTACGATTACGACGCGGCGCCGGTGATTTTCGAAGCGCGCGGGCTGCCGGCGAAGCCGGGCGTGACGTATATGGACCAGGCGGGCGGGCTGCGCGTGGGCGTGGTGGCGCATTGCGAAGGCGGCACGTTGGCGGGGCTGATCGGTTGCACGGCGAATGACCTGAGCGGCAAAGTCATCAAGAAATTCCCCGGGGAAGGCGGCGTCGTCGCGCACATGACGAACTTTCTCGATGCGGTGCGCAGCCGGCGCACGCAGGATCTCGCGGCTTCGGCCGAGATCGGCCACGCCTCGGCGGCGATGTGTCATCTCGGAAATATTTCGATGCGCGTCGGAGCGCCGGCCACGCCGCAGGAGATCGCGGGCGCGTTGGACGCGATGCCGGCGGCGGCGGGGGTGGCGAGGTCGTTGGCGGATCACCTCGGGGTGCACGGCGTCGATTTGGCGAAGCGTCCGCTCTCGCTCGGGCCGTGGATGGACATCGAGCGCAACGGCGACGGGATCGCGCGGGTGGCGTCGGGCGGCGAAGGCACGCTGGAGCGCGCGCGCTATCTTCTGCGCGAGACGCAACGCCCGCCGTATGTGATCCCGGAGAAGGTGTGATTTGAGCGATGAAAATCCTGTGTGCCGGAGTCCGGGGAGGGGTGTTGAGCCTGATGCTGGCGATCGCGCTGGGTGCCGCGGAAACGACGGTGGCGGTCGGCGGGGCGAAAGTTGATATTACGCCGGAGCTGCCGATCCGGTTGGCGGGTTACCAGTCGCGGCCCGCCGAAGCCACGCGGGTGGAGGCGCCGCTGTCGGCGCGCGCGCTCGCGATCGGATCGGATGTGGACGGGCCCGTGGTGCTGGTGACGGCGGAGGTGATCGCGGTGAGCGAAACGATGAGCGATGCCGTGGCGGCGGCGGTGCGGGCGAAGCATCCGGGGCTCACGCGGGAGCGCATCGCGGTGTGCGCGACGCATCAACACACGGGGCCGGCAATCGCGGGCACGATTCCCTTTATGTTTTCGCGGGACTTGCCCGCGGAAGAGAACGCGCGAATCGAGCGCTATGCGGCGAGGTTGCAGGAAAAACTCATCGAAGTGGCGTTGGCGGCGTTGGCGGATCGACGGCCGGCGCGGCTCGCGTGGGCGCAAGGCACGGCGGAGTTCGCCGTGAATCGCCGGCTGATTGTTGATGGCAAACATACTGGTTACAAAGCGACGCCGGGCGGGCCGGTGGATCATGCGCTGCCGGTGCTGCGGGCGGTCGATGCGCAAGGCGCGGTGCGCGCCGTGTTGGTGAATTACGCGTGCCATTGCACGACGCTCAAGGGCGGGGACAACTACGTGCATCCCGACTGGGCCGGCGAGGCGGCGAAACGCATCGAGGGCAGGCACGCGGGGGCCGTGGCGCTCGTGGCGATCGGTTGCGGGGCGGACGCCGATCCGCAGCCCCGGGGCTTGCCGGCCGTGGCGATGAATGGCGGCGCGGTGGCCGATGAAGTGGCGCGGGTGATGGCGGGGGAAATGCGCGCGCTGGGCCGGGTGACGCACGCGGCGTTTCGCCGCATCGAACTGCCTCTGGGTCGCGCCGTGCCGCGCGCGGAACTCGAGGCGCGGCTCACGGGAAAGCCGAATGTGGCCTACGCGGCGGCGCAGTTTTTGCGGCAACTTGACGCGGGGAAACCGTTGCCCTCGATCGTGCCCTATCTGGTGCAGGCGTGGGCGTTTGACGGGGATTTCGCGATGGTGTTTCTGGGCGGCGAAGTCGTCGCGGAGTATGCGCTGCGGTTGAAACGTGAGCTCGGGGTTTCGCGCTTGTGGGTAAACGCCTACGCGAACCATGTGCCGTGCTACATTCCTTCGCGCCAAGTGCTCAAGGAAGGCGGTTATGAAGCGGATGCCGCGATGGACTATTACGGTTGGCCGACTCGCTTGGCCGAAGACACGGAAGACCGGATCGTGCGCACCGTGCATGAGCTGTTGCCCGCGAATTTTATGAAAGGATCGCCGCGATGAAACCTTGGTTACGCGTTGGAATGTTGGTGGCCGCGAGTGCGGGGCTGGTCGCGCCGGTGCGCGCTTACAAGGAAGTCGCGCCGCCCGCCACTCTGGTGGTGCCGGAGGCGCGGAGCCCGGCGGCCTCGCTGGCGGCGATCAAGGTCTCGGCCGGATTTGAAGTGGAACTCGTCGCGGCCGAGCCGATGGTGCTGGATCCGATCAATTTCTCCTTTGGTCCCGACGGACGGATGTGGGTGGTGGAGATGGCCGACTACCCGAGCGGCATGGATGGCAAAGGGAAACCGGGCGGGCGGATTCGCGTGCTGGAATCGACGCGGGGCGACGGGGTTTTCAATAAATCCACGCTGTTTGCCGACGGCCTGAGGGCGCCCACCTCGGTGTTGCCGTGGCGCGACGGCGTGCTCGTGACCTCGGTGCCGAACGTGCTCTTCCTGCAGGACACCGACGGCGATGGCCGCGCGGACCGGACGACGGTGCGATTTCGCGGGCTCGCCGAAGGCAACGAGCAGCATCTCACGAACAGCCTCGAGTGGTCGCTCGACGGTTGGGTGCATCTGGCGAACGGGGAGAGCGGCGGAAAGATCACCTCGACGAAAACCGAGCGGACCGTGGACGTGGGCCGGCGGGATTTTCGCATCGCGCCGGATACGGGCGAGATCGAGCTGTTGGTGGGGAACTCGCAGTTTGGGCGCAGCCGCGACGACTGGGGAAACTGGTTTGGCTGCAACAATTCGAACCCGCTCTGGCACTATGCGCTCGAAGAACGTTACCTGCGGAGAAATCCGCACTTGGTGCCGCCGAACGCGATCGTGACGGTTGGGGCGAGCGCGGGCGCGGCGCGGGTGTTCCCGGTGAGCGAGACCTTCGCGCGGTTCAACGACCCGCACGGTTTCAACCATTTCACGTCGGCGTGCAGCCCGGCGATCTACCGCGACCAACTGCTCGGGCCCGACGTGGCGGGGAATATCTTTGTCTGCGAACCGGTGCACAATCTGGTCCATCGCGAGCGGATGCGCGCGGTGGGGTCGTCGTTTGTCGGCGAGCGCCCGGAGGGTGAGAAGGAGTCGGAGTTTTTTGCGTCGGCGGATCTGTGGTCCCGGTTCACGGCCGCGCGGGCGGGTCCGGACGGAGCGCTGTATATCGCGGATATGTATCGGCTGGTGATCGAGCATCCTAAATGGGTGCCGGCCGAGTGGCAGAAGCGGCTGGGCGATCTGCGGGCGGGCGAGGACAAAGGGCGGATCTATCGCGTGCGGGCAAAAGGTGTGCCGCTGCGGGCGGTGCCGCGGCTGGACCGGGCGGATGCAGCGGGCTTGGTCGCGGCGCTGGAAAGTCCCAGCGGGGTGGTGCGCGATCTTGCGCAGCAGCAAATCGGATGGCGCGAGCTGCGCGAGGCTGCGCCGCAGCTGGAGAAACTCGTGGCAGAATCGCTGCGGCCGGTAACGCGGGCGCAGGCGTTGTGGGCGTTACAGGGGCTCGGAGAACTGCAATCGGCGGTCGTTGTCGGCGCGATGGCGGATGAGCACCCGGGCGTGCGCCGGCAGGCGGTGCGGTTGAGCGAGGCGTGGGCGAAGGGCTCGCCGGAGTTGTTGACCGCGATCATCGCACGAGCGGACGACGCGGATGCGGGCGTGCGGTTGCAGGCGGCGTATTCGTTGGGCGAATGGCACGAGCCGGCAGCGGGTGAGGCCTTGGCGCGGCTGCTGCGGCGGGAGGACGATCGTTTTGTAAAGGCGGCGGCGATGAGTTCGGCGCTGCCCCACGCCGAGACGCTCATGGCGGCGTTGCAGCGGGATGGCGGAGCGGAGAATTCGCTGCTCGTCGAAGTGGCGACCGTGACGGAAAACGCGAAGGCGCTCGCGGGTTTGTTGACGGCGATTGCGGGCCGGAGTGAAGCGGGCGACTGGCCGGCGGCGTTTCGTTCGCTGGCGCAACTCCTCGATTGGTTGCAGCGCAACAACAAGACGCTCGCGCAACTTCAGCGCACGGCGGATGAGCCGATGCAGCGGGCGCTGGCGGGGACGGACGCGCTGTTTGCTGCGGCGCGGCGCGTGGCGGCCGAGGCGAACGCCCCGGCGGCAGACCGGGTGGCGGCGGTGCGGATCTTGGGGCGCGCGCGCTCGGCGCAGGACGAAGACTTTGAATTGCTCGCGGGGTTGTTGGTGCCGCAGGTGCCGGTCGACGTCCAGGTCGCGGCGGTGGCGACGCTCGGGCGGATGAACCGTTCGACGGTGCCAAATCGGGTGCTGGCCGGTTGGCCCAGCCACGGTGCGGCGGTGCGCGCGGCGGTGATCGAGCTGGTGACGAGCCGCGTGGCGTGGTCGCAAGTGTTGCTCGACCGCGTGGAGGCGGATCCGACGATGCTTGCGCAGATTGATCCGGCGCAGAAGCAACGGCTGACGCATCATATCGATGCGAACCTGGCGGTCCGGGCGACGCGCGTGTTTCAGGCGGGCATCGATCCGAACCGGCAGGCGGCGATCGACCTGATGTTGGCGGCGCTCAAAGACCGCCGGGGCGACGCGGAAAAAGGGTCGGCGGTTTTTGCGCAGAATTGCCGCGCGTGTCACGCGTTCGGCAAGGAAGCTGGCGGGCTGATCGGTCCGGATATCGCCGTCGTGAAGGACCGGTCGGCGCCGTATCTGGTGACGCACATTCTCGATCCGAATCGGGCGGTGGAAGATCGCTACATGATGTATGCGGCGACGCTGCTCGACGGACGTTCGCTGGCGGGAATGTTGGTCGCGGAGGCGGGCAACAGCATCACGCTGCGCGGACTCGACGGCGCGGAGCATGTGATCTTGCGAAACGAGGTGCGACTGCTGGTCAGTTCCGGACGGTCGCTCATGCCCGAAGGGTTGGAGGCTGCTCTCCCGGCGGGGGCGATGGCGGACTTGATCACTTATCTCGCTAGCAAGTGATCGACGGCGGGCTACTCCTTTTGGGACGTTGAAATCACCGTGGGCTTCGCTGCCACGGCTTTGCGGGCCTCGGGGTGGGTGGCGAGAATCGCGCGCAGCTCGGTGACGATGGCGGGTTGCTCGGCGGCGATGTTGCGGGATTCGACCGGGTCGTCGGCGTAGTCGTAGAGCTCGATCTGCGCGGTGTCGGCGGGGGCGCCGATTTTTTTCCATTCAACGAGGCGGTAGCGATCCGTGCGGATGGCGCGGCCGAGCGAGTCGCCCCGGGGGAAGCAGTGGTAGGCGTGGTCGCGCACGCGGGCGGCGGGATTTTTTAGGACGGGCACGAGATTGATGCCGTCCAACGGGACCGGGCCGGAGGGCTGCGGCAGGTGGGCGAGGGCGGCGAGCGTGGGGTAGAGGTCGACGGTTTCGGCGAGTTGGCCGGTGCGGGTGCCGGGGCGCGTGACGCCGGGTGCGATCACGACGAGCGGGATGCGGTTGGCCTGCTCGAAGTTGGTGTGCTTCGTCCAGATGCCGAGATCGCCGAGGTGCCAGCCGTGGTCGCCCCAGAGAACGACGATGGTGTTGTCGGTGAGTTTCAGGTCGTCGAGGGCGGTCATGACGCGGCCGATCTGGGCGTCGACGTAGCTTGCGCTGGCGTAGTAGCCGTGGATAAGCCGGCGCTTGAGGTCTTCGGGATACGGCTGCATCGGCGGCTTGGGCACGGGGAAAAACGCGTCGATTTCGCCGCCGCGTTTCATGGCGGCGGGCACGACGCCCACCGGGGCGGTTTCGCGGGCGGGCATGGGCAGCCGAGCGGGATCGTAGAGATCCCAATATTTTTTCGGGGCGGAGAACGGCAGATGCGGGCGCACGAAACCGACGGCGAAGAAGAAAGGCTCGGCGGGATTTTCTTTGGCGGCGCGCAGGCGTGAGATCGCGTGGGCGGCGACGCGGGCATCGGCGTAGGCATCGTCGGGCACGTCGGGCGCTTCCCAAGCGGCGCCGCGCGGGAGCGGACTGGAGCCGGGCGGGCGGCGGAGATTGGTGAAGAGCGCCTGTTCGTTGGTGGGCGAGCCGTCGCGCGTGCTGGCGGGATCGAGATACTCGATGACGAGGTCCTTGTGCGCGGGCAGGCTCCAAGAGGCATCATCGTCGTAAGTGCCGTGACCGACGTGGAAGACCTTGCCCATCGATTCCGCGCGGTAGCCGTGGCGCCGGAAAAGTTGCGGGAGCGTGACGGCATCGGGGTAAGTGTCGCGGAAGTTGCGGCCGAACTGGTAGAGACCGGTCGTCGTGGAGCGCGCGCCGAGGAGGAGGGTGTAGCGTGACGAGGCGCAGACGGCTTGGTTGCAATACGCGGCGTCGAAGCGCAGGCCGCGGGCGACGAGCCGGTCGAGATGCGGCGTGACCGCGGTGCGGTCGCCGTAGGCACCGAGCGTGGGCTTCAGGTCGTCGACGAGGATGAGCAAAATGTTGGGGCGCGCGGCGGCGGAGAGCGGGGCGCGGGGAGCGAGCAGGAGAACCAAGAGGAGAATTGCGAAGGCGGAGCGCATGGGTGGAGGGATGGGGCGGACAAGGGGAAGGGTTCCGGCAGCGGACAACGGCTGAGGCATAGACCGCGACCACACCAACGGAAAGCTCAGCGATCGCACATTTGACCGATGAAAATCCACCTGCGATCCGGCCGAGTCGCCGTGGCGGACGGGCGGGTCGCGGAGGAGGTGCGGGATTCTGGTGCGGGAACTAGGCGTGAAGCAGCCGAGGTATCGGGGAACAAAAAGCCCCGAGCCGCAGGTGCGGGCTCGGGGCGGAGAACAGGACGGGCGAGACGTGTCAGCCGGATCAGAAGCGCACGGTCACGTCGGCGATGAGGCGCGACGGTTGGCCGCGCTCGCGGACGGATGAGGGAGGGAGAAGCGGTGCGTGAAGTCTAACCGGATTCGGGCAGGAAAGTGGGGAAGGTCAGGCCGCGGGCGGGGGCGATCGGGCCGAGGGCTTGGGCGGCGTGGAGTTCGACGTTGCGGGCGCCCCAAGCATAGCACTGGTGCACAAGGCCGGCGGCGGTGCAGGGCACCAAGAACACGGGGCTCGCACCGCGCTGTGCGTCGAGGGCGCGCCAGAGCAGGGCCGCGGCAGCGGTTTCGTCACGGGTGACGCCGGGGCCGAGCATGACGCACGAGGGGTGGTGGCTCGCGACGAGAAAACCCTCGAGTTCTCCGGCGGCGTTTTCCAGCACCCATGTGCGCCAGTCGCCGACGGTGTTGCGGAGAAAGAAGGCGTAGTCGGTGGTGCGGTCGAGGCCTTGCCAGGCGAGTTCGAAAGCGGCGAGCCGCGGGGCTTCGGCGGGATCGGTTACGAGGCGCACGCGCGCGGCGCCGGGCGGAGGAGAGCCAGGCAAGCCGGCGGCGGGGACGGTGAGAGTGAGGTCTTGGTAGATCGTGTGCGGGACAAAACCGAGCCGTGAGTAGAGCGAAAAGGAATCCAGATTGAGCAGGCTGGAGACGAGTCGCACGGGCCGTTGGGTGCGCCGGGCGAGCGCCAACGCGGGCGCAAGCAAGGCGCGGGCGACGCCGCGGCCCTGGGCTTCGGGGGCGGTGGCGACTATGCCGAGAGCGACGTGCGTGGGGCGCGGGTGGACGAAACACACGCCGAGTAGGTCGCCAGAAGTGGCGTCGTAGGCGACGAGCGCTTCACCGGGATCGAGGGCGGCGTAAACCTCGGGGAAGAGGCGAAACGGAACGGGCGAATCGCCAAAGCGGGCGCCTTGGTTGAGGTGGCGTTGATACCACTCCACGAGCGAACGGTGGAGCAGATGCGCGGTCGAGGCGTGGTCGGACGGGAGCAGCGGGCGGAGGGTGGGTGGAAGCGATGACACCGGCGGAATCAGGCGATGAGATCTTTGATGACGGTGCCGCCAAATTGGCTGAGCTGTTTGAAGCGGCCGGCGTGGTAATAGGTGAGTTTGTTGTCGTCCAAGCCGAGCAGGCGCAGGAGCGTGCAATGGACGTCGCGGACGTGGTGGACTTTGTCCACGGCGGTCATGCCGGTCTCGTCGGTGGCCCCGATGGTGTGGCCGGCTTTCACGCCGCCGCCGGCGAGCCACATCGTCATGGCGGTCGGGTTGTGGTCGCGGCCGTAAGCGGTGCCGCCGCGCACGCCGTTGTCGGGGGTGCGACCGAATTCGCCGCACCAGACCACGAGCGTGCTGTCGAGGAGGCCGCGTTGCTTGAGGTCGGCGATGAGGGCGGCGATGGGTTGATCGACGCCGCGCACGAGGTTGCCGTGGGCGCGCTCGATGTAGTCGTGGCTGTCCCAGGTGCCGTTGTAGAGCTGGACAAAGCGCACGCCTTTCTCGACGAGCTTGCGGGCGAGCAGGCATTTGCGGCCGAACGCATCGGTCGCGTCTTGGCCGATGCCGTAGCTGGCTTTGGTTTTCTCGTCCTCCTTGGAGAGGTCCAAGGTCTCGGGAACTTGCAGCTGCATACGGAAAGCGAGTTCGTAGTTGTCCATGCGCGCGGCGAGTTCGTCGTGGCCGGGATGGCGGGCGGCATGGGCCGAGTTGAGCGAGGCGAGCAGGTCGAGATTGGCGCGTTGGCGGGCCGAAGTGACGCCGGCGGGCGGAGAGAGATCGAGGATGGGCGAGCCTTTCGCGCGGAGCGGGGTGCCTTGAAAACTGGCGGGGAGGTAGCCGTTGCTCCAGTTGGCCGCGCCGCCTTGCGGGTAGGAAACTTCGGGCAGGACGATGAAGCCGGGGAGATCTTGATTGAGAGAGCCGAGGCCGTAGTTGACCCAAGAGCCGAAACCGGGGTCACCGCCGAAACGGTTGCCGGTGTTCATCTGATACATCGCGGTCGGATGATTCACGCTGTCCACCTGGCAACCGCGGTAGAAACAGAGATCGTCGGCGACCTTGGCGAGGTGAGACCAATTGGTCGCCATGTCGGCGCCGCTTTGACCGACCTTGTGAAACGAAAACGGGCTTTGGACGTAGTAGCGTTTGCCGCTTTCCATCGCGGATTTTTGCTTTCCTTCGCGGATGAACTCCTGGAGGTGCAGGCGCGAGAGAGCCGGCTTGGGGTCGAAGGTGTCGATGTGCGAAGGGCCGCCCTCCATCATCAGGAAAATGCAGTTTTTGGCCTTGGCGGGGAAATGACCGGGTTTGGGTGCGAGCGGCCCCGGGGGGGACGATGGGGTTTGGGCGGCGAGATCGCGGGAGAGGAGGGCCGAGAAGGCGACGCTGCCGACGCTGGCGCCGAGGCTATATAGGAAATCGCGACGCGTGGGCGCGTGGAGGGCGCGGGCGCCGGCACAAGGAAAGTAGGGTGTGCTCATCGGGGGATAACGGTTTTAGTAAACGTAGGAAAATTCGTGGGCGTTGAAGAGCGCGAGGCAGACATCGGCCAGCGCGCGGGTGCGGAGCGGAACGTCGGCCGGCCGAAGGTCCGGAACAAAGTCGGCGTTGGCATGGAGACGCTCGGTAAAGGAAAACTTCTCACCGGTATTTTCCTCGACGGCTTCGCGCAGGACTTCGAGCGGTGGAGCGGAAGAGACGGGTTTGTCTCCGGCGATAAGGTCGGCGGTTTTCTTCCAATGCGAAAGACAGGCCGCGAGTTCAGCGGCGTTTGGTGCACGGGAGAATGCGAGCGTGAAGCAGCGGGCGACCGCAGCCGCGTCGGTAGAGGTCTCCTTGCTCGCGCGCGCAGCGAGCGCGAGGGCACGACCGTGACTCGCCGCGCCGTTGAACAGGCTGAAGACCTGCGGAGTGACGGTGGAAGCGTCGCGGCGCTCACAGGAGAAATCGGGCGTGGGCTGGTTGAACACCTCCATCGCTGGATCGGGCAGGCCGCGGATTTTCAGGGCGTAGAGGCTGCGGCGGTGGCGCTGGGCCGGGAGCGGGTTGGGGACCCAAGCGGAGGCAAAGGTGCCCATGACCTGGCGCGGTTGGAGGGCGGCTTCGAGATTCATCTCGGGGCGGTTCGGGATGCCGCCGAGGGTGGGATTGAGCTCTCCGGTGGTCGCGAGCATGGCATCGCGCAATTCCTCGGCGGTGAGCCGGCGCGGGGCAAAGGCGGCGTAGCTCGTGCCGGCCGGGTCTTTCTCGGCGAGGAGCTTGCGGTCGGGGTGCGCGGTGGAGCGGCGATAGGCCTCGCTGGTCATGATGAGGCGGTGGAGTTTTTTGAAAGACCAACCCTCTTCGACGAAAGTAGCGGCCAGCCAGTCGAGGAGTTCGGGGTGCGTGGGCTTTTTGCCCGTGCTGCCGAAGTTATTGGGGTTGCCGGCGAGCGGTTGGCCAAAGTGCCAAAGCCAGACGCGATTAACGATGGCGCGGGTAGTGAGCGGATTGGCGGGGTCGGCGACCCAGGCGGCGAACGCGGCTCGACGGCCTTCGATCGCGGCGGGGATCGCGGACGGCGGCGGGAGACCGATAGCGCTGAGCACGCCGGGGGCGACGGGCTCTTGGCCTCCGAACGGATCGCCGTAAGGCAAGATGCGCGTCTCTTCGAGTTCGCCCTCAGTCATGCGGGTGGCGGGCATCCGCATGGGTGCGTTGACGGATTTCAGCTCCGGCGTGCGACCGGAGTAGACGGCGAGGGCCACGGGCTCGTAGCGGTCGAGTTCCCACCTGAGGCGTTCAAGACCTTTGCGAGCGACGCGCTCGTTGCCGTAGTCCTCGGGGCTAAAGCCGACCAGTTTCGGCGGGAATTGGTCTTCCGGAACGTCTTTTCGGGTGAGGATTCCGCGGGCTTGTTCGAAGACGCCGTTGAACTCACGCCGACGGCCGGCACTTTCCCCGCGCTTGGCCGTAGCCTCGGTCACGGCGGCGCGCCAAGCGGTCGAGTCAAGGTTGCGCTCGGTGAACCATGATTCGGCGGCGGCAACGAGTTGGGAGTCGAGCCGCTCCAGCGTGGCGAGGTAAGAGGCGCGGCGCGGCTCCAGATATTTTTTCTCGTCGAAGCCTTCGAGGTTCTCCGCGGGGAGAAACGCGGCGGGGCGTTCGCTGAGCTGGGTGGTGGCGAAGACCGCCTGAATGGCATAATAATCGCGCGTGGGCACCGGATCGAACTTGTGATCGTGGCAGCGCGCGCACTGGAGCGACTGCGCGAGAAACGTCTCGCCGGCGCCGTTGGTGACATCGTCGAGGAAACGTTGGCGGGCGATTTTCGGGACTTCCATGCCGGTGAGTTCCCAAGGGCCCATGCGGAGGAAGCCGGTCGCGAGCAACGCGTCGGGGCCCGGGGTGGCTAGTTCGTCGCCGGCGATCTGCTCGCGGGCAAATTCGTCGTAGGGCTTGTCGGTGTTGAACGAGCGCACGACGTAGTCGCGGTAGCGCCAAGCGTTGCCCCTTTCGTAGTCGTTGGCGAAGCCGCTGCTGTCGGCGTAGCGCACGACGTCGAGCCAGTGCTGCGCCATCCGCTCGCCGTAGTGCGGGCTGTCGAGGAGGCGGGTGATTAGATTTTCGATTGCCGATTTTGGATTCTCGATCGTCGCGCGCTCGAAGGCGGCGACCTCGTCGGGGGTCGGCGGGAGACCGAGAAGATCAAAGGTGGCGCGGCGGATGAAGGTGCGGGCGTCGGCGGGCGGAGCGAGCGGCAGGCCGGCGGGCAGGCGCGCGGCGAGAAACGCGTCGATGGGGTGCGGGCCGATCTCGGGCACGGCGGGCTTCTTGACGGGCTGATACGCCCACATGCCCTCGGGTTTGTAGCGGCGGTTTGTCCAATCGGGAGATAGGCCACCGCTCGTCGGCATGATGACGCCGTCTTCGGCGGACCATTTATCGGCGTTCGCCGCCGCGATGGACTTTTGTTTGGCGTCGTCGGGCCAAGGTGCGCCGGCGGAGATCCAAGATTGGAGCCAGCCGATTTGTTCGGAGGAAAGTTTGTCGGCCTCCTTCGGCGGCATCGCTTCGAAGTCTTCGCTTTGGCGGAGCACGGCGAGTAGGATCGGACTCTTTGGGATATTGGCGGTGTCGATCGAGGGGCCGCTGTCGCCGCCGATGAGAAATGCGGCTTGGGTGCGAAGATCGAGGCCGCCCTTGATCTTGGCTTCGTCCTGGCCGTGGCAGGAGATGCATTTTTCCGCGAAGAGCGGCTGGACGCGGCGGACGAAGAGCGCCTCGGCGTCGGCGGGGTCGAGGGGCGCGGCGCAAGCGAGCGGCGCGACGCACGCGAGGAAGGCGAGCAGGCCGGGCGGTTTCATGTGGCAATAGGAACGGCTTTTCCTCCCTGTGCAACCGAAGCATAGACTGCCTCCATGATGCGGACGTCGCGCAGGCCCATCGCACCGTCGGCCTTGAAGGGCGCGCCGGTCGTGATTGCGTGCGCGAAGGCGTCGAGCATCGCGCCGAGTTGGAGCGTGTCCTCGGCGGGCAGGTCCTTGCGGTTGACTACAAGGCGCTTCGGGCTGGGTTTTCCGTTGGCGCTCTGACCGAAGACGCTGCCGTTGGGCGCGCCGGGGAGAATTTCGACGACACCCTTGGGGCCGTAGGTGGTGCATTGGTGGAAACTGCCGCTGTAGCTCGCGCGGCAGAGCGCCTGAAAGCCATCCGCGAACGTCAATTCGAAGCTCATCGTTTCCTCCACTCCGGCGGGGAAGATTTCTTTGTGCCGGGTGGAGGCGAAGCCGCGTGCGGTGACTGGCACTTGGCCCGTCATCATGCACGCGGCCTGGATTGGGTAGACTCCGGTATCAAAGAGTGCGCCGCCCCCGGCCATTTTCGGATCAAGGAGCCACTGTTTGATGGTTTTTCGCCGCTCGGGATCGGCGAGGCCGCCGGCGTAGCCCCAGGAAAATTCGTAGCTGCCGTTGGCGAGATTGCCGGCGGCGCCCCCTGCGAGCTGGGCAGCGGCCTGCACATGATGGGGCTCCCAGTGGAGACGATAGCTCGCGCCGAGGCGAACACTCGCGGATTTCGCGGCGGCGATCATCTGCTCGCACTGGGCGCTGCTGGTCGCCATCGGTTTCTCGACCATGACGTGCTTGCCGGCCTTGGCCGCGGCGATCGTGTGCGCGGCGTGCAGGCTGTTGGGCGTGACGACGTGGACGATCGCGATGTCTTTGGCTTCGGCTAGGCGGGCCATGTCGGCGTAGCTCCAAACGTTTTTCTCGGGGAATCCGTATTGCTTGGCCCACTCGCGGCCCTTGGCGGCATCGCCGGTGATCGCTCCGGCGAAGTAGACGTTTTTGGCCGAAGGTAGCTCTGGGGCGATGCTCTGTCTGCTGAAGCCGCCGAGGCCGCAAAGGGCGACGCCGAGCTTGCCCTCGCGGGCGGTTTGAGCGCGGACGAGGGTGTTGAGGCCGAGGAGCGCGGGCGCGGCAAGGGCGGAGGTTTTCAAAAAGGAGCGGCGGGTAACTGGAAGTGAGGGCATGGTTGGTATGAGATGTTGGGAGCGAGTGAAGGTGAGCCGGGTAAAGGTCGGGGTTTCGGCGGCTAAAGGTTTACTGCCGCGGGATGGATGATTGGACGCTTGATCGGTTAAAAGGCCCGTGGGCGCTCGGGCGCAGGGAGGAAGCCGCTGCGGGGCGCGGAAGAGGTGGAGAGCTCGTCGTTGAGCGGATCGTCGAGGGCGAGAAGGTCGCGGAGCTCGGGCGTGAGCGATGCCTGCACTTCTGGGCGGAGGAGTTTCTTCTGATACTGCTGCTGGGGCTTGTCGCGGCGGCAGTAGAAGGCGTGGAGCGCGGTGCGGTGGCCCGGCGTGCGGTTGTCCACTCCGCCATGCCACGTGTGGGCGTTCATGACGACGACGGAGCCGGCGGGCGCGGTGATGAGTTGCTCCGCAGGATGCGAGGCGCGCAGGTCGGGCAGCTCGCTCGCGGGGAGGCGGTGCCAGCGGTGTGAGCCGGGGACAACGCGAACGGGACCGTTGTCGGGCGTGTAGGCGTCGAGCATCCAGATGATGTTGCAGACCCAAGCGCCGCGCTCGTCGGCAACACCGCCCATGTCGGCGTGGAGCGGCTGGGCTGCGCAGCCGGGGAGCGCAGTGCGGCAGTTGAGCGAACTGAGCTTGAAGTCGGGACCAATGACGTGGCGCACAAGCGCGAGCATCTCGGGCATGGCGACCACGCGCTGGAAGATAGCGCCCTTGTCGATCAGGTTGGCGAGCCGGAGGCAGCCGGGCTCCTGCCGGAATTCACTCCCAGCGGTCTCGCCTTCGATGGCGTAGAGCTGTGCGACGGTGGCGCGGAGTTCAGCGAGCAGGTCCGCGGAGGCAAAAGACCGGATGAGGGTGTAGCCGAGTTGGTCGAGCTCAGCGGTGTGGCGGGAAGAGATCATGCAAAGATATTGAGGGGAAAGCTACGGGTTTAGCGCAGGGCGGTGACGAAGGCCGCATCGCGCGTGGTGATGCAGACGAGGCGCGACGGCGCTGGGGCGAAGGCGATCGCGGTAGGCTTTGAGGGCAGCGCGATCACGCCGAGGTCGCGGCCATCGGCATCGAAGACATGCACACCGTCGAGCGCGGCGCACCAGAGTCGGCCGGCCGGGTCGAAGGCGAGGCCGTCGAGGCCACGGACCTTGAGTGTCGTGAAGACTTCGCGGGGGCCGAGCGTGCCGTCGGAGTTCACGGCAAAGCGGAAGATATTGGAGCCACCGCTGTCGGTCACGAAGAGGGTTTTCTCGTCGGGTGAAAAGACGAGGCCGTTGGGTTTTTCGAAACCGCGGGCGGCGGCCGTGAGCACGCCCGTGCGCGGATCGTAGCGATAAAGGTTTTGTTCGGTGAGTTCTTTCACCTCTTGCTTGCGCTGGGCAAAGAGCCAGTCGGGGTCGGTGAACCACACGGAACTGTCGGAGCGGACGATGCAGTCGTTGGGGCGGTTCAGGCGCTTGCCCTCAAATTTGTCGGCGAGGACCTCGGTGCGCTCGCCGCGGTTGTTCCAGCGGGCGAGCTGTCGCGTGGTTTGCTCCACGACGTAGAAGCCGCCGCGGCCATCGGGGCGGAACGACGTGGCTTCCGGCGAATCGTCGCGCCACATGGCGAGGCCGGCGCGCTCCGTCCACGTGAACGCGAAGCGGTCGTGGTGCGCGGCGAAGTGTAATTTTTCGCCGATCCATTGCGCGCCCTCGCTGCCGGCGTAGCCGCCCCCGACCATGGTCCAGCGCGCGCCGGGTGCAAAGGGTGACTCCGCAAGCGTGGTCTCGACGGGCGGGCGGCCGCGGTGCGTGAGGTGGAGCGTAAAGAACGCGGCGGTGGCGTTGACCGCGGCATCGAACGCGCGCTGCTGGCCGAGAAAATCGTGCGGAGCCTGCGGGATGACCGTGAGGCCGGTGGCGATGCCATGGCGCATGAGGTCGCGGCGCGTGTCGTCGGCACGCGTGCTCGCGTCGTCGAGTTCGCCGGTCACGAACGCCAGCGGCGGATCGGCGCGATCGAGGTGATGGCGAGGCGAGGCGAGCGCATACGTGCGCGGGATGGCCGACTGCGGGGCGCCGAGGAACGGCGCGTAGTGTGGATCGTCGGGGCGTTCGGAGAGGGCGCGGATGCGGTCGGTCTCGAAGTCGGTCTGCGCGCCCATCGCGACGGCGGCCTGCACAGCGGATGAGTGCACGGCGTGGCCGCCCTCGCCTTCGAGAGCCGCGACCCCGCCGCTCGTCGCGAGCAAGGCGGCGAGGTGGCCGCCGGCGGACAGGCCGGTCACGCCGATGGCCGCGGGGTCGATGCCGTAGGTCGCGGCCTGGGCGCGGAGCCAGCGGACAGCGGCCTTGGCGTCGTGCAGCGCGGCGGGGAACTTAGCCTCGCCCGAGAGCCGGTAGGAAATCGTGACGACGACGAATCCGCGCGCGGCGAGCGCCTGCGCGAGCAGCGTGAGATTACCGCGCTCGCCCTTGGACCAGCCGCCGCCGTGGAAGCACACGATGGCCGGGAGTGGCGCGCTGCGCGCAGCCGGCCGATGGAGATCGAGCTGGAGCTCGCGCGCGCCATAGCGGGCATAAGTGAGGCCGGCGTGCGACTCGAGCGTGGCGAGCAATGCCGGAGCCAACGCGGTTTTCTGGGCGGGCGCCTCCTTCTTCGGCGCGGGCTGGGCGAAAAGCGCGGGCGCGAGCAGCGCGGCGATGATGAAGCAGGAGCGAAGCATGGAGATCAGAACGAGCCCTTCACGCCAATCGTCCAGAGCGAGCCGTAGTTGATGCGCTGGCGGAATTGCGCGAGCGCGGGTGTGCTAGGCCCGTAGATCTCGTTGTCGGATGGAGCGTCGCCAATGTTGTTGAGGTTGGCGAACAGGGCGATGCGCCGGTAGAAATAATACTCGCCGATCACGTCGACGAGCGTGCGCTTGGATCCCCAATTGTAGGTGCCCGGCTCGATGCCGCGGCCGGTCGCGACGGGGTTAAGGCGGCGCGGGCTATTGTAGTTCCACTTCACCTGGATGTTGTAGCGCGGACGCGAAAGGCTGACGCCGGCCGCAACCGTGCGCGGCACGTAACCTTGGAAACTGTTCGAGTCGTCGCCCTTGGCGGCGAGCGCGCTGGCGTTGGCATAGACCTGCACTCCGCGCGCCCAAGGCGGAAGAAACGTGAGCGCCTGCTTGTAGTTGAAATCGACGCCGGACATGCGGACGGGCCGGGGCACGTTGTATTGGGTGCTCACATCGTAGTCATCGTAGACGTTGGGATCGAGGCCATAGAGGCTGAGGAACTCGGCGGTGGGGCGGAAGCGCGTGGCGCCGAAGAAATTCTCGATGTCGCGGCGGAACGCGGAGACGGAGAAGAGCCCCACTTGCTCGAAATAATATTCCAGCGAGAGCTTCATCGTGTGTGCGCTCCAAGCCTTGATGGCGGCGTTATTGACCGTGATGAAATTGTTCGGGCCGGGGAGTTGCTCGGTGTCTGGGAGCGTGAGGCTGCCGGCGTATTGCACGTAGTCGGGCCGGCCGACGGACCAGTAGTAGCCGGCGCGGGCGATCACGTTTTCGCGCACGTTCCACGCGGCGTTGAGGCTCGGGAACAAACGAAGGTATTCCTTCTCGGCGCGGAGTCCGCGATCGACGGTGGTGAGCTGCGCGGCGGCGAGCGTGCCGGCGGCGTTGATCAGGGTGGGGCGGTTCTGCGCGTCGAGGATCACGCGGCCGGAGGCGTCGCGCCGGTAGTTGCGCGTGGAATCGATGAGCTGGCCTTGCCCTTCGACGTTGGTTTGCTCTGCCCGGAGGCCACCGACGAGCTTGAGTCGACCGGAGAACAGCGCGAGGTCGCCGCGGAGGTAGGCGGAGGAGATAACCTCCTCGGCGTGCTTGGAGGCGGCGACGTTGGCGGTGTAGCGGCCGACCTCGTTGAGCGCGAAATACTGCGGGCGTTCCTTCCACGTGTCCCACAGGCGCCAGTTGCTCACCCAGTCGATCTTGGGGAAACCAAAGGGCGCGGTGCGTTGGGAGAAACTGTCGTCGCGATAGGGCGCGGCGGTGTCATCAGCGTTGTTGGCGGTGCCGTTGGCCCCGACAAAGGTGTAGGTCGGGGTGTCGGTGCGTGTCTCGCGGATGACCTGCCGCACATCGACGCCACCCTTGATCGTGAGCGGGAGCCCAGGAAGGTCGCGGCGGACACTGGCGTAGGCGCTGCGCTGGAGATCGGCGGCGTTAAGCGCGGAGCCGTTCACGGTGTTAAGCGTGTAACTGCCGATCGTATAGGGATCGATCACGGCGCCGGTGGCGTTGTCGGTGACGGTGATGGTGCCCGGGCGAAGATAGTTGATGTCGGAGTAGGCGATATTGACGTTCTGGCGACGGGCCTGGGTGTTGTTGAAGTGGCCGTTGTTGATATTTTTGTTGTGGCGGGTGGAGTGCGAGTGGCCGGCGCCGGCCTCGATGCGCCACACCGGGCCGGTGTGGACGTAGGTGAGCGTCGGCATGTAAACGCGCCCGCCGACGACGCCGATGGCGTTGGTGAGACGGATCTCGCCGGCACCGCCGGAACCGCGCACGGCGTCCGGGGAGAAATCACCGGGCGCGACCCGGTTGACGAAGAAATTCAGCGTGCGATTGTTGCTATAGAAATCGATGAAACCGCGCATGAAGCCAAGCGAGAGCCGGTCGCGTGGCGTGGCTTTGAAGTCGAGCGTGACGCCGAATGAATTCCGTTTGGTGAGCTTTGGCTGATCGCCGATGGCGAAGTCGGTGAGGTAGGGCCGGTCGGGCGTGGTGTCGGGCGCCTGAAAGGCGGTGCCGGTAGTTAGCGCGGTGGTTGGCAGCGCAGTGCCGCGATAGCCGCGCTGGATGAAGTCGGCGCCGGTGTAAACGGACGAGCGGCTGGCTGAGAGCGTGAAACCGAAGCGCGCGTTGACCGGGACGACGGCGGAGAAGTCGAGGCCGGGTCGAATCTTCGGCTGCGGCTCGCGCACGGGGCCGGGCGTGGAGTTGAAATGGCGTTCATGGTCGCGCAGCGCGACGTAACCGGTTAACATGTAAACGGGTTTGCTGCGCTCGAAGGCGGAGCGCGGCACCATGTTGACCGTGCCGGCGAGGGCGGAGCCGGTGGTCTCGGGTGTAGGCGTGAACGCGACTTCGATGCGCGAGATGTTGTTCATCGAGAGCTGCTCGATGCCGACCTGCCGCGAGGTGCCGGCGGTAGCGTTGGCGACGCTGAAGCCGTTAACGCTCACGGGCACGGCGCTCGGCGGCACACCGTTCATCGTGAGAAGATACGGCTCGCCGCCGCCGCCGATGTTCACGGCCATGCCCGGAACGGCCTTGAGAAGCTCGCCGATGCCACCTTCGGTCATCGCGGCATATTCGTCGGCGGATACTACGTTCATAACATTGGGCGCGAAGCGCTGGGTGTTGATCGCGATCGCCGAGCCGTCCATCTCCTTCGAGGCGCCGACGGTGAAAGCTTCGAGCTTTACCGTGCCGCCGCCCGCGCCGGCCCACGCCGGACGCGCAGAGAAGCCTTCGAGGGGAAAATTGAGCGTCGTGCTCTGGCCGGCGACGAGGGTGGCGGTGAGGGTCTGGGCGACGACGCCGGTGCGGAACGCGCGCACGCGCACGGTGCCGGCCGACACGCCGACGAGGCGATATTGGCCGTCGGCATCCGTGAATGTTGCGAGCGCCGTGCCCTCGACGGTGATGCGGGCGAGCTCAAGATTATCGCCGGTGGCTGGATTGAAGGCGCGGCCTTCTAGGATGGCAGTGGCCGGGGTCTGGGCGACCGCCGACAAGCACGCAAAAAACGCGGCGACAGCGACCAGCCCGTTGCGAATAAAGCCGGATCTGGTATGAGTTGAGGGAGTCATGGTGGGGGTGGGTAAAGGTTTATCTTTTTTCGGCTAGCGTGGCGTCGGGAAAGAGCGGGTTCCCATTCTCTCCGGTGGCGACCCGGTGGCCCGGCATCGTGTGGGCGGTAACAAGTTGCCAATAAGAGTCCGAGGGTGGCGTGGGGCGCGGGAAGTTCATTTGCGGCGCCGCACGTCGATCCAGACGGCCCCGAGAATCACGAGGCCCTTGATGATGTATTGCAGCGAAAAGTGCACGCCGGCCTGGTTGAGGCCTTTGTCGAGGATGCCGATGATGGCCGCGCCGATGAGCGTGCCGGGCATCGTGCCGATGCCGCCGGTGAAACTCGTGCCGCCTACCACCACGGCGGCGATGGCGTTCAACTCAAAGCCCTGCCCCGAGGCCGGCTCGGCGGAGTAGAGCTGCGACGCATGGATGAGGCCCGCCAGCCCCGCGAGCGCGGAGCAGAGGACATAGACCAGCGTTTCCCGGCGCGCGAGCGGGATGCCCACATAGCGCGCCGCCTCGCGGTTGCCGCCGATGGCGTAGAGGTGCTGACCAAACGCCGTGCGATGCAGCATCACAGCCGTGAGCGCGAACGCGCCCAGCATGATCACCGCCGGCACCGGCACCACGCCAAGCAGCCGGGCGTTGCCGAGGGCCAGAAATACCTTCTCCGAATCCGGCACGGGCAACGGCCGGCCTTCGTTAAAGCGCAGGGCCAGCCCCCGGGCCACCAGCATCGTCGCCAGCGTGATGATGAACGGCGGCATGCGCGTGCGCGCGGCGCAGATTCCGTTGACCAGGCCGAACGTGGCCGCCGCTCCGAGCCCGGCGAGCGCGGCGCCCGGCCAGCCTGCGATGGGCAGCACCGACACCGCGACCGTTCCCGTGAGCGCGACGACCGCGCCGACACTGAGGTCGATCCCGCCGATCAGGATCGCGAGGGTCAGGCCGAACGCGAGAATGGCGTTGATCGAAATCTGCTGCAGCAGGTCGAGGAGATTGTCCGCCGTGACGAATCGTCCGCCGGGCACGACGACGGCGAACAGCGCCATCAACGCCACGATCGCGATCAACAACGGAAAAAGTTGGCGCAGTGTCTTCATGCTCAGTTCCGGGTCAGTTCGGCCATGACCTCCTCGGCCGTGATCGCGCTGGAGGGGGTTTCGCGGACAATTCGGCCGTCGCGATACAGCGCGAGGCGGTGGGAGAGGTTCATCACTTCGGGGAGATCCGATGAAATCAATACGACCGCCATGCCCTCCTCGATGGCGCGGTGCACCAGGGCGAACATCTCCTCGCGTGCGCCCACATCCACCCCGCGGGTCGGCTCGTCCAGAATCAGAATTTTCGGCCGGTGCTCCATCCACTTCGCGACGACGACCTTTTGCTGGTTCCCGCCGGATAGGCCGGCGACGGACTGCCCGGGATCGGCGGTCTTGATGCCGAAGTTCCGCACCGCCCGGCTGACAATTTCTGCCCGGCGCGCGGTGTCCACGCGCCCCCAGCGGACCCACTCGCGCGCCCACGGCAGCGCGAGATTGAACCCAATCGATCCAGTCATGATGAGACCCTCCCGTCGCCGGTCCTCCGGCACCAGCGCGATACCCGCGGCCAGCGCATCGCGCGGCTGGCGGATCGTCACCGCCCGTCCGTCCACGCACACCTCCCCGCTTTCGGCGGGAGCGATGCCAAACAGCGCCTGCGCCAACTCCGTGCGGCCGGCGCCGACGAGCCCGGCGAAGCCCAGCACCTCGCCGTAGCGCAGCTCGAAGCTCACGGCATGCACGCGCGCATTGCGCAGATGCCGCACGGTCAGCGCCACGGCTCCGGGTCGCGCCGGCGGGCGAGGGTAGTGCTCCCGCAGTTCACGGCCGACCGTCCAGCGGATGAGTTCGGTCCGGCTCAACGATGCGGCGGTCTGAGTGCCGACCGAGCGGCCGTCGCGGAGCACGGTGATCCGGTCGGCCAGCCGCTGGATCTCCTCGAGCCGGTGCGAGATGTAAATGATGCCGACGCCTTGGGCACGGAGTTGACGAAGGAGAATAAAGAGCCGCTCCGTCTCCGTTTCCGACAGCGAGGCCGTCGGTTCGTCGAGCACGAGCACGCGCGCCTTCACGGCGAGCGCCCGGGCAATCTCCACCAATTGCCGCCGCGCCAGACTGAGTTCGCCGATGCACGTCCGCACGTCGCCGATTTCGGTCAGGCCGAGTTCGTCGCTCAGGCTCGCCGCGTCGCGGAACATCCGCGCGCGATCAAGCAACCCGAGCCGGCGCGGCTCGCGGCCGAGGAAGATGTTCTCCGCCACCGAGAGATTCGGCGCGAGCGCCAGCTCCTGGTGAATCAGGCGGACGCCGAGACGGTCGGCCGCTGCTACGTCGTGAACTTCAACCCGCCGGCCATCGCGCAGGATCTCGCCAGCGTCGGGCTGGTGGATGCCGCCGAAGATTTTGATCAGCGTGGACTTACCCGCGCCGTTTTCGCCGAGCAACGCGTGGATCTCGCCCCCGTGCAGCTCGAACTCGACGCCGTCGAGGGCGGTGACGCCCCCGAAGCGTTTTGTCACCCCGGCGAGCCGCAGCAGCGGTGGACCGTTGGCTGGCATGCGGTCAGCGCCCCGCCAAAAACTCCGCGGCGTTTTCGCGGGTGATGAGTTTCACCGGGACTTTGATATCCTTGCGCACGGGCTTGCCGGCAAGGTGATCATATGCGGCACCTGCGGCGATGCGGCCGATGTCTTTCGGGAACTGCGCCGATGTGCTGTGGAGCTTACCGGCGAGGATCGCGCGCGCACCTTCCTGCGAGCCGTCCACCGTTACGACGGTGACCTGGCCGGTGCGGCCAGCCGATTCAATCGCTGAAATACTCCCCAGCGCACTCGGATCGTTGATCGGGAAGGCCGCGTCCAACTCCGGGAAGCGCGACAGCAGGTCGCGCGTCACGGGACGCGCGCCTTCGGTGCTCCCCTTCCCCTCCTGGGTATCTAGGATTTTCATGCCGGGATATTTCGCCATTTCAGCCCTGAATCCTGCCACGCGGTCGATGCATGCCTTGTTTCCGTTGAGGTGGAGGACGACGACTTTCGCGGCGGGTTTCACCTTGGCGAGCGCTTCGCACGCGAGCCGGCCGGCCTCGACGTTGTCGCTGGCGACCTGGCAAAGCACGAGGTCGGGATCGCTCACGGGCGCGTCCACGACGATGACAGGCACGTTCTGCCGCCGTGCCTCCAGGAGTGAACCCTTCACGCCCTCCCAATTCACGGGATTCAGGAATATCGCCGCCGGCTTCTGCTGCAGCACGTCAGCGACGTCGCCCTTCTGCTTCAGGCTGTTGAATTGGGCATCGAGCGTCACGAGCCGATCGCCATGCGACTCGACCACCCGCTGGATGCCCTCGTTGAGCTCGACGAAGAATGGGTTGTTCAGCGTCTGGAATGACACGGCGAAGAGCCGGCCGCCTGCGGGCTTGGCAGCCAAAGCAGCGTCTCCACCGGACTGTTTACCGCAACCGACCAATACGGTGCCGAGACAGCAAATCACGAGCGACGCACGCAATGCGAGGATGCGGCTCATTTTGTGTTCGGTTCCCAGATGCGGTTCTTTTGTGCTTCGCGGAAGCCTTGGTTCGTGGGCTGGAGCTTCCAGATTTCGAGCTTTTTGATGGTCGTCGGCGCACCGACGGTGAAGGCATTCAGGTCGGGCTTGCCGCGATAGTCGGCGTGAGATGCGACCATGGCTTGCCGGCCGTTGGCGAAGACTTCGACGAGGTATTTGTCGATGAAGATGCGCAGTTCCACGTCCTCGCCTTTGGGGAGATCGGCGATGGAAAAAGGCGCCTCGGCGGTGCCGAAGCGCAGCGCGCCACTTTCTGGCCGGAACATCATGGTCAGGCCGCCGCCTTTGCCGTCGGAAAATAAAGTGAAGCCGAAGAGCTTTCGTTCAGCTTGTTCGCGGGCGATGGTTATGCGGAGTTCGATGGCATCGCCGTCCATGGAGACGATCTTCTGGCCAGCGGGTGCGCCGGTGGGGAGCACCTCCTTGGTCAGTTCGCGAATCGTGATGTCGCTGAGGGTAACAGGGTCGTAGCGCAGCGTTTCGAGTTCGCGGAGGGGTTTGATGCGGAGGATGCCATCGGCGGGCAGGCTCAGTTCACGCGGTAACGACTGGATCGTCCTGCCATCCATTTTCCCGTCGGACTTGCCGAGGGTCGCGAGCCAAGCCCACAAGACGCGGCGGCCATCGGGTGTGAGCAGGGTTTCTGGCGCAAAAAAATCAACGCGCCATGGCGGACGGCCATAGATGCTCTGCTCGTCCCTGCGCCAGTTCATGCGGCCATGGGTCTGCGGGACGAACTGCTCGGCCTTCGCGTCCCAATCGCCAATGTAATAGCGGCAGCCGAGCTGATGGCTGATGCACAAGAGCACCCACTTGTTGCCGAGCGGAAAAAAATTGGCGCAGGAGATGTCCTCGCCGAAAGCTACGTCGGGCAGGTCGTGCTTTAGGAAGTCCCCGACGGGTGTCCAGGTCTTGAGGTCCTTCGATTTCAGCAGCGGCGGCTTTTCGCCACCCGAGATGGCGTAATACGTGTCGCCGATAAGAAAACAATCGGGGTCCCAGTGGTTGATTTTTATCTCCGTGCCGTCGGCCTTGCGCACTTCGATGGGATACGGTTCTGCCCATGCCGAGAGCTTCCTGTCCGTCGCGATGGCGATCTGGTTTTTTCCCGATCCTTGACCGTGGTAGATGGCGGCGGGTTTACCTTCCTTGGTGATGAAGCCCGTGCCGCTGAACATGCCGTGGCCGGTTAACGACGGCTGGAGTTTCGTCGGCTGCCAAGTCCAGTGCAACATGTCCGGGCTCGTGACGTGGACGAAAGAGTAAGATTCTTTCTCCTTCCACAGATGCGCGAGGATGTAGTGCAGATGATAGGTGCCATCGAGGTAGAAGGCCGCATTAGGATCGCCCGGCAAACTGTCACCACCGGGATGCATGAGGTGGTAGTTCAGCGCGAGGTCTTCGTCAGCAGCGTGTAACGCGGCTAGCGGCGCGAGTAGCAGGGCGGAGAGAAGAGCGAGGGTGAATTTCATGTCTATTTTCCGTCCGGAAGATGAGCGATGCGGGCAGGCAGGGACGTCTGCCGCTACCCAGAGTCCAAATACTTCCGGCGCTTGGTATAAGTTCGGACGAGGCTTCAGCCGGGCTCGGCCTCAGAACTTCAGGCCGACTGAAAATACCGCTACGCGGCGTTCGCTGGGGATGGAGGTGTCGGTGTAATAGAATTCATCGGAGGCGTTCTTGAGCGCGAGCTCGGCATGCCAATTCTGCGTGCCGCGCTTCCACGTGTAGCCGACACTGCCGTTGAGCACGGTGTAGGCGGGGTGCTCGAGCAGATGGAGATTCTCCAGCGTGCCGTAGGGCCGGCTGCGGCTACGGTAGTTGCCCCCGAACGTGAGATAGAGGCCGCGCGCGGGGCCTTGCTTGAAGGTGTATTTCGCGAAGGCATTGAACGCGCGTGGAAACGCCGAATCGATCAGGCTGCCCTCCGTGACCGGGGAGGCCGTGTTGCTTACGACCACAGGATCCATGTCGGTGTAGTTGGCGACCAGTTGGAGCGCATCGGTCGGAAAATAAAACAGATCGATCTCGAAGCCCTTGCTGCGCTCCATGCCGCTGAGACGGATGATCGGCACGGGGAGGTTGGGGTCGTTGCGCGGGATGTTGGTGCGCTCGACACTAAAGTAGGAGATGGAGCCGGAGAGGCGACCGCCGAGAGTCTCGAAGCGCACGCCGGCCTCGTGGCCGGTTCCTTTCTGCGGCGAATTGGGGAACTGTGCGCCGTTGGACTGGATCGACTCGGAATTGGAATAAAAAAGGTTGGCACCGGGCAGCACGCGGAACGCGAGGCCGCCTTGGAAGCTGTCGAACGACGCGCGCGGAACGACCAACACGCTCGGGGCCTGGCCGCTCGTGGCGCGCAGATCGGGAGAGATTTGGATGCCGGAACGGGCGAAATCGCGGTTGGCCGCGCCGATCACACTGAGGCGTTCGCCGAAAAACTGTGCGTTGGCGATGGCGTTGATTTGCTGGCCGTGGCTCGCGGTGCGCTGGAAGACGAGATGGTTATAGTCCGCCGGGAAGCTGCCGAGGTTGTAGTCGGCGGCCGTGGGCGCGAAGAGATTGAAGACCGGCCGGCGCAGGTTGCGGAAGACGGAGTTGGTGCCGGCGGCGCGGGTCTCCTGGGCGCCCGCCACAACGTTGAGCTTCGCGGCGGAAAAAGTTTGGCTATAGCTGAAATCGCCGCGCACGGTGCGGTTCCATTGGTCGACATCGGAACGCCACGACTGGATCGGCACGGTGCGCGGGAGATTCCCGGCGGCGTCACGTTTAAGCGAGCCGTTGGCGAACTGAGTGAAGCGATCTTGGTGGCGCTGCGAATCGGAGTAGACGAGGCGCGCGGAAAAGTGATCGCTAAAGGTGTGGGTAAACGTGGCTTCGAAGTATACCTCGTCGTCGGTGCGCCGAGCGTTGGGGCCGGCGATGTTGAACTCGCGACCAAGGCCGGGCACGTAGCCGGTAGCAACATCGATCACGCGGGCGGTGTTGCTACCCACGGGTGCGGGGCGGGGCTCGACTACCTGCGGGTAGCGTTCATCAGACGAGGTCATGCTGGGCACGTGGAGCCACTCGGTCGTCACGTTGAGCGTGGTCGGATACGGCTTGCCACGAATATTCCAGCGCAGGGACGGGGCGATGTGCCAGCTCTGGCGTTCACCGAATTCGCGCGTGGACTGCTGGTTTTGGCCGGCGACGATCATGCGGTAGAGCAGCGTGCCTTCGCGCGTGACGGGTCCGGTGAGATCAAATTCGCCACGGAGTGAACCCTCGCTATCTACGGAGGTCTCGATAGCGGTGGCGCGCTTCGCCTGGGGCTGCTTGGTGACGATGTTGACGACGCCGCCGGGGCCGCCAGTGCCGTAGAGGGCACTGGAGGGACCCTTCACCACTTCGACGCGGTCCACCACGGAGGTGTCAATGGCGTTGGTGGTAGAGAAATTGATGCCGTTGCGGCGTGGGCTGCCAGTCTGGAAGCCGCGGATGGTGTATTGGCCGGCGGAGAAACCGGCCGTGCCGACGCCGCTGGTGTAAATCAGCGCCTCGTCGAGATCCGTTGCCCCGATATCCTGGATGAAGTCGGAGGTGAGCACGGAGATGGTCTGCGGCACATCCATGAGCTTCACGTTCACGCGGGTGCCGGAAACCGAGTTGGTGGCGCGGTAGCCGGTCTCTCGGGTGCTGGCGACTTCGAACGCGGTGAGGACAACGGCCTCTTCTTTGGGCCTGTTCGTCTCAACGGGCGGCGGGGTCGTCTGGGCAGAGGAGACGGCGGCGTTAAAGGCGAGGAGCGCAGCGGCGAGCCGAGCGGGGAGGGATTTCTTCATGGTTTTGTCATTTGGGTTGGGTTGCTGATCGGAAACGGGTCCGACCTCTCCTTTTAGCGGCTTTCGGCTGACGACGAACGCGCCGGTGGCGGGATCGCGCGTGGCGCTCAGGCCGGTGCCCGTGAGCATGCGGTCCAGCGCGTCGCGCGCGGCGTAGTCGCCGGCGATCGCATTGGTCCGCTCGCCCTTCACCTTTTCCATCATGAAAATGAT
>CAMCWW010000053.1:0-26889 GCA_945882935.1 Opitutus sp. GAS368
GATTCGAATCCGGCGAAAACTCTACCAACAGATCTACGTCGCTGTTGGCCTGAGCCGTCCCATCGGCCCGCGAGCCAAAGACCTCTAACCGCGAAACCGGGTGGCGCTCGCAAACCGGTCGCACCGCTTCCCGCAGACGCGCGAGCGAAAGAGGAGATGGCAGCGACGAACTCATGGCTCCCTTTCAATTTAAATCCCGCCGGTTGGCAAGTGGCCGCTGCCGCCCCCGCCTCCCATCGTTCTCGTTCCTCGTTCTCGTAATCGTTCTCCGCCCGCCTCCAGCGTCGATGACCTCGCCGCGCCATCCCTCCGAGCTGTAGGCCCGGTCGCCGACCGGGCACCCGGCCTAGCAGGGCACCGACAACCCCAGCCCCCTCCGAAAACCGCGGGCACTCGGCATCACAGTTCAGTGGCGAACCCGTCCGACCCGCTTCAGGAGGATAACTGAGGGTCGTTCACGAGCCCGCTGTTTCGGCCGTTTCACGAGACGCAAGGCGTTCACTCTTCATTCGGAAAATGTGACTTATAGTCGGTGGACTCCGAAACTGAATTTTGCTACCTTCAGGAAAGTTCGGCCGTCGATCGTGCGTCCCTCCCGTGCAAGCTACCCCTCCCAACATCCGCTCCGCATTCGCCATCTTCGAGAGCACTTTTTTCTCCGGAGTGATCCCAACTTGGCGCGACGAAAACGGCTGCATCATCACCTACGCCACCGAACGCGAGGCCGAGATTGAAATCGCCGAAATGCTCATGGAGCAACTTCGCCAATTCCTCGCCGGCCACCGCGACTTCGACGACGCCCGCACTACCGGCGATTTCATCCTCTCGGTCAAAGTCTGGCCCGACGGCACCATCGAAACGGAAGACGGGCGGCGATTCGGAATCCAAGAAATCTGACTGAGTTCATCTGCGCTTACCCACTCCTGTTTCGAACAAGCCCACTTTGCTGAACCGCCAATCAGGATGTCCTCGCGCCCTGCTTCAATCGCTCAATCTTCCGTGCGACTCGCAGCCGAGGTCTCGGATGACAAAGAATCACCCGGGTTTGGACGCAGGAAGCCGTGTAACCCTTTAATCGCAGCAAACGGCAGTGCCTTCGTCGGCGTTCGTTTGGGTTTTGTCGCACGCACCCTCGTTATTTTCTGAAATCTCCGCCCGATGCACGGCAAGCCGCCTGCTTGCTCAGCGCCAAAGTTCAGGGCTGAGTTCAGTCCACTGCCGATGTCAGCCCAAGTTGGAGCTTTAACCCCGGGTCTTTACGAACGTCTAATCGACGAGGAGCTCTCGACCGCGCTAGCCGCTCATCCCGAAATTAAGACCATCCTCGGAAAACTCGATGACGAGGACTCCCCGCACGTATACAGTCAGTTTTTACTTCGAGTCATTGGCCAGGCTCTCCGCGACAGAAGTCCCGAAGAACGACTTCCCTTGGTGAATCGCCTCGTAGCCTTACTCGCGGCAACAGATGGACTAGATTACCTGCAAAGGAGAACCCTTATCGCCTCTCCAAATCCCGTGCTGCTGTCGTTGCACGCAGCTGCACCCGGCGACCACCCACCACTCGCTCTTCCTCGGGCTAAAACTCCACTCGCGACCAGCAGCTTGTTAACCGGCGCTCGTTTCGATCCTCAGCTCGAATACGAGCTGCGTCAGGAAATGGCTACCGCTGATAGGGTGGATATTCTTATCTCGTTCGTAAAGTGGTCCGGTCTCCGGCTGTTGGAGCCTGCCTTCAAAAATCTCTCCTCGCGCGGCGTACCAGTTCGGATCGTCACCACGTCCTACATGGGAGCCTCAGATCCAGAGGCCATCGGGTGGCTCGCCGCGCAACCAGGTTTTAGTGTAAAAGTATCGTACGATACTCAGCGCACGCGTCTGCATGCCAAGGCGTATCATTTCCATCGTCTTACCGGATTTTCAACCGGCTACATTGGGTCCGCAAACATGTCTAGCGCGGCCATGACCAGCGGACTGGAATGGACGGTCAAAGTGACGGAGGTAGACCTACCCCATATCTTACACCGTTTCGCCGCTGAATTTTCGACCTATTGGGCGAGCCCAGATTTTGAGACATATGATGCGTCGCAAGCTGGTCGATTAAAGGACGCGATCACACACGCTAAAACGAGTTCCGGTATCTCAGGGCCCCGTTTTTTCGCCGACATACGACCCCATGCATTCCAAGAGCGCATCCTTGAGGCCCTAGCAGCCGCGCGCGTCGCTGGCCAAAACCGCAATCTTGTCGTTGCAGCAACGGGAACGGGAAAGACGGTCGTCGCCGCAGTGGACTTTGCTCGTTTTGCAGCTCTTGAAAGCAGGGGCAAAATCGGTGCGGACCGACCAAACTTACTTTTCGTTGCACACCGAAAGGAAATTCTCGAGCAAGCTCGTGATTGTTTCCGCTCTGTTCTTCGCGATCCAAATTTTGGCGAACTCCTCGTAGATAGGGAACGCCCCGCGAACTGGACGCACGTCTTTGCTTCCGTCCAGAGCCTAGTAAGCGCTCAACCATGGCTTACTCATTCTCTAGAGCACTTTCGCTTCATAGTCATCGACGAGGCCCATCACAGCACTGCGAACAGCTACCGGCCGATCTTCGAAAACTTTCGCCCAACGATCTTGCTCGGCCTAACGGCCACGCCGGAGCGCATGGACGGCAGCTCGATCTTGCCTGACTTTGGTGGAGAGTGTGCCGCCGAAATCCGTTTGCCCGAAGCTCTCGAGGAGAAACTTCTGTGTCCGTTCCACTATTTCGGAGTTACCGATCCGGTCGCCCTCGCCGATCAAAGTTTTTGGCGAAATGGAAAATATGACGTCAAAGCACTCACCGACGTCTACACTGGCTCCGACATTCGTGCCCGCCAGCGCCTAGACGTAATCCTGAGTAGCCTCCTTCGCTACCAACCCAACCTATCTCGCACACGTGCCGTCGGATTTTGTGCGAGCGTGGAGCACGCCCGTTACATGGCTGAGGCATTTCTGGAGGCAGGCCATAAGTCTGCGGTCATCGTCGGTGAGACCCCTCCTGCCGAACGTGCTCAACTGGTGCGCGATTTTCGTGCCGGCCGCGTCCCATTTGTTTTCACCGTCGATGTTTTTAGCGAAGGAGTAGACGTCCCGGAAATCAATCTGGTGATGTTCCTCCGCCCGACAGAAAGCCTCACTGTATTTCTCCAGCAACTTGGCCGCGGGCTGCGACATCATCCCGACAAAGACTGTCTTACTGTTCTTGATTTCATAGGCCAAAGCCATCGTCGCTACCGGCTGGACCGAAAGTTTGCCGCCCTGCTCAATCGAGATCGCCAACGTATGGATCGGGAGGTGGAAAAGGATTTTCCTCATCTACCTCCCGGCTGTAACATCCAACTTGAGCGTGTTGCCCGTGAGCACGTGCTCACCAATATTCGTGAAAGTCTTCGGAACTTCGAAACTCTCGTTAGGGAAAGCGTAGCGACGTTCGAACAAGACAACGCTTCTCCGCTGAACTTTGCGAATTTTGTCCGCGCCACTGGCATATCGCCGCTGACCTTACTCAGAAACAAAACCTGGTCTGAGTGGTTGTCGCTAGCCCAACACAAACCCGCGCCAACAGACCCCGACCTCAACGAATGTAGACAAACACTGCGCCGAGTGCTCCTGCGCACGGACCCGAACACCCTCGATCAACTTATCAGGATTGCGGGAGCCGATTCCACTGCGGGACAGGCCCTCGCCTTCGAAGCATCGGACGCGCTTCGTTTACATTATTTATTGTGGGGTAAAAAAGCAGGGGAAGTCGGAATTACGACCATCGACGAGTCGTTTGCCAAATGGCACCGAAACGCCGCCTGTCGTCACGATCTGCTCCAGATCGCCGTTTGGCGCCGCGCTCAACACGAATTCGCGACCTCATCGATTGCGCTTCCCTTCCCCTGCAATCTTCAGCTTCACGCAGCATATGGCTCGGCCGAAATAAAGTCCGCCCTCGGCCTCTGCAGTTTGGAGAAAACAGGTCCTACTGGCGTTGGGGTGCTCCATGCCGAGCACTTCAAATGTTACGTTCACCTCGTTACATTTCGGAAATCGGAGGAGGATTTTTCGCCGACTACACAGTATCGCGACTACCCGATTAGCCGCCAACTACTGCACTGGGAAAGCCAGTCCAACACTACTCAAGCCAGCGCATCCGGCCAGAATTACCTGCATTTTATCGACCGGGGCTATACCATCTTATTTTTCGCAAGGTTAGAAAAACGCCTAGAAGATGAAACGGCTCCATTCATCTTTCTTGGTCCCGCTGATCGAATAATCGATATCCAAGGTGATCGCCCTGTAGCCATTACCTGGGATTTGAAGCACGCAATGCCCGCTTCTCTGTTCGAAGAAGCTCGCCCCGTTTAGTCCGTTCTCGAGCCAACCGCGACACGGAGCTGCGGTTGATCGCAATTAGGCGCGTTCAGGATCGCACATGAGCCGTGCCCTGCAGGATTACTGCTCGGCATTTGACGATGTGTTTCTGCACCTGCCAGGTGGAGTCCGCCGGCGGAGCGAAGCGGAGATCGACGCGATGGGCCTGAACGACTTCAAACAAGCCGTCGCTAAGATGATCCTGTGCGAAACGGGTGCGCGCCTCGCGCCTCTGGCCGGCTGGTGGCCCGCGGCGTGGAGCACGCATTGAAGCGCGACTTGCGTTTGGCCACGCCCGGCGGCATTTCCCGATCATGCTCAATTGGTCGCAGTGCTCCGCGGTGGAGCGGATTCCGGGGAAAGTCAGCGGAGTCTGGCTTTTCAAAGGCACGCGTGTGCCGGTGCAGGCACTGTTCGAGAATCTGGAAAGCGGGGCCACGGTAGAGAATTTTCTGGAGTGGTTCCCCGGCGTGGCGCGCGAGCAGGTTGAGGCCGTGCTGGAGCACGCTCAACGCAGCCTCGTCGAAACCTGAGGGCGTCGGCCGTGAAGATTCTTTTTGATCAAGGCACACCCGTGCCGTTGCGCCGCTTTCTCGTCGGCCACGAGATTGTCTCCGCTTTCGAGCTTGGCTGGGGCACCCTGCAGAATGGCGAGTTGTTGCACGCCGCTGAAGCCGAGGTTTTTTTCGCCATTGTCTCCACCGATCAGAATCTCCGTTACCAGCAAAACCTGTCCGCCCGCCGGCTTGCGGTGCTCGTCTTGATGACCACCGACTGGCGGCTGATTCGCCAACATACGGATTACGTGGCGCAGGCGGTTTCCCAGCTCGCGCCGGGCGATTACATCGAGTTGCCGTTCCCGCCGCCGCCAATGGCACCGGCTCCCGAACTCAAATCCGGCGCGTGACCCGCATGCTGCGCGTAAAAAGTGATCTGATCAGTTCCCCGGCATTTTGCTTCGTCGTGCCGCCGGCGTAATCATATCCCGCGATGTTTCGTTTTTGGCGGCAGCCGTCCAGGTAGTCGGCATCGCCTTGGCGTTGGGCGCCGAACTGCGAGCCCTCGCACCATTGCCCCTCACCCGAGTTTTGTCCCTTGGTTTTCCCGCAAGCCGTGCTACGTTCCAACCATGCCCGAGCGCATCACGCTTGATCCCGATATCTGCAACGGTCGCCCCGTCGTCCGCGGCACTCGCATCGCCGTGCAGACCGTCCTCGGGTTCCTCGGCGCCGGCGATTCCGTCGAAGATGTCTTGGCCGAATACCCCGCGCTCACCCGCGAAGACGTGCAGGCCTGCCTCGGCTCTCCATAATTGATTCCCGACTCCTCCGGCCTACGTTTCCACGCCTGACGGTCATTCAAGAACTCGAGCAAAAAGCCGGACAATTGCCGGAGTTTCAGCGGGCCGCTCTCACCTCCAAGCTCCTCGCGACCTTGCCCCCGTGCTCCTCGACGTGGACGACGGCGTGGCTGAAGCCCTGCGCCGCGACGCCGATCTGGATGCCGATCCCGCCGCGGGCATGAGCGTGGCGGAATTCCGCACCGCCGTCGCCGCTTCGCGCCGACAATGACCCTCACCTTTCACCGCTACGTCCAGCGCGACGTCTCGGCGGTGATCGCCTACTAGCCGACCAAGACACCCGCCGGGAAGCCCGTTGACTCTTCGCACGTAGAACTCTGCGTTTTACGTATGAAGACTAAGCTCACCCTTTCGGTCAGCGCCAAATCCGTCCAGCGGGCAAAGGCCGTCGCCCGGCGCCGCGGCGTGCCGCTCTCCCGGCTCGTCGAGGAACACTTCGACCGGCTAGCTCCCGCCTCCGGCAAGCACGACAGCGAAGCCTTCTTCGCCCGGTGGCAGGGCGCGTTCAAAATCGATCCCACCGCGCTCAAGGACGAACGCGTCGCCGCCATCATGGCCAAGCATGTGCGGTGAAAGCGCTTTTCGACACCAACATCGTGCTCGACGTGGCACTGGACCGCCCGCACCTCGCCGCGTCCAGCCGCGCAGCCCTGACCTGGGGTTTTGAGCATCCTGGCCGAGCCTGCCTCGCCTGGCACTCGGTGGCGACCCTCGCCTATTTTCTCGGCCGGCACGGCAGCCCCTCCGCCGTGCGACCGCTGGTCGGAGAACTGGTCGCCCGCCTTGGGATCGTCGGCGGCTCCGATCGCGAACTCCTGCGGGCCATCGCGCTTCCCGTGTCCGACTTCGAGGATGCGATGATCATTGCCCTCGCCGAGAGCGCCGGCGCCACTCACATCGTCACCCGCAACCTGCCCGATTTCCGCAAGTCGCCGGTGAAAGCGGTGAGCCCCGAGGATTTTATGCGCCTCACGGCGAAGGCCTGATCCCGGCCGGACCCGGCACGGACCCGAACCGATTCGCCCCGGTCATGGCCGACATCTTTACGAAGCCAAAACGCTCCGCCGTCATGTCGGCCATCCGTTCGCGAGGTAATGCGGCCACCGAGCTGCGGCTCTCGCCCAATCACGACGAGCGCCGGTAGATCGCGGTCGCCAGCGGCGGACCCGGTCCCGACTCACCGTTTTCTCCTTTGCTATGCATGGCTCGCCGCGCACCTCTGGTTCGCCCGCCCGCCGCCGACAAAACGCCGGGGAAATTTTCCATTGCGCCCGGACCGCGCTCCGGTGCCGGCAACGGCGCGGCCGGCTTCAGCGTTTTGAAAAATGCCGATCGGCAAATTCGAGATAACGGGCCCAATCGTAGTCCGTGATATCGTGCCCGCCCGTGCGCAGATGATAAGCCACGACGTCTCCCACCGGCCGGTCGGGGGCCGGCGATTCGGCGCCGCCCACCCCGATTTTTCCCAACAAAGCATACACCGGTCCCGCCTGGTGCGCGGACAAATACTCCCCTCTGGGATCGGCCCATTGGTCTTCGGTGGCGCTGGCCACGTAAAGTGGCCGCGGCGCGACCAACGCCAGCAGCGCATGTTGGTCAAACGGCAGGGCCGCCTCGCGGTCGTTATAGGCTTTGAACGCCCCGCTGAACCAGTGGGGGAAAGCCGTGTTGATTCGCTTCGTCGTCTCGCCAAACCCGCGCCGGGCCAACGCCGCACCGCCTTCGCCCGAATTGTTGGAAATCACGAGCGCGAATCGCTCGTCCTGCGCTCCCGCCCACAGCGCCGCTTTGCCCAGCCGCGAATGACCGTGCACCGCGATTCGCCGCGCATCGATTTCTCCCGCCCCCACCAAATAGTCCGCGATCCGGCTCAAGCCCCACGCCCACGCCCCGATCGCATTCCAATCCAACCCGCCCTGCTCCCCGGGGAACAACGCGGTCACCGAGTCGCCCCGCCCGTCCGCCCGGTCGGGAAAAATATCCCCGTAGTAAGCCGTCACCACCGCGTAGCCCTGACCAACCACCTTCTCGACCTGCCAGCGCGTGGCCTGGTCGCCCCGCGTCCGGTCCGTGGCGCGGTTTCCCACCACCCCTTTCTTCGGATCGTCCCGCACCCACGTCGTCGGTAACGCGATGCCCGGATCTGAGTGCACCGTGTGGTTGCCGTTAAAGTTGAGCCCGACAAACGCCGGCACCGGTCCGCGCGCCTTTGCCGGCAGATACATCAGCACGTCCACGTGTCGCGTCACCCCGTTGCCCTCAAAGACCAGCCGCAGTTGCTTCCGCCGCGCGAGTCCGTCCAGCGCCAACTCCTCCCGCACCCGCTCGACTCTCACCGCCACCTTGTCGGTCGGTGTCCGTCCATACATCTGGTCCGCAAACAATCCGAGCAACTCGGGCCGACGGCGGGTCTGCCACATCTTCACGTCGTTGACCTTCACGCCATCAAGCCCGGTCAACACATCGGGCAACGTATAGGTAGGCACCTTGGCTTCGTCGTAGTTGAATCCCGCGTGGCGCACCTCCGCGCCTTGCGCCGTGGCCAGCCCAACCAGCCAAGCAATCTGAACGAGGACCGCGGGAAAAAACCACCGGCGACGAGTTTTCATGGCGCCCATACCTGCGCAGGCCGGGCCGCGACCGCAAGCGGGGAGCATTTCTCCGCGACGGTTTGACCTCAGTCGCCCGCCCGCCGTAGTCACTAGGACCCCAAACTTCCGCCGTTCGTCCGAACGCTGACCCTACTCATTTTTTATGCGCCAATACCTTTCGCTCGCCCTTGCCGCCGCGCTCGCCCCGCTGGCCGTCGCCCAGTCCATCTCGATCGAGGAGTTTAACCCCAAGTCCACCCTCCGCGTCCCCGAGCACAAACCCACCCGCGCCAAATTTCCGTTCATCGACATCCACACCCACCACCGCGACGTCACTCCGGAAAAAATCACCCGCCTCATCGCCGACATGGACAGCCTCAACATGGGCGCGCTCGTCAACTCGCCCGTCGGCGGCGGCCACGGCAAATGGGTGGTCAACGCCAACGCCGCGATGCAAGCCGCCGCCCCCGGCCGCTTCGCCGTCATGACCAACATCGACTACGCCGGCCTCGACGACCCCGACTATCCCGCCCGCGCCGCCGCCCAAGTCGAGGCCGACATCAAGGCCGGCGCCGTCGGCCTCAAGGTCTGGAAGCACCTCGGCATGATGCTCAAGGACGGCCGGGGCCAGCGCATCAAAGTCGACGACCGGCGCTTCGACGGCGTCTGGGCCGTGTGCGCGAAGTACAAAATCCCCGTGCTCATCCACACCGCCGACCCCGCCGGCCTCTTTCAGCCGATGGACAAAGACAACGAACGTTGGCTCGAGCTCAAACTCCGCGCCAACCGCAACCAATCCGAGCAGACCAACTTCACCTGGGACCAGTTGATCGCGGAGCAGCACAACCTCTTCACCCGTCACCCGCAGACGATCTTCATCAACGCCCACTTCGGCTGGCTCGCCAACGACCTCGACCGCCTCGGCGCGCTCCTTGACCGCCTGCCCAACGTCTACACCGAGATCGGCGCGATCACCAGCGACCTCGGCCGCCAGCCCCGCGCCGCCAAACGCTTTTTAACGAAATACCAAGACCGCGTTCTTTTCGGCAAAGACGCCTACAACGTCTCCGAATACCACGTCTACTTCCGCCTCCTCGAAACCGACGACGAATACTTCGACCCCATCCGCAAATACCACGGCATCTGGAAACTCTACGGCCTCGATCTCGACGACGCCGTGCTGAAAAAACTCTACTACAAAAACGCCCTGCGCCTCTTCCCCACCCTGTCGAAAGCCGGTTTCCCGGAGTAGCCCCCCGCTCTCTTTCTCCCTCCGCCCTCTTTCTCTCTCCGCCCTCTTTCTCTTTCTCTTTCTCCCTCAGCTCGCCGCTCGGAACGCTCAACTCTTCCCCACCGGCAGCGGCGTTTCCTCCAGCGCTTGCAACGCCGCCAGCCGTTCCAGCGCGCCGCGTTCGTCCACCGCGATGAGAAACGCCCACGCGCCCAGCACGCGCCGGTAAAGCAACGCCCGCTGCAGCGCCTCTTTCAGCTCGCCTTGCACCAATCCAGGAATCGCCGCGCGCGGCGCGGTTGACGTCGCAGACGTCGCAGACGCCGCGGGTGCCGCCCGCACCGGCCCGGCCCATTTCGCCGCCGCCGCCTTCACTTTCTCATCGGTCACCGTTCGCGCCCACGCCAAGACCGCCGCACGCCGCCCCGCCTCCCACCGCCCCAACACCGCGGCCTTCTTCGCGTCCGCCGTCGCCGGGATCGCGGAACTCGACTGCCAAAAAAGTTCGTTCCGCACCGCGTTGCGGTCGCCCGGCAAAAAAATCCGCGACGGGTTCTTTTCCTCCAGCCCGATCAGGTGCAGCTCAAACGCCCGCGCCTCCTTCGGCACGCCTTTGACCGACCCTGCCTGCAAGGCCGTTTTCCACGCCGGCCGGATCGTCTCGGTCCACAGTTTTTTCGTCTCTTCCGGCGCACCCCGCCGCCGCGCTCCGCCGCCGCCGGCATTACCCGGTTTGGTCCCGATCGCCGCCTCCAACTGCGCCCGCGTCCCGCCGCCCAATAAAACCGCGTTCGAAAAATTCTGCTCCGTCAACGCCGCCACAAACCGGGCGTAGCGCCGCTCCGTCGCCAGCCATTTCGCGTCGGAAACTCCCGTCATCTCACCCTCGACGATGCGTTCGTAGCGCTCCGCCGCCGCCCGCGCTTTCGGCGTCAGGGCCGGGCTGTCTTTGACCACCGTCTCGATCAGCGTCGCATACCGTTCGAGCCACATCTCCGCCGTGCTCGAAGGTTTGTCGATCGTGCGGTTCACCAACACCGCCGCTTCGTGCGCCGCCGCAAAACTGGGCAACGTCCCGCCCTTTTTCTCCCCCGTCATCAAATCGACGCCAAACAGGGCCTCGGGAAAATGCCGCTCTTGCCCGCGCCATTTCTCCGGATCGGGATCGGGTACACACCCCGCCGCGAGCGAATCCTCCGTCGTCGCCGTGAACCCCGCCATCCGCGCCGGCGCGACTTGCGCGCTCCAGTCGGCACACTCCACGGGCTGAAAGCCGTTAAACCACGCCGGATTTGCCGGCACGCTGCGCGGCACGTCTAGGTGGTGAAACCCGCCCGAGTGACAGCAGGTAAGATAAAAAACCACCCGGCCCGCGCCCAGCCCCGCCGTCAACGCCGCCCGCAGCTCCGTCACCGTCAACACTTCCTTCGCATCCGTCCGCCACGTTCCCGGCCCTTTCGCGCGCTCCGTCTGCGCCATCTGCCACAACGTGATCTGACTCTCCTTCACTGCGCCCCGCGAGAGTTCGCCATGGTCGCCGACGATCAGGTAGAGCGTCCCACCCGTCGCCACCCGTGGGAGAATCTCGTTTTTCAACGCCGCAAATATCTCCGCCCGCCGCGCCGGCCGATTCCCCGCCAAAACTCCCGGCAGCCACGATTCCACCAACAAGCCGTCTTCCTTCAACAATCGCCGCGTATCGCCGAACACCGCCGCGCGATCCGGGCGGTTGCCCGCTCCGAAAAACGTCCACACCGCCTCACTCGGAAACCGCGCCCGCAGCCCGTTGTTCACCCCCAGCGCCTGCAGATACTGCGAGTAGTTGTTGGAAAGCGGCGTGCCTCCGCCCGAAATAAAAACCAACGCATCCCCCGGCGTCACCTTCATCGGGGCGATGGGCTCGGCCGGAGCGACCGCCGCCGCCGGCTCGCGCACCACCGCCGTCGCGCACCCGCCGAGCAGCGCCGCGACGCCCACCATCACCACGTTTCTGATCACACTCCGGCGATTCAAGATAGTCATCGGTTGAACCTCACCCATGGTGCAGCTTACCCGCCCCGCGCAACTCACTTCACGGTCCGAAAGCCCGTTTGCCGAAAAACTGCCCCTTTTATTCGCTTCAACCCGAACTCGACGTGGGCTTGGCTCCCCGCACGCTCGGTTTGCTGCCGTTTCTTTCTACCTCGAACATTTCTCCGCCATGTCCGCCCTTGACGCCATTTCTGCATTCGAAAAAATTCATCTCCGCCCCATCACGGAGATCGCCGCCAAGCTCGGCCTAACCCCCGACGAGCTCGAGCTCCACGGCCGCTTTAAGGCCAAGCTGCCCCTCGCCCGCATCGACGCCGCGCGCGCGGAAAACTCCCGCCTCATTCTCGTGTCGGCCATCACGCCCACGCCCGCCGGCGAGGGCAAAACCACCACCACCATCGGTCTCGCCGATGCGCTCACCCGTCTCGGCAAACGCGCCGCCGCCGTGCTCCGCGAGCCTTCCCTCGGCCCCGTCTTCGGTCTCAAGGGCGGCGCCACCGGCGGCGGCCGCGCCCGCGTCGGCCCGCACGCGGATATCAACCTCCACTTCAACGGCGATTTTGCCGCCATCGAAAAGGCCCACAACCTCCTCGCCGCCTGCGTCGACAACCAACTCCAGAACCGCAAAAATGTCCTCGGTCTCGACCCGATGACCGTCCGCACCAAGCGCGTCTTCGACATGAACGACCGCTCTCTGCGCCGCATTATGGTCGGCCTCGGCGGCCGCGGCTTCGGCGTTCCCCGCGAGACCGGTTTCGACATCACCGCCGCTTCCGAGGTCATGGCCATCCTTTGCCTCGCCTCCTCCCGCGCCGACCTCAAGGCCCGGCTCGGCGGTATCTTCATCGGCTTCACCCGCGAGAAAAAACCCATTTACGCCCGCGATCTCAAAATCCACGGCGCCATGGCCGCGCTCCTCAAGGACGCCATCGTCCCCAACCTCGTCCAAACCCACGAGGGTACCCCCGCCATTCTCCACGGCGGCCCGTTCGCCAACATCGCCCAGGGCACCAACTCCGTCCTCGCCACCCGCCTCGGCCTCAGCCTCGCCGACTACGTCGTCACCGAATGCGGCTTCGGCTTCGATCTCGGCGGTGAGAAATTTCTCGATCTCAAATGCCGCGCCGCCGGCCTCTGGCCCGATGCCCTCGCCCTCGTCGCCACCGTCCGCGCCTTGAAATACCAGGGCGGCGCCGCCCTCAAGGAACTCTCCGCCGCCAACCCCGAAGCCATCCGCCGCGGTTTTGCCAATCTCCAAAAGCACCTGGAAAACGCCCGCGTCTTCGGCCTCACCCCCGTCGTCGTCATCAACCGATTCCCCACGGACACCGCCGAGGAACTCGCCCTCGTCGTCCAACTCTGCGCCGAGTTCGGCGTGCACGCCGTCCCGAGCGACCACTTTGGTCTCGGCGGCGAGGGCGCGCTCGCCGCCGCCGGCGCGCTGGTCGCCGCCTGCGAAAAATCTCCGCGCCCCCGCGCCCCGCAGTTCGCCTACGAGCTCACGCAAAGCGTCGAAGAAAAAATCACCGCCGTCGCCACGCGCATCTACGGCGCCGACCGCGTCGAGTTCGGCCCCAAAGCCCGCACCGACCTTAAGACCATCGCCGAGCTCGGCCTCAACGGCCTGCCGATCTGCATCGCAAAGACCCAATATTCCTTCAGCGACCAACCCGCGCTGCTCGGCCGCCCGCGTGGCTTCACGTTTGTCGTGCGCGAGATCGAAATCGCCGCCGGCGCCGGTTTTCTGGTGCCGATCGCCGGCGAGATTCTCCGCATGCCCGGCCTGCCCGAAGTCCCCGCCGCCGAGCACATCGACATCACCGACGACGGCGAAATCACCGGCCTCACCTAACCCTCCTGTCATCGCGAGGAGCGAAGCGACGCCGCGATCCATCACTTCCTCGACCACGCCCTCGTCACTCCACTTCCCCACGCCCGCCCCTCTCCCGAAACTCCTTCCGCCTAATTGCGTCAATCGCCCGACCCTTCATTCCGCCCCTCGTCTCCTCTTCTCTTCCCATGAAAACAAATCCCGCCCGCTCCCTCGCCCTGCTTGGGCTCGCCTTCGCTCTCACCGCGAACCTCACCGCCCAAACCGCCGCGCCCGCCGCGCCGAAGCTCGAATTCCCCGCCGCCAGCCCCGCGACCTCCATCAAACAACGCGTCGGCATCACCGATATCGAACTCAATTACGCCCGCCCCGGCGCCAAGGGCCGCGTCGTCTTCGGCGCCCTCGTCCCCTACGGTAAAATCTGGCGCACCGGCGCCAACACCGCCACCAAGATCAAATTCTCCACCGCCGTGAACTTCGGCGGCGCCGCCATCCCCGCCGGCTCCTACGAGCTCTTCACCATTCCCGGCGAAAAGGAGTGGACCGTCATCGTCCATAAAGACTCCTCCAGTTGGGGTGCCTACGCTTACAAACAGGAGAACGACGTCGCCCGGGTGACCGTTAAGCCCGTCGCCCTCGCCGCCGCCGTCGAGACCCTTGAGATCGGCTTCAACGACCTCCGCGACGAATCCGCCACGCTCAATCTCTCCTGGGCCAACGTCCGCGTGCCCGTCGCCATCAAGGTCGACCTCGTCGCCACCCTCGTGCCCCAGATCGAAGCCGCCATGGCCTCCGACGCCGCGAAGAAGCCCTACGCCGCCGCCGCCATGTTCTACCTCGACCACAAGATCGACCTGAAGAAAGCCGCCACCTGGATCGACGCCGCCATCGCCGCCCAGCCCAATGCGTTCTTCCTCGTTTACCGCAAGGGCCTCATCCAAGCCGCCGCCGGGGACAAAGCCGGCGCGCTCGCCAGTGCTCAAGCCTCCCTCGCCGCCGCGCAGAAAGCCGGCGGAGCCATCGGCGAAGAATACACCGGTCTCAACCGAAAGCTCATCGCCTCGCTGCAATGAAAAGGAGGGCAGGGTCTCCGACCCGCCCTTCGTTGCCCACGCCCCGACCCGGAAAGTCGGGGCCTTTTTCATCCCGCTCAAAACCCTTTCCCTGTCCCCCCGTCTCCCCCTTTCTCGCTCTCTCCCTCCCTCTCTCCTTCTCTCCTTCTCTCCCTCTCCCCACCTCCGCGCCCTCCGCGTCCTCCGCGTCCTCCGCGTGAGGCCATCCCCTCCATGAGCCTCCCGCCTCCCGCCCTCGCGGCCCTTCTCCTCCTCGCCGTCCTCACCCCGTTGGCCGGCCAAACCGCTGCGCCCTCTGCTCCCGCCGCACCCACGATCCCCGCCGCCCTCCTCGACCTGCGCCAATTCCGCGAACTCGGCTCCGTCCTCTATACTGCCGCCCATCCCGACGACGAAAATACCCAGTTCCTCGCCTGGCTCTCCCGCGGCCGCGGCTACCGTACCGCCTACCTCTCCCTCACCCGCGGCGACGGCGGTCAAAACGTCATCGGCCCGGAACTTGGCGACAAACTCGGCGTCGCCCGCACCCAGGAACTCCTCGCCGGCCGCCGCCTCGACGGCGCCCAACAGTTTTTCTCCCGCGCCCTCGATTTCGGTTTCTCCAAAGACTACGCCGACACCCAACGCGTCTGGGGCCGCGACGAAGTCATCGGCGACATGGTGCGCGTCATCCGCCGCTTCCAGCCCGACATCATTCTGACCCGTTTCTCCCCCCAACCCGGCGGCACTCACGGCCACCACACCGCCTCCGCCGTCCTTTCCATCGAGGCCTTTAAACTCGCCGGCGATCCTAAGGCCTACCCCGAGCAACTCGCCCAAGGCCTCAAACTGTGGCAACCCAAGCGCGTGCTCCAAAACGGCTCCTTCGGCCGTTCCGCGCCCAACGGCGATTCCGTCTCCGTCGTCACCGCCGGCTCCGACCCCGTCCTCGGCATTCCGCTCTCCACCCTGTCCCTCCGCGTCCTCGCCGAGCACAAAACCCAAAATCTCGGCGGCGTCATCTTCGGCCAAGGCCGCGGCGCCGGCGTCGGCGGTCCCCGCACCGAACTCCTTTATCCCCTCGGCGGCGAACCCACCAAGTCCGACCTTTTTGAAGGCGTCGCCACCACTTGGACTGCCCGCTACCCCGGCCCCGGCGAAAAAATCGACGCCCTCGCCGCCGCCGCCGAGTCCGCCTTCGACCAAAAAAATCTCGCCGCCAACGTCCCCGCTCTCCTTTCCCTCCGCGCCGCCCTCGGCCCCCTCCCCGCCGATCCGCTCGTCACCGCCAAACGCGCGCAACTCGACCGCGCCCTCATCGCCTGTCTCGGCCTCACCGTCCAAACCACATCCGCCACTCCCGACGTCGTCGCCGGCGAAACCCTCGACTTCACCCACACCGTAAGCTCCACCGTCCCCGTCCGCTGGCTCAGCACGCGCGACGCCACCGGCAAAACCCTCACCGCCGAAACCTCCGTCCAATCGAAAATCGAAATTCAAAAATCAAAAATCGAAATCCCCGCGTCCACTCCGCTCACCACCCCCTTTTGGCTCCGCGCCGAAGGCCGTCCCGGCTTTGCCCGCGTCGACGACCCCGCCCTAATCGGCGACGCGGAGAACAAACCCGCCTTCCCGTTCTCCTACGTTTTTGAAATCACGGGCCAACAACTCACCCTCGCCGACGAACCCCGCTACGTCTCCGGCGCGGGTCCCACGGCAAAACGCCGCCGCCTCGACGTCGTCCCGCCCGTCTCGCTCACGTTCACCTCCGATGTCACCGTCCTCACCCCCGGCGCCACCCGCCCCGTCGAAGTCGAAATCTCCGCCAACCGCCCCGACCGCGCCGGCACCGTCGCCCTCGAACTTCCCACGGGCTGGAAAGCAAACCCCACCACGCAACCCTTCACCCTCGCTGCCGTCGGCGCGAAGTCCCGCCTCACCTTCTCCGTCACCGCTCCCACCGCCATCTCGACCGCCACGCTCGGCGCCATCGCGATCATCGGCTCCGCCACCTACCGCCACGCCCGCGACGAAGTGAACTACCCGCATATTCCGCCCCAAGTCCTGCAACCGCTCGCCCGCCAACGCGCCGTCGCCTTCGACGTCGCCGTCACCGCCAAAAGAATCGGCTTCCTCCCCGGTGCCGGCGACGACATCCCCGCCGCCCTCGCCCAACTCGGTTGCACCGTCACCACCCTCACCGACGCCGACCTCACCCCCGAAAAACTCGCCGCCTACGACGCCGTCGTGACCGGCGTCCGCGCCTTCAACACCCGCGAAGATCTCTCCGCCAACCTCGCCGGCCTCTTCGCCTGGGTCGAGCAGGGCGGCACCGTCATCACCCAATACAACCGCCCCGGCCGCGACATTAAGACCGACCGCCTCGCCCCCTACGCCCTCACCCTCGGCGGCAACGATGCGCGCGTCACCGATGAAGACGCCGCCATCACCCTCTTGGAGCCGAACCATCCCGCGTTCAACGTCCCGAACAAACTCACCCCCGCCGACTGGACCGGCTGGGTCCAAGAGCGCGGCGCTTATTTCGGCACGACGTGGGGACCCGAGTTCACGCCGCTCCTCGCCTGCAACGACGCCGGCGAATCCCCCCAGCGCGGCGGACTCCTGGTGGCCCGGCACGGCAAAGGCTACTACGTTTACACGGGCTTAGGCTTCTTCCGCCAACTCCCCGCCGGCGTTCCCGGCGCCTACCGCCTCTTCGCCAACCTCATCTCCCTCCGCCAAAAGTAGGGCAGGGTCTCCGACCCGCCCTCCCCATCACGCCCACGCGCGAACCCCTTTTTTCCGTGCCTTCTCCCATTCCCCCCTCTGCACCTCCGCCGTCTCCGCCTTCTGACTCCGTCCCCGGCGTCCCCGGCTTTCGCACGTGGCGCGGTGTCTACCTCTTCGTCCTCGGCGTTTTCGTGTTCATCGTGATTGTACTCACCTTTTTCACCCGCGCCTACGCATGAATGCCCTCGACTGGCTTGTTCTTCTCGGCGCCATCGTCGGCATCGCCGCCTACGGCACGTGGCGCACGCGCCACACCGACAACCTTAACACCTACCTCAAGGGCAGCGCCACGACCAAATGGGGCACCATCGGGCTCTCCGTCATGGCAACGCAGGCCAGCACGATCACCTACCTCTCCTTGCCCGGTCAGGCCACGGAGAACGGCATCGCCTTCATCCAAAATTATTTTGGCCTGCCCCTCGCGCTGATCGTCGTCTGCGCCGTGTTTCTGCCGATTTACCGCAAGCTTGGCGTCTACACCGCCTACGAATATCTCGGCCAACGCTTCGACCGCAAAACCCGTCTCCTCGGCGCGGGCATCTTCGTCCTCCAACGCGGGCTCCAGTCCGGCATCACCATTTACGCGCCCGCGATCATTCTCTCCACCGTCCTCGGCTGGCGGCTCGACCTCACCATCATCTGCACCGGCCTCCTCGCCATCGTCTACACCGTCACCGGCGGCAGCGCCGCCGTGAACCTCACCCAAAAATGGCAGATGGCCGTCATCTTCGGCGGCATGCTCACCGCCTTCGTCATTCTCCTCACCAAACTCCCCGCCGACGCCCTCCCCATCGCCGGCGCCATGGGCAAACTCCAAGCCGTCGACTACAACCCCGACCTCAAAGTCCGCTACACCATTTGGAGCGGTATCTTGGGCGGCTTCTTCCTTTCGCTTTCCTATTTCGGTACCGACCAATCCCAAGTCCAACGCTACATCGGCGGCGCCCACCTGCGCGAAAGCCGCCTCGGCCTCATGTTCAACGCCCTCCTGAAGATCCCGATGCAGCTCTTTATCGTGTTCCTCGGCGCGTTGCTCTTCGTCTTCTACCAACTCCAGCCCAACACTCCCGTCCTCTACAACCAGACCCAGTGGCAACGCCAACTCGACGGCCCTCAAGGCGCCTCCCTCCGCGCCATCGACGAGCAACACACCGCGCTCCACCTCGTTAAACAGGAAAAAATCCGAGCCTGGACCGCCGCGCAGGACGCCGCCGATCCCGCCGTCACCGCCGCCGCCAAAGCCGAACTCGTCGCCGCGCAAAAAGCCACCGACGCCGTCCGCAAGGAGGCCCGTGCCGCCCTCCAACTCGCCGACCCCACCACCAAAAAAACCAAAGATTCTGACTACGTCTTCATCAATTTCATCCTGACCCAGCTCCCGCACGGCGTCATCGGCCTGCTCCTCGCCGTGATGTTCGCCTCGGCGCTCTCCTCCAAAGCCGGCGAACTCAACGCCCTCGGCACTACCAGCACGATCGACCTCTGGCGCAGCTTCCGCCCGCTCGCCGCCCACGACGAAGCCCGCAACGTCCGCGTCGCCAAATTTTTCACCGCCGTCTGGGGCCTCTTCGCCATCGGCTTCGCCCTGTTTGTGAGCTTTGCCGAAAACCTCATCGAGGCCCTCAACATCGTCGCCTCGATCTTTTATCCGGCACTGCTCGGCGTCTTCATCGTGGCGTTCTTCCTGAAGCACGTGAAAGGCACGGCCGTCTTCTGGGCCGCCGTTGCCGCCCAGACCGTCGTCATCGCGTTGTTCTTCCTCGGCAAAGCCTACCCCGCCCGGGAAATCGCCTACCTCTGGCTCAACCCCATCGGCTGCTTCACCTGCGTCCTCTTCGCCGCGATCCTCCAAGCCGTCCTCCCAAAAAGTAGCCGCGGCACCTCCGGGCCCGCCGTCCCCGCGCAAATGTAGGACGGGGTCGCCAAACCCCGCCTCCAACCCGCCTTCTCCCCAATCCCTCCCCCTTTCGTGTATTTAGTGTGTTTCGTGGTTAAAAATTCCGCCTCCCCGCTCCGTTTCTCCCCTCCGATTTTTCCGTGTGTTCCGTGTGTTCCGTGGGCCCCCTCCGAACTCCGCCACCACCCCCACTCTCAACCCTCAACTCTCAGCCTTCAACTCTCAACGTTCAACGTTCCGTCCCCGCAATGCCCGCCCCCGTCATCTGTTTCGGCCAGCAACCCTGCGGTTTTTTCCCGCGGCGCTTCCTCCACGCGAAAATCGTCACCGCCCGCCGCCTCCAAGCCGAGATCGGCGGCGAAATCGTCTTCTTTTATCACGACAGCGACCACGATCCCCGCGAAACCCAGACCACCCTCCGCCACCGCAAAACCGACGCGCCCCTCACCTTCAACTTCACCTTCGCCAACAAAACCCAGCGCAAATTCTCCCCGCTCTACGCGAAAAAAATCCCCGCCGACTGGCGCGACGCCACCGCCCGCCAACTCCCCGCCTACATCGCCCCGGCCCAGGTCGCCGCCTTCAAGGCCATCACCGCCACCACCGTCGCCGACTTCTGCCTCGAGCTCTACCGCGCCCTCGGCCACCTCGACGGCATCCGCCTCGTCCGCTCCTCCGACCCCGCTTTCCGCCGCGCCGCCTGCGCAATCACCGATTTCTTCGTCGACGTCCCTTACGACGGCGAACTTGTCCGCGCCCGCTACACCGCCGAGGGCACGCTCCAGCTCCACGAGGGCGGCAACTCCTTCCTCACGCTCCCGCCCGCGACCGCGCCCTTCGACCCCGCGCAAATCAGCCCCTCGCGCGACAGCCGCCTCCGCTGGATGCAGTCCGTAATCCATTGCACCCACTACATCGCCGGCGCCGGTGAACAGGCCTACCTCAATCACGCCGACGCCCCCGAGATCACCTTCGTCACCCGCGACGCCATCGACCGCTCCGACGAAGCCTACGCCGAGTAGTCCGCCCCGCGCCTCCGTTCCCTCTCGTTGCATCGACTTTCGGGACCAAACTCGTCTGATCTTATTCCCGTGTCTCCTACCGCCACTCCGCTTCCTCCGCTCCTCGCCTTCGGTGCCCATCCCGACGACATCGAATTCGGCGCCGGCGGGATCATCGCCCTGGAGACCGCCGCCGGCCGGCCCGTTCATTTCGTCGTCTGCTCCCGCGGGGAAGCCGGCACCCACGGCACCCCTGCCGTGCGCACCGCCGAGGCGGAAAAAGCCGCCGCCCTCCTCGGCGCCACCCTCGAGTTCATCGACCTCGGCGGCGACGCCCATTTCGTTCCTTCACTCCCCCACTCGCTCACGGTCGCGGCGATCATCCGCCGCGTGAAACCCGCCCTCGTCCTCGCGCCCACCGTTAACGAAAACCAGCACCCCGATCACTCCGTCCTCGGCAAAATTGTCCGCAACGCCTCCCGCCTCGCCCGTTACGGCGGCGTCGCCGAACTCCGCGGCACCCCCGCCCACGCGATCAACACACTCCTGCACTACGCCATCACCTCCGACGCCGAAGCCCGCGACGCCTCGCCCGTCCTCGTCGATGTTTCCCCCGTGATCGCAACGTGGACCGCCGCCATGCAAGCCCACGCCTCACAGGCCGCCACGCGCGACTACGTGGAACTCCAACTCACTCGCTCCCGCTTCCACGGTCTCCGGGCCGGCATCGCCCAAGCCATCCCCCTCTGGCCCGCCGATCCTCTCGTGGTCAATTCGCTCGCCGCCCTCAGCCACACCGCCCGCCGCTTCTGAGTATTCGCGACGCCCTCCCCGCGTAAAAAGAACCCTCGCGCCTAGGGGCGCAACGCAGCCTCGAACGTCCCTTTGTGCGTTTTGTGGCAAAACCACCGATCCGATCTCCGTTTCCAAATCCGCATCCGTGTGAATCCGTGTCCATCCGTGGTTAAAAATTCCGACTTCTGTTTCCCTGCCCGTTCTGCATGAGCGCACTCACCTCCACCCCGCTCAAGATCGGTATCGTCTGCTACCCCAGCGTCGGCGGCAGCGGTATTCTCGCCACCACCCTCGGCGAAGAACTCGCCGCCCGCGGTCATGAGATCCACTTCATCAGTTACGAGCGCCCCTTCCGCCTCCCGGTCGACACCGCGCACATCCACTTTCATCCGGTCGAGATCAACAGTTACGGGCTCTTCAAATACCCCGATTACACGCTCCCGCTTTCGGTGAAGCTCGCCGAGGTTTCCCGCGCTCACGACTTGGACGTCATCCACGCGCATTACGCCGTGCCTCACGCGACCGCCGCCCTCCTCGCGCGCGACATGCTCCCGGAGCACCGCCGGCCCAAAGTCGTGACGACGCTCCACGGCACCGATACCACTCTCCTCGGCGCCGACGCCGGCTACGGCCCCGCCATCCGCCACGCCCTCGAAGCCACCGACGGCGTCACCACCGTCTCCGAATTTCTCCGCGCCGAGACCCAGCGCCTCATCGGCGTGAAACGCCCGATTGAGGTCATCCATAATTTTTTCACCCCGCGCGCCCCGGTCCGCACCCGCGCCGCCGTCCGCCGCGAACTCGGCGTCACCGACGACGAACTGCTCCTCTTTCACTCCTCCAATCTTCGCCCCGTCAAACGCGTCGACCTCGTGCTCGAAGCCTTCGCCCGCGTCGAGCCCCGCACCAGCAAACTTCTCGTCCTCGCCGGCGGCGATTTCACCGCTTTCAAAGCCGACGTCTCCCGCCTCGGTCTCACCGGCCGCATCATCGTCCGCGAAAACGTCACTGCGATCGAAGACTATCTCCAAGCCATCGACCTCGGCCTCTTCGCCTCCGAGAGCGAGAGTTTCTGCCTGAGCATCCTCGAAGCCATGGCCTTCGCCTGCCCCAGTGTTTCGACCGCCGTCGGCGGTATCCCCGAAGTCATCACCGATGGTTTCACCGGGCTCCTCGTCCCGGTCGGCGACTCCGTCGCGCTCGCCGCGGCCGCCTCGTCGCTCCTCACCGATCCCGCCCGTCGCGCCCGCCTCGGCACCGCCGCCCAAGTCCGCGCCGCCGAGAAATTCTCCGCGCCCGCGATCGTCGAACACTACATCAGTTTCTACCGCGACGTCTGCGCCGCCGGCACCCTCCGCGACGGCGCCGGCCTCTGAAGTTCTCAGGTGAGCCGCGCGCTCCGCCGCACGACCGTTGGTCTGTTGTAGGAGCGGCTTCACGCCGCGATCCGCTGCGACGCTTGACCGCTTCGCGGCCATCGCCACGTTTCCGACCAGTGAGCGTCATCGAAATCAAGCAGACTCTTTCCCGTCTCTCCGCGCGCGAACGGCGGGATATTCAGATCTACCTCCATCAGCTCAAGCGGACGACGCCGGCTTGGAAAAAGGCCACGGCAAAGAAGATCGACGACGTTAAAGCCGGGAAATTCACGACTCTGGCAGAGTTGGAAGTGCGCCATCGCCGTGGCTAATCGCCTAGGCTATGAAGCGGTCTTCGCCGCCTCTGCCGTAGAGTTCTTCGTCCTTCTCAGTAAACGTCGTCAGAGAAAACTTTTGGACCGCGCCCACGAGTTGGTCGCCGATCCGTTTCTGGTCCCGGATTTTCGAACAACTGACGCCGCCGGTCGCGAGGTTTTCCATCTCGTCTCGGAAGAATTCATTTTCGACTTCTGGATCGACCACGCGGTCAAACAGGTAGTCATCACCGAAGTCGCCGAAGTTGAATAACCGCACTCCGTAGCCGGCTCCCAACCCCCGGAATTTGAGCCACAAAGAGCACGAGAATTCCCTCCGCATCCGTCCGCGCTCCCCACGCTCCCACAGGAGCTCCCGAATTTTTCTCGCCACGCTTTCCGATTTCTACGCGTTGAAGAACCCACGCTCGCGCCTTTAGGCGCGACGCACTTTCCGCCACTGCCAAAACCCCTTTGTGCTTTTTGTGGCCAACTCTCCGATTCCGACCGAATTCTAGACCATGCTCTTCGCCGTCCAATTTCGCGATGCCCCTGACAAACTCCACCTGCGAGCGGAGTTCATGACCGCCCATCTGGATTTTCTCAAAACCCACGCCGACATCATTCACCTCGCCGGATCGCTCCGCCGAGAACCCGACGATCTCCCCGCCGGCGGACTCTGGTTGGTGGAAGCACCTGATTTCGCCACCGCCCGAAAACTCTTCGCTGACGATCCGTTCTGGCGAGCCGGCCTTCGCGCCTCCGTAGAAATTCACCGACTCGCCAAGGCGTTTCCCGAAATCAGCCGACCCGTATGAGCGGCCCAAAAAACGAACCCCACCTGACCTTCGCCCCCGTCACCGCCGCCGACTTCGATTCACTCGCCGAGCTCCGCGTCGCCGCGATGCGCGCCAGCCTCGAACACCTCGGCCGCTTCGATCCGGTCCGCGCCCGTGAGCGTCTGCGCAATTCGTTCTACCCCGAGAACACGCACCGCATCCTCTGCGACAGCATCCCCGTCGGCTTCTACACGTTCCGCCCCGTCCCCGAGGGCCTGCGCCTCGAACATCTTTACGTGCATCCCGACTTCCAAAATCGCGGCATTGGCAGCCAGGTCTTGGCAAAACTGCTCGCCGTCGCCGTCGCCCAAAACCTGCCCGTCCACGTCGGCGCGCTTCGCGACAGTCCCTCAAACCGCTTCTACCTCCGCCACGGCTTCACCAAAGTTGGCGAGAGCGAGTGGGACATCACCTATCGACGGGCGTCGGCTTCTTCACGCGCGCCATCGCTCAAACCTGCGTAAACCCGGCCGCCGGCCCCAATCCTTTTTCAAACGTGTAAGTTGTCCGGCACCCTGCCGACCGCGCGAGCGCCGCGATCAGATGATCGGCGAAATGCCCCTTGCCCGAACGGCTCGCCTTCACGGCCGCCTGCAACTCCGGCCGATGCTGAAACGCGAACTGCGCATCCGCCAGCACCTGCTCAAACGCTGCCGCGAGATCCGCCCGCTTCACCCCATACAACCGCGTCAATACCCACGCCGTTTCACAGAGCACGATATCCGTGAGCAAAATCAGTTCTCCTTCCTTCGCCGCCTCGGCCCAGAGCCGCGCCACCTTGGCCGCCTGGGCCGGATCGTCCTGCGTAAGGTGCCGGACGAGCAAATTGGTGTCGACCGCGATCACGCCGAAACCCGCCGCGCCGCGCCCTCCGCCGCTGCCCGCTTTATTTCTTCCGCCGTTCCGACTTTCCCGTTGGTCTTGCCCGCAAGCACGCCCCGGCTTGAACCCGTCTCCGGCGCCGCCCGGCGAAACGACACTTCACCCGGCCGATTAAACACGAATACAACCCGTTCACCCGCTCTGACGCCCAGCTTCCGACGAACCGCCACGGGGATCGTGACCTGACCTTTGCTGGTGATTTTTGTGGTGAGTTCCATGCCTTACTTTTTTGGAAGAGGTAAGGACTGGCAAACGCTAAACTCGACTCTCCCACCCCAACTCTACTTCAGCGTCTTGATGTAGAGCACCAGCGACTCGATCTGCCCGTCGTCCAAAACCCCCGCGTAGCTCGGCATCGCGTATTCCCCCTTTTCAAAACCCGCCGCCACCTGCGCGGTCGGCTGCAAGATCGACTCGCGCAGATAGGCCTCGTCCGCCGTCACTTTTTGCTCGGCGCCGCCCACGAACACCGACCGTTTTTCCCGCCCAAACAGCCCGCGCCACGTCGGCCCCGATTTCGGAATCGCGCTCTCCTCCGCCGCGTGACAGGCGACACACGCGAAGAGTTGGGCGAGCCGTTTGCCTTCCTCCGCACTCGCCGGCGTGGCGACCACCGCGACTGCCGCCGCGCGGGGCGACAGGTCGATCGCAAGATCCCCGAAGCCTTCGGCCTTGGGCTCAAATTTCTCCAACGCATACGGCGTCGTGTAGGCATTGTCGGCAAACGCCGCGCCCGCCGCCGTCGCCAGCGACCAGCCCACGCGCAACTGCATCACGGGCTTCAGCCCCGGCACCGCCACGAAAACACTGCGCCCATCCGGCGCGAGATAAGCCCGGCTCGCCGCGAGCGCGTCCTGCCCCGGCGTGCCGTCAGCCTTGTATTGCGCCGAGCCGTATTTGTGCGTGCGTCGGTAGCCCCAGGTCTGGAGCGAGTAGCTCGCCGGATCGGTCGCCCGGGCGGGGTCGAGCGCCGTATCAAAGCGCAGCAGTACGCCTTCCGCCTTCGCGATCACTGCGCGCGGCAACGTCACCGGCGCCCCCGTGTAGCGCACGCGACCCAGCCCGGCGATCGCGTCGATCACGTTGCCCCAGCCCGCCACTTGAAACCCCGCGAGGTAGAGCTGCCCGTCGGCCGGGTTCACCGCGCCGTTCAGCGGCGTGAAATCAAACGCCCGCGTGATGCTCACGACCGCGGCCTGGTCACGCGCTCCGCTCCGATGCGGCAACACGCGAAACACTTCCGGTTGGTTAAAGCCGATATGAACAAGGCTGTCGTTGAGCGGGCCCATCTTCGCGTCAAAGAGCCAGACTTGGGAAATCGCCGAGGCGTCCACCGCGTGCGGCAACCACACCAGCGGATCGGCAATCGGCGCGGGATACTTTTCTTCCGGCAGAAAATCTGCGAGGAAGCCGTAGAACTGCCCGTCGCGCACGATGTGCAGCGGCGTGGTCGGGATATAGTGCCCCTGCTGATCGCTGGAGGTGACAAGCCCCGTGCGGATATTCACCCCGATGTTCGGCTGACGAAACCCGTAGCCGAGCAGGGTCGCGCGGCGCCCGTCGGCCGAGATCCGCAGCACCGTGCCGTTGTGTTTGCCGAGCGTCGTCGCCTGCTGGTTGCCTTTGGCGATGACGAACTCGCCCTGCGGCGCAAGGCGGATGGTCGCGGGGAACTCGCGCGAATCGGCCGTCTGCGCAAAGGCGTTGGAGAACAACTCGTGCGCGTCGGCCTCGCCGTCGCCGTCGGTGTCGCGCAGCCGCCAGACGCCGTTGCGGTCGAAAACGTAAATCTGGCCGTCGCGGACCGCGGCCGTCATCGGCTCGTGCAGCCCCGAGGCGAACCGCCGCCAACGCACTACGCCCGCGGCGGAATCGAGGCCGCGCGCCAGCCACACGTCGCCGTCGACGGTCACGAGCACGCCCGTGCCGTCGGGCAAAAACTGGATGTCCGCCGGGCGGACTTTTCGCAGCCACGGGTTGTTTTGCGGCAGCTCCACCGTGTCGACCACGTAGGCCTCCGTTCCGGTGGATCGTTTGATCGCGGTCACCACTTCCTGCGGCCAACGCGGCTTGGCTCCGCCCGCTCGCACGCCAGTCGTCGCGACCGCCGGGCCGCCCGGCCCCGAGTGTTCGACCGCAAACTCCAAGGCCTGTCCTCGGGCTGCGACTTGCACGACCGCGACACCGGCCTCGTCCACGAGCGTCACCGCCGCCGCGAATTCCGGCGCGACCCGCAGCGCGAGACTCGCTTCGGCCCCTTTCCGGCCGATGACGAATCGCAACATCGTGGTCGCGGGACCCACGGATAGATTCCGCGCGATCAGCGGACCGTTCGATCCGGGCGCAGCGCTCCAACGCTCCCGCACGCCCACGCCGGCGACGGTGTATTCCAGAACCGCATCGCGCCCGGTAAGGCGCACCGCTTCAAAACGGCCGAATTCCGGGGCGATCGCCCCGCGCCCGATTTCCTCGGGACTCGGCGCTGGTTCACGCGGGTCGGTCCACGAGGTTTGGGCGCCGGCCTGCGCGCC
>CAMCWW010000054.1:0-25964 GCA_945882935.1 Opitutus sp. GAS368
CTCGCCGCCTTCGCCCAGGCCCCCACCCGCGCCCACTTCGCCCTCGACATCTCTCCCGGCGACGAGGCCGGCATCGATTGGTTCGATGTCCGCGTCACCCTTCGCGCTGAAGACACCGCCCTCACCCCCGCCGAACTCGCCCTCCTGCACCGCGCGCGCGGCCGCTTCATCCGCCTCCCCGGCGGCAGTTGGCGCCGCCTCGCTCTCGACGACTCGGCCGCAGCCCAAGAGAAACTCGCCCGCCTCGGCCTAGACCCCGCCGCCACCGCCTTCGGCGAAGCCCGCGAGCCCCTCCGCTTCCACGCCCTGCAACTCGCCGACGAATCCCTGCGCGAGTCCCTTCCCGAGAAACTCTGGGCCGCCGTCCGCGATCGCGCTGCCTCGCTCCGCGCCTCTCCGCCCCCGCCCCTGCCCGCCGGCCTCCAGGCCGATCTCCGCCCCTACCAGCACGAGGGCTTTCACTTCCTCGCGTTTCTCACCGAAAATCGTTTCGGCGGCGTCCTCGCCGACGACATGGGCCTCGGCAAAACCCTGCAAACCCTCGCCTGGCTCCTGTGGCTCGCCTCGCGCCATGCCGGGAAAAAACCGTTCCGCGTCCTCATCGTCTGCCCGAAATCCGTCGTCGCCAACTGGCAACTCGAGACCGCGCGCTTCGCCCCCGCCCTCACCACCACCGTCTTCACCTCCGCCCTCGTCACCCCCGCCACCTCCCTCAGCTCCGCCCCTCAACTCTCAACCGTCAGCTCTCAACTCCTGATCCTCAACTACACCCAGCTCCGCCTCCACGCCGAAGCCCTCACCGCCGAGCCTTGGGACGCAGCCATCCTCGACGAAGGCCAGAACATCAAAAACCCCGCCAGCACCACCGCCCAGACCGCCCGCGCTCTCCGCGCCGCCCACCGCCTCATCCTCACCGGCACGCCGCTCGAAAACCGCCTCCTCGATCTTTGGAGCCTCTTCGCCTTCGCCCAGCCCGGCCTCCTCGGCGGCCAAACCTCCTTCGGCCGGCTCTACAACGACAAGACCGACCCGACCGCCCGCACCCGCCTCGCCCAGCGCGTCAAACACTTCCTACTCCGCCGCACAAAAAATCAGGTCGCCCGCGACCTCCCCCCGCGCATCGAGCAAGACCTCGAAGTCGACCTCACCGGCCCCCAACGCACTCTTTACGACGCCGAACTCAAACGCACGCGCGCCCTGCTCCTCGGCGTAAAAAATAACCGCGATTTCGACACCCAACGCTTCAACATCCTTCAGTCCCTGCTTCGCCTCCGCCAGATCTGCTGCGATCCCCGCCTCGTCGGCGTCGAACCAGCCAAAACTCCCATCCGCAAAGCATCGCGCCGGCTCGCTTCCGCCCCGGCTGCGCCGGAATCTAAACTCTCCGCTCCCGGCTCCCCGACCGCTCTCTCCGCTAAGCTCGACGCCCTGCTCGATACCCTCGAACCTCTCGCCGCCGAAGGCCACAAAGTCCTCATCTTTTCCCAGTTCGTCACCATGCTGGAATTCATTCGCGACGAACTCAACGACCGCTCGATCCCACATCTGATGCTCACCGGCCAGACGGAGAACCGCCAGGCCCTCGTGGACAAATTCCAAAGCGACCCCGCGATTCCCGTCTTCCTCCTGTCGCTGAAGGCTGCCGGTTCCGGCTTAAATCTCACCGCGGCCAGCTACGTCGTGCTCTTCGATCCTTGGTGGAACCCAGCCGTGGAAGCGCAAGCGATCGATCGCACCCACCGCATCGGCCAGAAAAACCAAGTCATCGCCTACCGCCTGATCGCGCGCGACACCGTGGAGGAAAAAATCCGCGCCCTGCAGAAAGACAAAGCCGCACTCGCCAACGCCGTCGTCCAAGAGGAGTCCCTCGCCAGCGTCCTCGACCTCGACAGCCTCCGCGAAATCCTCGGTTAAATCGGCCGGATTCCCCTCAACGCCGCACCGTGATTTTTTTTATCACCACCGGCGTGGTCGGCTGGCTCATCGCCCCGTCCATCCCGCGGGTGGTCGCTACCCCGGCGATCGCGTCGACGATTTCGAGGCCCTTCGTCACCTGCGCAAAAATCACGTAGTTCGGCGACAGCGGATAGTCCGCGTGCATGATGAAGAACTGGCTGCCGTTGGTGTTCGGCCCCGAATTGGCCATCGCCAGAATCCCGCGTTTGTAACCGGCCCGATACAACGGGGAGTCGGCCTTGATCTCATCTTCAAACTTCCCGCCCCACGCGCTCATGCCGCCACGGCCCGTACCTTCGGGATCACCGCCTTGGAGCATGAAGCCCTTCACGATGCGGTGAAACGTGACGCCGTCGTAATAACCGTGCTCGGCGAGCAGTCGGAAGTTTTCAACGGCCTTGGGCGCATCCTTCGCCAAAAACTCGATCTCGATCACGCCCTGCGCGGTCTCGAGCGCGGCCTTGGTCCCGCCGGAACTTTTCGCGCCCGCCGGCACCTTGGGATTACCGCCCGGCGAACCGCCGCAACCCGCGAGCGTGGCGGCCAGACCTGCCACCAGCAGCAAAGTAAAGGCGCCGCGAACCGTCCGTGAAAGCGAAGAGGTAAATGAAAACGACATGACCTACTCCGAAGCGCCCCGTTTCGCAGAGTCAAGCGACCGGGTCGCGCTCCTGGTCGTCGTCAAGAACCGCCTCCGGCCAAATCCACCGGGCGCCGTCGCGGGGCCGCTCCACCCCGGTCGATCGACCACACTTCACTCGAACCACTTCGTCACCATCTGCCGGGCCTTCGCATCTTTTGGCGTATCTTCGGCGATCAATTTGCCGTCGAGTCCGAAAATTTTGAAATGCGGGATCGAGCGCATGCCGTGTTGCACGGCGACCGGTGATTTCCAGTCGATGCCTTTGGTCTCCGGCCGATTGATGTCCACGAAGACCACGACGATGTCGTCCCGCTTGGCGTGAAGCTTTTCGAGGTCCGGCGCGATGGCGACGCACGGCGGGCAATACTTGCTCGTGAAATCAAAAACCGTCGTCTTCCCCGGCACCAGATAGTCCGCGAGGTTGATCTCTTGGCCAAACGCGACGCGCAGCGGCTTCGGACTTTTCGTTTTCGGGTCGGCGGCGAGCCCAATCGCCGGAAGCACGAGCGTGACAGCGAGGAGGAAGGAGCGGGCAAATAAGCGGCAGTTCATGGGATTTTTTGATCGAGTTGGGGGGGCGACGTGGCAGCGAACGGACTAGGCCAGCATTTCTCGCGACGCCGTCCGAGTCAAATCACGGCCTTGACCTTAGGACCCGGCCCCCACGCCACCCGGCTCATGAGCAACCGCCCACGCGGCCAACCAAAACCTCGCCTAATGCAAAGCGAGTTTATGCTTAAGCATCTTTAATGGCCAACGCGTAGTCCCCTGCTGATCGCCGCAGGCCGATATGCTGCGTTGCGCTGTCCGTTTGTCTTCAGGAGGGTCGCCGCCCGCTTCAAACGCTCTATGAAAAACACCCAAGCCCGGCTAACGACGATCATCGCCCTTGCGCTCACCAGCTGGGCTACGGCCCTGGCCCAGTTTGCTCCCGATCCCACGCTCGCGCTCGACGAGATCACCGTCACCGCCACGCGCATCGCCCAACCCGTCTCCGATGTGCCGGCCAGCGTTTCCGTCATCCGGCTCAATGATTTGCTCAATCCCGTCGCTTCCCTCGCCGACCTCGCCCGCCGCGAGCCCGGCGTCTCGGCGCCGGCTTCCTTCGGCGCGACCGGCAACGCCCCGCGTAATTTCCCCACCACGCGCTCCTTCAATATCCGGGGCATCGACGGTAACCGCGTCCTCATCCAAGTCGACGGCGTGCGCCAACCCGAGCAGTTCACCTTCGGCAACGCCCAGCTCATCGGTCGCGACTACTTCGAGCCGTCGCTCTATCGCACCGCCGAAATCCTGAAGGGCTCCGCCTCGGCACTTTACGGCTCCGATGCCGTCGGCGGCGTGCTCTCCTTTCTGAGCCCCGCGCCCGGCGCACTCCTCGCCGACGCCAAGCGCGACGTACTCGCCGGCACCTCCGTCACCTACGCTTCGGCCAACGACGAGTGGACCGGCACCGCCAGTGCAGCCGGCCGCAAGGGCAAATTCGCCGCCGTCGCCACCGCCACCCGCCGCGAAGGCCATGAGACCGAGCCCAACGGCTCCTATCCCGCCGACCCGTCCGAATTCACGGTCGATGCCGCGCTCTTCCGCGCCGACTACACGCCCGCCGCCGGCAGCACGCTTTTCCTCACCGGCGAGACCTTCACCAAGACCACCGAGGCCTCCTTCCCCAGCCTCATCACGAGCACCTTCGCCGGCCAGACCGGCCGCCAACGCATCACCCGCGACCGCCTCAGCCTCGGCCACGACTTCACCAGCGCCTCGGGCTACTTCCGCAACGTCCAGACCCGCGTCTCGTGGCAAGATGCCAAAGTCCGCGAGGCCTACGTCACCCGTCAGTCCATCCCCGCCGGTGCGCCACCGCCGGCCCCGCAGGTGTTCGTCCCGCGCCTCCGGGTGCGTGACTCCAATTTCCGCAACCGCGGCTGGTCCGGTTCCGTCCAAGTCGAGAGCTCGGCGCAGATCGCCGGCGGCTCCCACCGCATTCTCTGGGGCGTCGACGGCTCCGTCACCCAGCAGACCCGCAACGAAGATTTCACCCAGTTTGACGGCAACACCGGCGCGTTTCTCAACAAAATCTTCGTCGGCGAAAACTTCCCGCTGAAGCGTATTCCCGACGGCGACATCGGCCGCTATGCGTTCTTCCTCCAAGATGAGTTCAACCTCGATGTCGCCCAGAAGTGGATCGCCACCTGGGGCCTCCGTTTCGACCACTACGAACTCTCCGTGGAGAACGACGCCCTTTACCAAAACCTCGCCAAGGGCACCGCGCCCGTCGGCTTCGAGCAATGGTCCGTTGCACCCAAACTCGGCCTGCTCTGGCGCGTCAGCGCCCAAGAGTCGTTCTTCATCCGCTATCACCGCGGCTTCCGCAATCCGACCAACGAGGACCTCAACGGCTCGATTGTGAACCTCACCACCCCGCCGGTTTTCTACCGCACCACCCCGAATCCCGCGCTGAAAGCCGAGACTAGCGACAGCTTCGACTTCGGCATGAGGGCCCGGCGTCCCGGCGCCACCTACGTCGTGAGCGTTTTCTACAACGACTACTCGGATTTCATCGAGACCTTCAGCCCGACGCGCAACCCGCAGCTCCCCAGCTCCCCCGGCGATCCCGTCGTCTACCAGTCGAAAAATCTCTCCCGCGCCCGCATCTACGGCGCCGAGGCCACCGTTGAGCTCAACCTCGGCCACTACGCCAAAGTCTTGGACGGCGCCACGTGGTCCAACTCCTACGCCTGGTCCCGCGGCGACAACCGCCAAGACAGCAAACCCCTCAACTCCATCGAGCCACCGAAATGGGTCAGCGCGCTCAGCTATGCAGCCAAAGATTCGTGGGGCCTGCGCCTCACCGCCACGACGCACGCGCGCCAGGACCGCGTCGACACCTCCGCCATCCTCGCGCTCTGGGACGGCCGTCCGCCCGCACCCGTGCAATTCGTCCCCGGCGGCGTCAGCCTTTTTGACCTGACCGGCTACGTGAATTTCACCAAACGCCTCCGCCTGAGCGCCGGGCTTTATAATCTCACGGACCGCCAATACTGGCACTGGCAAGACGTGCGCGAGCTCAGCAGCACCCGCGCCGACCTCCCGCGCTTCACCCAACCCGGCCTCAACAGCCGCGTGACGCTCACCTTCAGCTTCTGATCCGCGCCGTCGCATGTGGCACGGGCGTCCCGCCGGCGGGATTGTGAGACCAACGTCCATTAATTTCTAGACGCTTGTCGTTGCGAGGTGCGCGAAGACCACCGTGGTAATCCACTGAATCGCTTCGTCGCTACGCTTCTCGCAATGACGATCTGTTTATCAAGGGTCGTTGGTACTACCTGCTCCACGAGCAGAATCTGGTCTCCTCCGAAACGTCGGCGCCGCATGGCCTGAACCTTACGCGAATCAAACACCGTTCGGCAGCCGCGGCCGCCTCGTCGCCGGCCGAACGTCAACCCTCACATTGGGTCACAATTTCAGCAGCCGCTTCACGTCGGCTTCGAGTGCCTGACCGCGGGCGTTGGTCGAGACGACCTTGCCGTCCTGATCGAGCAGAAACATCGCGGGGATTGAGGCGATGCCGTAGCGCGTGGAGATTTCGTTCTTCCAATGCTTGCCGTCAAACTGTTGCGGCCAGGGCATCTCGTTGGCGGCAGTGAAGTCGGTGAGGATTTTTTTCGCCTTGGCCAGTTTCACTGCGGTTTGCTCCGGCGTGTCGGCGGGCAGGAGCCGGCCGTTTTCCAAGCTGATGCCGATGATTTCAAAGCCCTTTTCGTGATAGGCCGCGTAGACCTTCTTCACGTTGGGCAGTTCGGCGATACATGGGCCGCACCACGTCGCCCAGAAGTCCACCAGCACGACCTTGCCGCGGAGTTTCGCTAGGTCGACCTCCCGACCGTCCACGCCCGTGAAAGCCATCTGGAGCGGCCGCTTTAGGAGAGCGGCAGCGCCGGACTTGCCCGTCGCCATATCGGCCATCGCCTTGTTGGGGCTGCCGGTGAAGAACATCCACTCCTCTTCGACGCGTCCCGGCTCCGACTTTTCGACCAAATTCATGTAGGTGTAGAGCAACGCGACGCCGCCCGCCGCGGCGGGGTTTTTCGCCGCGAAGCCGACCACTTTTCCGCGGAGATAGGCGAGATCCAGCTTTTGTCCGTTGCGCAGCGCGGTCGTCGCGGCGTTGAGCGGCTTCATCGCGTCCAGCGCCAGGAGTTGGTCGCGCACATCGGAGGGCAGATCGGCGGCCTTGGGCATGGCGGCCTTTAATTCGTCGAAACGGGCCTTCCAAGCCGAGGCGGCGGACTCGTCGATGACGGGCTTGGGTGCGCCTCGATCGTCTGTCTCCCACGCTTTCACGAACCGCGGTTGAGTCGGACTGAGCCGCATCACCACGTTCCAGCGGCGCGGATCGGACGGATATTTTTCCATGAAACCCACCCCCCGCGAATGGGTGAGGGCATAGAGTTGCTCGACGACCTGCGCGCGTTCGAGGGCGGAGAGGGCGGTAAAGTTTTCCGGCGGTCGCGTCGCTACCGCGTCCTGAAATGCCTTCCAGTCGGCGTCGGCGGCCGAGAGCTCAGGGGTAGCGGTGGTCGCGGCCACGCCGAGCGGGCACGGCGCGGCCAAGGCGGCGACCACGAAGAGCGCCGCGCGAAAAAGAAGGATGGTTTTCATCGGCGAGTGATCGGGTAAAGGTTGGTTCACTTTCCGGGCAGCACCGTCGCGCGCGACACGCGGTCGCGGCCAAGGTAGCTTTTGGCCAGCGCGCTCAGTTCATCGGTGGTGATGCCTTCGAGGTCGGTGATCCGCGTGCGCGCCCGGTCGAGCATCTCGGGCTTCTTTTGGGCCTGGGAGAGCACGTTGGTGAGCCAGTAGGCGTTGTTACGCGAGGATTCCCTCGCCGCGGTGAGCGCCGGCTGGCGAGCGCGGTTGAGTTCCTCCGCGGTGACGCCGTTCACCGCCAAATCGTCGGCGAGGGCGATCGCGGCCGCCGCGATCTTGTCCGCTGCCGCAGGGTCAATGTCGATCGAGGTCACGAGGTAACCGTAGCCCGGATAGGTATCGCTGGCCATGCTTTGGGCGCGTGGGCTGTAGGTTCCACCCATGTCCTCGCGGAGTTTCACGCGCAGACGGTCGCTGTAGATGCCCGCCAGCAGCGTGAGTCGGCGGGCACGCCCGGCGTCGAAGCCGTCATTGGTCGGCCAGTAGAGGGCGACGAGGCCTTTCGGGATTTTCGATGAAATCGTGTAGTTCTTCGTGAACGGCTGCGCGGGGAAGGACACCTTGAGCAGTTCCGCGAGCGCAGGCTTCGATTCGCGCGGCGGGAGCGCGCCGAGGGTCTTGGCGACGGCATCGACGGTGGCGTCAACGTCGAGATCGCCGACGATGGCGACTTCGATCGACCCACGGGTGAGCTGGGGCGCGAGCCAGGCGCGGACCTCGTCGAGCGTGCGCGCCATGATAAGAGGCTTCGGCGGCAGCCCAAAGCGGGGATCGCCATTGGCGATGAGGTTGGCCACCTCCGTCGCGATCGGTCCAGTCGGAGTATTTGCGACGGTGCCGTAAATCAGATCCAGCGATTGCTGATTTTGACGAAAACCTTCGGCCCGGTAGCCGGGGTCGGTGAGGCGGGCGGCGAACAACTGCAACGTGAGCAACAAATCCTCCCGGGTGGTCCCGGCCGGGCCGGTCCCGCGGCCGCCGCGCGCGGCTGAAACGGTCGGGTAAGCGAGGACGAAAGCGTCGGGCGTGGTCTGCAAAGAGACCCCGGCATTGCGACCCGCGAGGATGCGCCGAAGGTCGTCCATGCTGTGCTTGCCCAAGCCGCCGCCGTTAAAAACGCTGCTGCCGATCTGCGCCAGGCCGCGCTGGTCGGCCGGCTCGGTCATGGATCCATTGCCCACGCGAGCGCTGACCATGATTCGACCGGCGTCGAAGTCGGTCCGCTTGAGATTCAGCCGCACCCCGTTGGCGAACGTCACGAGCGTGAGATCGAGATCCGCCACATGCTCGCGTTTCGTGACTTTGCCCGGCGGGCCAAAATCCGTGTAGGCCCAAGCCCGGGCCTCTTCGGCGGCTTTTGGCAGCACCGCCGCGACCCGTGATTCCTCGTAGGCCGCGTCGATCGCGGCGACGGCATCGCCGGAGATTTTCGCATTGCCGGTGACCATGACGTAAAGGCCGTTGCCGGAGAAGGCCTCTCGAAGGGCTGCGGCACATTCGTCCAAAGTCACCTTTTCAAGCGCCGGTTTCAGCAACGCGAGCCGGTCGGCGGGCGAGGTGAACACCTCCTCGGCCACGAGACTGGCGAGCAGGACGCCCGCGACGGTGCCGGAGCGGCGAGTCGAGGCCGACTTCACGGCCTGCTCAAGCCCGCTGACATAGCTCACGACCACTTCCCTCAGCTCATCGGGCTGGAAACCGTGCTCCAGCGCGCGCCGGAGTTCCTGTTCGCCCAACGCCAAGGCCGCCGGCCAACGCTCGGCCTTGCACGTCAGCTCAATGGAGGCCTCGCGAACGAACTTGAAGCTCTCGCTGACCGAGGCGGCGGCCTGCACGATGGGCGCCGCTTCCTTCTTCGCGAGTTCGGAGAATCGCCGGTTGAGGATGGCGAACGCCAGCGCGCTGGGTAGTTTTCGAATGCGGTTGGCGGCCATATCCGGTGCAGGCTTGGAGGCGGTGATGCACTTCAGCGCCACCCGGGTGGACGGTGCTTCCGGTTCCGGGTGGTAGCCCGCGCGCACGCCGTCGAACGCCGCGATGGTGCCGAGCGCCGGCTCAGGTTTCGCCGGGGCGCGGGGTTTGAGGGCCGCAAACGTCGCCAAGATCTGGCGCTCCACCGCGGGGGCTTCGACGTCGCCCACGACGACGACGACCATCTTTTCCGGGCGATACCACGTGTTCCAATATTCCACGAAACGTTCGCGCGGCGCCCGCTCGATGACTTCTTGCAGGCCGATCGGCATGCGGGCGGGCAGAAGCGTCGTACCCAAGACGAACTGGAGTTGGGCGAGCTGCGTGCGGTAGGCGATCGTGTCGCGCGACCGTTTCTCGCTGAGGATGACGCCGCGTTCCTTGTCGATTTCCTCCGTCCTGAGGAGCAGCCCGCCCGCATCGTCGGCCAGGACGCGCAGGCCTTCGGCCAGCGTGGCCTCCTTCGTATCGGGCAGCTCCAGCATATACTGCGTGCGGTCCAAACCCGTGGAAGCGTTGGTATCGCCGCCGAAACTCATACCCATACGTTGGAAAAACTCGACCAGCGTGCCGGGAGCAAAGTGCTCGCCGCCGTTGAACGCCATGTGTTCGAGGAAATGCGCGACCCCGCGCTGGTTGTCCTCCTCATGCAGCGAACCGGCGAGCACGAGCAGACGCAGCGAAGCCCGGCCCCTAGGCTCGCGGTTCGGGTAGATGACGTAGCGCAGCCCGTTCTCCAACACGCCGAACTTCGCCGACGGGTCGGGTTTGAGATCGCTCGCCTCATGCGCGAAGCGCGGCGTGGCCGCGAGCAGCGGCGCGACGAACAGCGCGAAAACAAGAAACAGGCGACGGATGGTCGCGACACAGGTGAACATGGAGCTTGGAGAGTACATTCGGAAGTGAGTTGAACGGTGGAGGCCGCGAATTTGCGCCGGCCGGCGCGCCAGGAAAAAAGTTGAATTTAGAAGTTCTTGCGCACGGTGAGCGTGTAGGTCGCGAGCCGCGCGTCGCCGTAAGAGCTGATGTAGTAGGGGGTGCGGAAGGCGTCGAAGGGCGGGGTTTTGTTCACAACATTCTGCACGCCGATCTGCAGCTCGGTGCGGCTGAGCGCGCGCCGAACCCACGAGGCGTCGCCCGCCGCCGCTTGCGGGAAGCGTCGCGCGACGAACACGTCGTGGTAATGCTGGCTCGGGATGCGGTTGGAACCCTGCGCGGCCACGCTGGCGAGGCGCTGCAGCGAGGACTCCACAAACCGCGCCGACCAGCCGAACGTCCACTGGTTATAATCGCAGCTCAACCCGGCCCCGGCCTTGAATTTCACGTAGCCCGGAGTGCCGATAAACTCGGTGAGCGGAGCATTGACGGTGGCCTGCACCCGGTAGTGCATCCACCAGGTGGCTGTGCTCCAAAAATTCCACATGCCATATCGGGCCGTGCGCCGGCTGTAATTGACCGAAGCGTCGTAGCTCTCGGTCAGCGCCTGGTTGAGGTTCATACTGCGCGCATCAACCGACGTGATGGAACCGACGGGATACGGATCGCCCGTTGCCGGTTTTTCGCGCTCAACGCGGTCGGGCAGATAGTCTTCGAAGTTGACCACGTTCTGCACGCTCAGCGTCGCGATGTTGTCGATCTTCTTGATCTGCGAAAAGCCCACCGAGACGCGCAGCCCCGTGAGTTTCTTCGGCTCCCAAACCAAGCCCACGCTCTTGTCCTCACCCCATTCGGGCTTGATGTCGGGGTTGGTGCCCGAGGTGTAGTTGATGGTGGTAGATGCATTGCCGCGCTTCGGATCGTTCACGCGGGTCGAGGATATGTTTGGCGTGGCCACCGACTGGTTGTAGGTCGGCGGGCGAAAGGCCTCGCTGTAGGAGGCGCGCAACAGCAGATCTTGAAACGGCCGGTAACGCAGGCCGTAGGTCGGCGTAGTTGCATTGTAGCGGGTCTTGTTACGGACGATGTTAGCCGTCGGTGAAGATACGAGCGCGGTGGCGGTGGTGACCTTAAACCGCTCGTCGCGACCCGCCACTTGAAAGTCGAGCTGGCGCAACAGCGGCCAGTTTTTCTTGGCGCTCACTACCGGTACCCACACTTCGGCATATAAGGCGTCCGTGCCGCGGCTTCGGGCGGGGATGACGAAGAAGGAGTTGGGCGGGGTGTTGTAAACGGTGTCCGATCGATAGGTGGGGATCACTTCCTTGCGGTAGCTAAACGTCGCGGCCAGTTTGATCGGGCCGGCAGGTAGAGACCAAAGCGGGCCGGCTGATCTGAGGGCGTATTCTTCGAGCGTATTTTGCGAACCCAAATTGAGCCGCCCAAGGTAAGGAGTCAGATTCAACGGATAGGCGACCGTGTCGCGAAAGGGATTCAACACCCCGCTGTTGAAATCGTTGTTCAGCGGCGTCGTGTTGATCGCGACCTGCGATTGAGTCGTCCGGGCGCGGTTCCAAGTGAGATCGGCGTGCAACCGCCATTCATGCGGGAGGCTGACAATCACGCCGGCAAGAGCGCGAAGGTTGACGAGCCGCAGCGCGAATTCCCCGATGGCGTCCGCGGGATCCGAGGGGATGGAAAGGCGCACAACCTGGCCGAAAGGATTGGTCGGCGCGGCGGCGGCGACCGAAAAATTGGCCGTGGCCGAAAACGGCATCTGCTCGGTGTTTTGGTTGATATTGGTGCTGCGGCGGTATTCGACGAACGCCTCGAGCCACGGGTAAAACTGCCGGGATAGCTTCACCTGCTGGGCCGTGACGGTGCCCGGCGACCCGATCATGTAGCGGGCGGCTCCGTTCTGGTGGGTGGGGGCGAGATCGTAGTTGTAGGTGCCAGCCTTGCTTTGCAGCGCGGCCAGCGTGGCGGCCAGATTGCCCCCGGCAAAGCCGGCCGGCACCGAGGTGTAGGTGGCGGTGCCGGGGCCAAACAGCGGCGTGTTGGTGTTGCTCCGGATGTTCGGCGTCGAGCCCAAGGGCGGCGAATTAGGCGGGAGAAAGAACGCCGGCGAATTCCGCCGGATCGACGCGAGGCCGTCCTGCACGAAGCTGCGGTCCTGCACCAACAGCGCCTTGGTGTCGGAGTAGCTCCCCGTCACCATCACCTGCGTCTTGCCGCCTTCCAGCGACATTCCGCCGGCAAAGTTCACGCTGCGGATCGGCGCATCGCTCGAAAACGTGTTGTTGAAGGACGTGCTCACCTGGACGCCGACATAATTGCGGCGGAGCACGACGTTGATGACGCCGCCGACCGCGCTCGCGCCATAGATGCCGGAGGCCGCCGCCGGCAACACTTCGATGCGATCGATGGCGGCGAGGGGCACGCCGTTGATGTCGGCCTGGTTGCCGGTGGCGATCAAGTTGTAGTCAGCGGGTCGGCGCCCGTCGATTAGAACCAAAGTGTGGTCGGCGCCGAGGCCGCGGAGGTTGAAGGAACTAAAATTCCCATTGTTGGCGGAGAAATTACTCGGTGCCTCGGTTGCATCCATCGGCAGCCGCTGGCGAAGGAAATTCTCCACGCTGGTAGCACCCGATTGTTCGATGGCCCGGCGTTCAAAGATAAGATACGGCTGCGCGTCATCCATCGTGCGGGGCAGATCCACATTCGCACTCTGGAACGGTTGCACCCGGTTACTCGCTACCTCGTAGGGATCGAGCACCGTCGCGGCACCGGCCCGCACCAAGTAGGGCTCGAGCTTGGTGACATCGAGGGCCTTGCGCATGGTTTGGCCGGTGAGCGTGAGATCCTCGCCCGCGCCCACCACCACATTCGCGATATGCAGGGGCTGGTAGCCGTCGGCCGTGGCAACCAAGAGGTAGGTGCCAGCCTTCAGGGCGGAAAAGTAATACTCGCCATACTTGTCCGTTTTCACCGCCTGGCCAGTCTCACTGACGGCCACGGTCAGGCCGGCCGCCGGTCGACCGTCACCCCAACCCAACGAACCACGCACCGATCCCACGGCGCTGACCGCAGGTGTGGCGGCGCCACGCACCGCGGTGACCACAAACTTGCCCCCGCTATTGCGGCGGGCCGCGAATCCCGTGCCTTGCAGCAAACGCGCGATCGCGTCCTCCGGTTCGAGTTGGCCGATGACTTCGTTGGCCCGGACCTCCTTCAGATCTTCAGCGGCGAAAACCACCTCCACGGCGGCCTGCGCGGAGAAAGCCATCAACGCCGACGATCCCGACTGGGCCTTGATTTCGAATTTCACGGGCGCGGCGAGGCCCACAACGGCCAGATTCGCGAGGGCGAAGGCGAGAACTAGGCGGATTCGTTTGAGAAGCATGGCGTGTTGGCGGGGCGGGGTATTAGGAACGCGACTCTTAATGCATTACGACAAACGAGACGCGTGCCTCCCCCCCGTTGAAGGGAAAATTTTTCAACGCCGGGCGGGCGGGCGGGCGACGACTCGCACCGAACCGTCGGGATCGTGAACCACGCCCACCGGCAGCGCCTGCTCCACAGCCGCGAGAAAGCCTTCGCGGTCGTCGAGGCTGTAGCGGCCACCCACGCGCAGGGCGGCGGCATCGGCCGCCACGGTTACGGGCTTCACATGGTAGGCGGCGAATCGGCCGAGCGCATCAGCCAGCGGCTCGGACTCGAAAGCTGCCTGGCCCACGCGCCACGCGGTGACGTTCTGCGCGGTCTCGGGCGAAAGCGTGCGCACCGCCACGCCGGAAGCACCGAGCATGGCCTGCTCGCCCGCGCCAAGCGGGACGGGCACTTGAGCCTCCCCGGCGGCGGCTGACTGCACCCGCACGGTGCCCTCGAGCACCGTGACTTCGGCGCGACCGGCCGCGGTCGAGCGGACGTTAAACACGGTGCCGGTCACGCGCACGGCCCCCCCGGGGGTCGCGACGAAGAAAGGTCGCGCAGGATCATGCGCCACACGGAAAAACGCTTCGCCGCGCCCCAGCGTGACGCGTCGTTCGTGGCGGCCGAGGGTGATGACAAGTTCGGTCTGCGCGTTGAGTTCGACCCGTGAGCCGTCGGCGAGCGCGAGGGCGCGTCGCTCGCCGAAACCCGTTCCGGCATTTTGCGACCACATCGACCAGACGAGTCCCGCGACGGCCAACGAGGCGGCGGCCGCGAGCGCGCGGCCGGCCCAGCGCCAGCGGCGGTGGCGGGCGGCGGCTCCGTCGATGAGCGCATCCGCCTCGCCTGCATCAGTGAGCACGGGGAGTTGGGTGCGGAGCAGCGCGCAAAGCTCGCGGTAGCGGGAAAGCAGCCAGCGATGGTCCGGATTCGCGTCCAACCAGCCGGCAAGCTCGCTCTGCTCGCCCGCGGTCAGCGGGCCGGTTTCAAGGCGGGCCGTCCATCGGGCCGCTTGTTTCTCAGTCTCTTCGCGATTGTCGTTCGGGGACACGGTCATGGCGATCACCGTCCGGCGGCGCCGCGCACGTCGTCTGCGGCGGATGGTTCATCGTTCGATTGCAGCGACGCGCGCAGGAGCCGGAGCGCGCGGGAGTGCTGTTTTTCGACGGTCTTGCGGGAGATTCCGAGCCGGGCTGCGGCCTCCGGATGCGTGCAGCCACGGAGTGTGCATAGTATGAGCACCGCCCGGCAACCCGGCGGCAAACGCGAGATGGCCAACTCTGTCGCCGCCCATTCCTGCCGCGCCATCACGAGGCGCTCAACGCCGGGCGCCTGCGCGGGCGAAAGCTCAATGATGTTACTATCAGCCGACTGCACCGGGGCGATTTCGCGGCGCTTGAGCTGGTTGATGGCAAGGCGGCGGGCGGTCGTGAAAAGCAAACCTTCCGGCCGACCGACCGCTTCTTTCTCCATCGTGCGGTAGACGCGCGCATAGGCGTCGTGCGCCACGTCCTGTGCATCGGAGCGGTTGCCCAGCAGCCGAGCGAGGTAACGCCGCAACGGCGCGAGGGTCGCGCGGTAGAGCGACGTAAACTCGCGAAGGCGTGGATCGGGATCGGACATCGGAGGGTTTCCTACCGCCGGCGCGGGCCGGAGTAAAACTGCAATGTGCGGGTGGCGGGCATCGATTGTTAACCATCATGACAATCGAGGCGGCCCGCTCCCCCATTCGGAGTGTTGTTTAGTGCTGTATTCGTCCGGAAAGACCCCGTCGAGCGACATCTTCCGCTTACAAAAATGCAGTCGCGATAACGTTAGGCATTTTGCCGACGTGGCCCGATCCTCCGAGGTCGATACCAACCGTTGTTGGAGTGAATTTCCGGTCGGCCCATCGTGCAGCAGATTCCTCCGACTTGTGACCGCCGAGAAACCTATTTTCCTGCGACGCATCGGCGTGTTGGAGGCCGCCGATTTGGCGGCCGTTCGCGAGACTTGGAACCGGCAAATGACGCTCTGATCGCAGAGCCTGAAGATTCGCTGCGATGACCGGCTCCGGTGATCAGGCTGGGTGCTCACGGCCGCTACTTTCCTCCGCCGCACAGCCATAGCGTCGACCTCCCACGCTTCACCCAACCCGGCCTCAACCGCCGCGTGACGCTCACCTTCAGCTTCTGAGCCACGCCGTCTAAAACGGCACGGGCGTCCGGCCAGGCTTTGCTCGTTTTGGGTCTTCTGAGCGTAGCTTCAAGCGTGAGCGAGTGGGCGAACCACCAAGCGCTCACGTCGAGACCCCGAGCAATCCCCGCGAGAGTTGGAAATCCACGAAACCACCGATATTTGCGACGGGTTGCCGCTCGCGTTGGACGATCGTCAACAACAGTTCGCGCAACGTCGCCTCGTCGACCGACACCTCACCCGCCAGCACGACATCCACATCGGCCGCCGCCGTCGGTGCGAGTGCGCCCGGCGCCGCTACCTGCACCACCGGCACCATTGGATGCCCTTGCTGCGGCGAATCACCGACCAAGCCCAGCAGCACGTGCGCGCCGCTGCCGCCGAGGCCCGCGACGTTCTCGCTCCAGTGATCGGTCTCGGTCGCCACGAGGTGCAGACCCACCGCCGTCACCGGCTGGCCGTAGGCCAGCGTCGCGCGCGCGGGCGTCGCCCCGAGCACCGCGGTCCGAAACTCCTCCGCCGCCAACAAGCCGTCGCCCTCGGGCAACAACACCGTGCCACCCGCCGCAAGGATCGCGCGCGCCAGCCGGGCCAACGTCGCCGCGCTCGTCGCGTCCACCGGGCCGGCGCTTAGCAAGCCCACGGTAAGCGCGCCGAGATCCGTCGGCCGCCCCGACGCCGGCGGTAGCGCGGCACCGGCCGAGGCGAACCATGCCTCGATCCGGCCGAGCGCGAGATCGATGCCGCCGTCGAGCTGCACGCTCGCCCAGCCGAAACGTGCCAGCGGCAGACCCGCGCGGTCGAATTGCTGGCGCATCGAATCGTTGGTGATTTTTTCACAGCCGTGCTCGAGCAGGAGCGCGGCGGCGACATTCGGGTGCGTCACGTAGCCGAGATAGGTGCGCAGCAGCAGGCGATACATCGACTCGCCGCCAAACCCGCAGCCCTCCGTGTGCGTGAGCGCCACAAACCGGTCGAGCCCGAGCGCCTGCGCCCGCCCGCTCGCGTTCATCCGGTCGGCGGCGAGCCGCGCGATCTGCGCCGCACACATGCTCGTCGGCAACACCAGCCCCACTCGCTCCGTCGCAATCCGCGCACCATCATGCAACCGGTGGAGCCCGCTGTCCCTAGCGGGCTTATTCGCCCCTTCGATCGAGAACTTTACGTCAAGCGGCCGGCCATCCGGCTCCGTCCGCGCGCGCAGCGCCGCGAGCTGCGAGCCGTCGGTCTGCCGCCAGTTGCGCCAGAGCGAGGTCTGCGCGTGGCCCGCGTGTTCGCCGCGGGATTTTTTCCCCGACGCCGTCTCCACGAGCAGATTGAAAGAATCCTCCGTGAGCGCGGCCATCGTCTCGCCGTCGAGGTAGCGGCCGGCGTTGATGTCCATCTCGTGGATGAGCAGTTGGTGCCGCCGCGTGGTCGTCGTGACCTTGAGCGTGGGGACAAACGGGAAGTTGGTGATCGAGCCGTTCCCCGTGACGAAGAGGATCAGGTTGCACCCGGCCGCCACTTGCCCGGCGATGCCTTCGAGGTCGTTGCCCGGGCTGTCCATGAAGTAAAAACCGGGCGCGGTCAGCGGCTCGCCGTAGTTGATCACGGAGTTCACCGGCGTGCGCGGATCTTTTTTGTGCACGGCGCCGAGGGACTTGAGCGCGATGTTGTAGAGTCCGCGGAATTTGTTGCCCGCCGAGGGATTGGCCTCGGGGCTAAGCCCGTGCCAGCCGAGCCGCGCGCGGAACCGCGCAATGCTCCCGAGCAACGCCCGCGCCGTCGGCAAGTCGCGCACGGCTTTCATGATGTAGGCCTCGCCGCCGGCCACTTCGTCGGTCTCGCACAGCACGCCGATACCGCCGTGGCGCACCAACTCGTGCACCATCGCCCCGGCGAGCGGATTGCCCGACACGCCCGAAAACGCATCCGACCCGCCGCACTGGAGCGCCACCCGCAACGCGCTCAACGGCTCCGCCGTGCGCCGCTGCGCCGCCACCGCCGGCAACCACCTGCGCACGAGCGCCTCGCCCTCGGCCAGCGCCGCCGCGAGCCCGCCACCGCTGCTGAGAAACGCGTGCGGCACATCGCCGAGCGGGTAGCCGTGCGCGGCCATAAACGCCCGCAGCCGGGCGTTGGTGATCGGCTCGCCGCCCGCATCCACCGCGAGCACCGCGCCCACATTCGGATGCACCATGAACCCCGCGAGCGCCCGCAGGACTTCGGTCGCGTTGTTCGGTTCGCCCGGCCCGCCGCCCTCGGTGTGCGCGATGGCCACGATGCCATCGAGTGCCGGAAACACCCGCGCCATCACCTGCAACCGCGCCGCGAGTTGCCGCGCAAAACTCGCCGTGCGCGACGTCGTGCCGAGGATGACCACGGTGTTGCGCGTGCCCACGCCGCGCGTCCCCGGCCGGCGATAACCGGCGAACGTGCGCGCCACCGGCGCCGGCGCCACCGCCGGGCCGGGCCGGAAGGTCGCCTCGTTCAACTCAAACGGCTCGAGGTGGTCCGCGAAATTCGCCCGCGCCGGCAACGCGAACGGCAACCGCCGCACCGCGAGCGATTCGAGCATCGAGGCGTTGCACACGTAGTCACCCGCCGTGATCGCCGTGAGCGCATGGCCAAAGGGCAGCCCCCACGAGAGCAACGCCTCGCCCGGCGCGATGGCCCGGATGGCGAAGCGATGACCTTCGAGGATGTGCTGCGCGAGCGGGCGCGGCGCCCCGTCGAGCTCGATCACCGTCCCCGCCTCCAAGGACCGCACCGCGATCGCAACATTGTCCCCGGGGGCAGGCAGGCGACCGGCGTCGTGCAGGAGAAAAGTCTGGGGCATACGTCGACGACGATGCGCACCGCCCCGGCGGCTTCCAGACGAAACCGAAACCAAGCACCCCGCTGCACCCTCGACGCTCAACTCTCAACCCTCGTTCAGCCCCTAACTCCCGCATTAATTTTTCCGCTTATACCCCGCCGCCCACCGCCCTTTTCGCATTGGCGCGGCCCGCTCGCTGACCAACATCGGCCGACACTCGCAACCACCCCATGCCTACCCCTTCTCCCGACCTTTCCGCCATCGGCGACCTCGAGCGCAACCCGGAACGTTCGCTCCAGTTCGAGTTTGTCCGCGCCACCGAAAACGCCGCGCTCGCCTGCCTGCCTTGGCTCGGCCGCAACGCCAAAGAAACCGCCGACGACGCCGCCAGCCGCGCCATTTTGGGCGTGCTCGAATACGTGGATATCTGCGGCGAATGCGTGATCGGCGAAGGCATCAAGGACAACGCCCCCGGCATCTTCATCGGCGACAAGCTCGGCACCTGGGCCCCCGGCAGTTGGCACGTCGATGTCGCGGTCGATCCCATCGACGGCACCACCAATCTCTCGAAGGGTATGCCCAACTCCATCTCGGTGATGGCGGCGACCTTCGCCCCGCCCGGCGCGCCGCGCGCGATGATGAGCCTGCCGTCGTTCTACGCGGAGAAACTCACCTACGGCCCGCGCGTGGTGGAGCAGATGGAGCTGCGCCGCGTGCCCGCGTTCAACCTCGACACCCCGCTCACCAACATCCTCGACATCGTCGCCCTCGCCCTCGGCAAACGCGTGCGCGAAATCGTCGTCTGCACGATGGACCGCCCTCGCCACGCCAAACTCATCGAGGAGATCCGCGCCTCCGGCGCCGCCCTCCGCCTCATCTCCGACGGCGACATCACCGCCGCCGTCGCCCCCGCCTTGCACGATGCCGCGGTCGATCTCTACTTCGGCATCGGCGGTTCGCCCGAAGGCGTGCTCACTGCTGCCGCCCTCCGCGCCCTCGGCGGCGACATCCAGCTGCGCATGTGGCCCCGTGACGCCGCCGAGCGCGCCGATCTGCTCAAGGCCGGCGTGACCGAGGCCCAGCTCAAAAAAATCTACCGCGCCGACGAACTCGTGACCGGCGACAGCGCGATCTTTTGCGCGACCGGCATCAGCGACAGCCCGTTGCTCCCCGGCGTGCGCGTGACCGGGCACCGGGCGATCACGCACTCGATTTTGATGCGCGCCAAGAGCCGCAGCGTCCGCCGCATCGAGACCGTGCACGACCTCCGGCACAAAACGATCCGCCTCCGCGGCGATTCCCGCGAGCGCACGGTTTGAGAAAGTGCGGAAAAACCCTCCAGGTTTTTTAACCACGGATGGACCCGGATGGACCCGGATCAAGCCGGGGAACCGGCCTCACCTCGGGGGTGATACCCATCGCCCGATCCTTTCGCATCTTTGTCGGGCCCGACCTCGCGTCGGGCCGTTCCGGGTGTCGGGCGCCAAAGAGGGGACGGCCTCACGCCAGGTGAGGCCCTACCATGAGAAAAATCAGCCGCCCTCCGCTCTCCGCTCTCAACTCCCGGCTCTCGGATCCACCTCCCCCAGACCGACCTTGCATTCCGGGCCGAGCGTCGCATGGTCCCATTTCCGTTCTTTGATTGGTCTCGCGCCCAATCCTATCCGTGGTGCCTTTTGAGGCGCCGCATTTGAATTTTTCCCACTTTGGGGGTGTTCTGGATTCGACCCTTGGTTGGCGTGCGTTACTGCCGGTCGAGAGTGAAGTTCTCTCGTTAATCCCGCTTCAAAAACATAACAGGCAATAACGAAGAAATGCCCCTGGCTGCCTAATTAGCAGTCACGTTTGTCCCTCAACTCCTGCTAGGGGGAACGAACGTCGACAGCAGGAATAGTGCGCGGAGCCACTCGCGGTTTGCGCACCGTATCTTCATCCGGGAGTTGGTTGGGAACTGAGCGCGCGTTCACGCATAGCCCCGACGAGATCAATATAACGCTATACCGGTAGATGTGGCGCGCAAAGGCTGAGGACACGTGGGTTCAACTCCCACCACCTCCACCAAAAGCCCCCGCTTCCCCTCAAAAGGTAGCGGGGTTTTTTGTGTCCACTGCTCGCACCGGCCCGAGCCGCTTCGAAGACCCCAAAAGTCCCGACCAACGACTACTCGGAGATTGAGACGCAGCGCCCGCTGTTTCGGGTTATCGGCCGCGCGAAATAGTTTTCCCGGCCGGTTTCCATCGAAAATGCGCTCGACAGCTGGGGCCCGCGACGGAATGCCCATCAGCACGCCTCAGCCCATGCCCCCGACTGAACAAGCCCGCTGGTTCTCCGAAGAAGTCTATCCCCACGAGGCCGCCTTGCGTGCCTATCTCCAAGCCCGTTTCCCCACTCTCGCCGATCACGACGATATCGTGCAGGAGACCTACACGCGGCTCCTCCGCGCGCAGGGCAACGGCGGCGTGCATTACCCGAAGGCCTTTCTTTTCACCGCGGCGCGCAATATCGCCTTCGACCTCTTCCGCCGCCGTGGCGCGAAACCGACCGAGGCCGTGACGGATTTAGTCGAACTCACGATTTTGGAGGACCGGCCCGAAGTGGGAGAACAAATCGACCAAGGCTACGAACTCGAAGTGCTCGCCGACGCCGTCCGCGCCCTGCCCGACCGGTGCCGCCAAGTCATCATGCTCCGTTACCTCGACGGTCTCGCTTACAAAGAAATCGCCGAACAACTCGGCATTTCGCCCGAGACGGTAAAAGTCCATATGGCCAAAGGCATGAGGCGCTGTGCCGCGTTTTTCGCTGATCGCGGTCTGCTCGAAACTACTCCGCCCTCCGCCAAGGATCTCATCACATGACCGAAGCACCCGACCACGAAGATCTGATCGAGGAGGTCGCCGCCAACTGGTTGACCGCGCGCGCCGAGGGTTTCTCGTCGGCGCAGAGACGCGATTTTGACCGCTGGTGCCGCGCCGATCCCCGCCATCGCGCCGCCGTCGCCCGGATCGAAGCCGCCTGTGCGTTACTGGAAAAAATGCCTCTCGTCCGCGCCGAGCTGCTGCCGGTCGTCGAGTTCCCCGCGCCGCTTCGCGTCGTGCGCGCTCCCGCCCCTGCCACCCGGCGCATCGTCACCCCGCTACGCGTCGCCGTCGGCCTCGCCGCCGGCCTCGCACTCGCGTTCGGCGGCGCCCGCTGGCTTACGCCGCCAAATCCCGCGGCCGACCAGATTTTCGCCACCTCCGCCGGCGGCTACGAACGCGTCGTCCTGGCCGACGGCTCCGTCCTCGAGCTCAACGCCGACACGCGGCTCCGCGTCTCCCTCGGCCAGGGCGAGCGCCGCGTGGACCTCGCCGCCGGCGAGGCCCACTTCACCGTCGCACCCGATCCCGCGCGACCGTTCACCGTTTCCGCCGGAGGCATTGCCGTGCGCGCGGTGGGCACCGCGTTCAACGTCCGTCTGGCCACCACCGCCGTCGAGGTGCTCGTCACTGAAGGCAAAGTCTCCGTCGCCGAGGTGGAGCGCGTGGTCCCTAACGCGCTTTCTTCCTCCGCCGGGCGGTCACGCGACGAACGCAACGCTCCAACCGGCGTGCGGACGAGCGGCAGCCCGACGTTCCTGACGGCCAACGAGCGCACCGTTTTCACGCGGCCCTCCGCCCAGTCGCACGCCGCGCCCACCGTGGAAAAAATCGCCGCCGAAGCCCTGCGCGAAGCCCTCTCGTGGCAGGAACGCAAACTCGTGTTTTCCGAGACTCCACTGCGCGACGTCGTCGCCCAGTTCAACCGCCGCAACCGCCTCCAGCTTGTCATCGGCGATCCGTCGATCGCCGAGCGCCCCGTGGGCGGCACCTTCGCCGCCGACAACGTCGAAGGCTTTGTCCGCCTGCTTGAGGGCAGCGGCGCGATCACGGTCGAGCGTCGCGAAGAATTGACCGTCGTTTTGAGGGCGGTGCGTTAGGGCGTTCGCCAGCTACGGCGAAAAATCATGCGAGCGTGGATAACCCGTTTCATCCGGTCCTGCGTCTCAGGGGCGTCCCCATTGTTCCTATTGATGAAACCCCTGATTTCCACCGGCTCGGCGACGGCATTCGCCGTGTGTTCTCTGGCGTGCGCGATTGCGCCCGCCCAGGCCGCTGAGGCGATGCGCAAGAGCTATGACATCGCAGGCGGCGACGCCGTGAACACCCTGAAGCGTTTTGCCGATGAATCAGGTCGGCAGGTGGTGTTTTTGGTCGATGCCGTCCGCGGCGTGAAAACCAATCCCGTGCGGGGCGAGTATTCCGCGCGGGAGGCGCTCACCCGCCTCGTTGCTGAGACCGGACTGGCCTTTGCGGAGGACGCCAAGTCGGGGGCTTTGATGGTGAACCGGGCGGGGCACGAGGAGTCGCCCGCCGCACCGTCAAGTCAGGCCCCGACGCCCAGAAAAATTTCCCAAGAATCCTCTATGAAAAAACAAAATGTCTTCAGTGTGCTCGGAGCGTGGCTCGCTCTCGCCGTATCCTCGACCCAAGCTCAGGTGCCGGCCGCCCCGGAAAACTTCGGCACCTTGCAGGGCCGCGTACTCAACGAGCGCAATGCCCAGTATGTCGAGGGGGCCCGCATTTCGATCGAAGGCACCGGGCTCGTGACGCTCACCGACGCCGACGGTAATTTCCGCCTGACGCAGGTGCCGGCGGGCGCGGTGAAAGTGCAGACGTTCTACACCGGCCTGCCCCGCGATGTGCGCTCCGCTGCAATCGCGGCGGGCAAGGCCACCGAACTCACAATCGCGCTGGGCATGCCACCCAAGAGCGACGGCGACGTCGTGCAGTTGGCCGAATTTCAAGTCTCCTCCTCGCGCGAGATGGACGCCTCGGCCTTGGCCATTAACGAGCAGCGCTTCGCGCCCAACATCAAGCAGGTCGTCTCGACGGAGCAGTTTGGCAACGTGGCCGAAGGCAACACCGCCGAGTTTCTGAAATTTCTGCCCGGAATCACGATCAGCTACACTGGCGGCAACGCCCGGGGCATCTCTATCGACGGCGTCCCGTCCGACTATGTGCCGGTCACGATCGACAGCTTCAATCTTGCCTCCGCCGACGGTGGTAAAACCAACCGCACGGTTATGGCGGACATGGTTTCGATCAACAACCTGTCGCGGATCGAGGTGCTCAACACGCCCACCCCCGAGTCTCCGGCCTCCGCGCTGGCGGGCACGGTGAACATGGTGACGCGCAGTTCCTTCGAGCGCGCCAAACCCTTGTTCCAGTCCAACGTCTATCTCAGCATGCGCGACAACGCGAAGAGCTTTAAGAAAGCTCCGGGGGCCAAACCGGGCCTGACCCGCAATATTTATCCGGGCTTCGATTTCTCCTACTCGGCGCCGGTGAACAAGAAATTCGGGTTTTCGATCTCAGCCGGCGACTCCACGAGCTATTCGGCGCAGGATCGCGTGCAGGCCACCTGGCGCGGCACGGGCGTCGCCACCGGCGGCACGGCTTTCCCGGCGACGGCGTTTTCGCAGCCCTATCTGTCGTCCTTCCGGGTGGAGGATCAGCCCAAGATCACGGAGCGCAAATCCTTCGCCGCATCCTTTGACTTCAAATTGTCGCCCAATGACCGCATTTCCGTAGGCTTCCTTTACTCCTCCTTCGACGTGCAGTTCGCGTTGCACTCGCTGACGTTCAACCCCGGCGGGGTGCAGCCCGGCGGCTTCTCGTCGACCTTCGTCCGCGGGAACACGGGGGCGGGCAACGTCTCGATGATCCACAACGAACGAAATCGTTTCAATCGCACCTACATGCCAAGCATCGTGTGGAAACATCAGGGACCCGATTGGAAGGCCGACCTCGGCTTCGGTTACTCGTCGGCGACGGACGACAACCATGACACCAACCAGGGATATTTCCGCGCGGTGAATGCGACCCGCAGCGGCCTGACCGTGTCGTTTGACGATGTCACTTATCTGCGGCCCGGCGCGATCACCGTGAGGAATGCGGCTGGTGCCGACGTGAATCCTTACCTCATCGCCAACTATGCCCTCACTTCGGCGGCGAGCCAGCAGAACGCCACCCACGACACGCAGAAGACCGCCTATGGCAGTGTGAGCCGGAAGCTCCCGACGGCGATTCCAGTGACGTTGAAGGCGGGATTCAACCTCCAGGAGGGCATGCGCGATATCACCGACGACTCCGCGACCTACAACTACGTCGGGGCGGACGGCGTCGCCAGCACCACTCCGGTTACGGGGGACAATTTACTCGCGCCCTTTTTTGATCCCGTCTTTTCGCAGCGCGTGATGCCTTACGGATTTCCGACCTCCGAGGCCCCCAGCAATCGCAAGGTGTGGGAGCATTACAAGGCGCAGCCGACCACCTTCACCTCCAACGCCAATACGATCGCGCGTAACCGCGCGGCGACGTCGAAGTTTGCCCGGGAACAGGTGATCGCCCCCTACCTGCGCTCGGATTTCGACTTCTTCAACCAACGCCTGAAGATCGTCACCGGCGTGCGCGGGGAAAGAACCAAGGTTCAAGCTCAGGGACCCCTGACGGATCCCAAGAGAAACCCCAACGGGATCGCGCGCGGGTCCACCACTGAAAAGACCTACGACAAACTTTTCCCGAGCCTCAACGCGAGCTACGCCGTGCGAGAAAACTTGATCGGGCGAGTCGCCCTCTATGAGTCCATCGGCCGGCCCGACTACAATCAATATGCCGGGGGCCTGACTTTGCCGGATACCAGCGCCGGCGACAGCCCGACGAACCGGATCATCGTCAACAACGTCGATATCAATCCATGGTCCGCCAAGTCGCTCGTCCTGCGCCTGGAACATTATTTCCAGGGCGTCGGTGTGGTATCGGTGGCGGCATTCCGTCGCGACGTCCGCAACTTTTTCGGCAGCACCGTGCAAGCGGCCACCCCTGAATTCCTCGCCACCTACGGTCTCGATCCCAACGCCTACGGCCGCTATGGAGTTTCGACCCAGTTCAATATTCCGGGCACGGTGCGCTTCGAGGGCGTGAGCTTCAACTACCGCCAAAGCCTCACCTTTCTCCCGTATTGGGCCCGCGGTTTCGAGGTCTTCGCCAACGGCACTTCGCAGCGCGCGGTGGGCGATACGGGCGGAAATTTCGCAGGCTACATCCCACGCAGCGGCAGCGCCGGGATCAGCTTCACCCGCGAAAAATATAACCTGCGGGTGAATGCAAATCACCGCGGCCGCACGCGCCTGAACGCGGTGGCGCCGGGTGCCAGCATCGAGCCCGGCACGTTTAACTGGCAGCCGCCCTCCACGTTTGTCGACGTGATCGGCGAATACACCGTGCGCAAGAATCTCTCGGTCTATGCCAATCTGCGCAACGTCACCGACCAGGGAGCGACGACGGAAATCTACGGCCCCAGCACGCCGCGTAACGCCCGGTT
>CAMCWW010000055.1:0-25278 GCA_945882935.1 Opitutus sp. GAS368
GCCGTCGGCAGTATTCGCGTCAGCCAGACCCCGCCCGCCGGTGCCGAATTGCTCAGCTTCGCTTTTGATAAAAAAGGTAGTTTCTCGGAAACGTACTCGAACGGGACGACCGTCGTGACCAACCGCGTCCTCTTACAGCGCTTTTCGAATCCGACCGCACTCAAACTTGAAGGGGCCAACATGTTTACCAATTTCGAAAATGCTGCGCCGGTCGGCGGATTAGCGCTCAACGGTTTAACTAACCTTCCGGGTGGCGTGGGTAACGGCACGATCGAAACGGAGACGCTCGAACTTTCCAACGTGGACCTCACCAACGAATTCGCGACCCTCATTAATGCCCAGCGTAGTCTTCAGGCTTCCTCTCGCATCGTAACCGTGTCCGACTCCATGGTCGAAGATACCGTCAACCTTAAGCGCTAAGATTTAGTTTTTCTTTTCCCATGTCCGACTCCGCTTCCGATAAACCAGCCGAAAAAACGGCACCCTCCGCAGGGAAATCTGCCGGCGGCATGCTCCCGGCGATTATCGCGGTGGTGCTCGCTCCCGTGCTTTCATGGGCGGTAGTTACTTTTGTGATTATCCCTAAGCTCACAAAAGATATCAAGACTGAGCTCACCACGATCATGGCTGAAGCCAGTAAACGTGATGGGACGCAAGTTGAAGGGGAGCCGGGAGCTGCGGCAGGTGCCGATGGCGGAGCCAACGCCGCGCCAAAGGCCGACGCAGGCGGTAAGGAAAAATTAGAAGGGCGCCCAAAGTTTGAAAATCTCACCGTCAATATTGCGGGCACGCAGGGTACCCGGTATCTGAAAGTCACATTTAATGTCGTCGGCAAAAACGACGCGGCTAACAAGAAAATCGACGCAAAACACGCTGAGTTGGTCGATGCCACGCTCACGATTCTCTCCAGCCTCTCGATGCCCGAGCTCGATGAGCCCAGTGGCAAGGCGGTGGTGCGTGGCCGCCTTGTGGCCATCTTCAACGATCTGCTCAAAGCCCCTTTGGTGGAGCAGGTTTTCTTCTCTGACTTTGTGGTGCAGTAATGACGGCCGAAACCCAGACTGAGTCGGCGGGTCCCGCGATCCAGCTCGATCCCCTTGGTAATCGCGTCGCCGCCGAGGTTGGCCCGGCGGTGCGGGCTTATGATTTCCGGAACCCCGTCATGTTGACGGCGGGGCAACTGGCGCAGCTGCGCGAGTTGCAGACCCAGTTCGCCCGCCAACTTGCGACCCGCTTGTCCTTAGTTTTGAAACTCGAGTGCGTTCTCGGCAAAGTCGGCTTTTCCGAATCCACCTTCGCCGAATTCCGCGGTCAAATTTCCGAGCGTTCTTACAATTGCACCTTTAAGGCCGAGCCCCTGCGTGGCCTGGGCCAGATGACGTTGCCCGCCGCTCTGGCCTCGACCGTGGTCGACCGTCTTTTAGGTGGTCCTGGTGTAGCCCAAACCGTCGAGCGTGAACTCACCGAAATTGAGTGCGCCTTACTCGACGACATGATGGTGCAAGTGCTCGAAGAATGGTTCAACCAGTGGGGTTATGAACAAGCCCTGCTCCCTGCCATCCTCGGTGGTCAGCGTTTTTCGGGCCTTATGCAAAGCTCCTCCAAGACCGCGTCCTTTGTGAATCTCAGCATTGAGATGACCTTAGGTGGAGCTACGGGACAGCTCTCGTTGTGTGTGCCCGAAGTCATGGTTGAGCCGCTTGTGCGCTCCTTCCAATCCCGCCAAGAAAAAATGCAGCCCGACAAGCCCGTGGTGCGTGAGCCTAACTGGCATCCTGCTTTCGAAGAGGTGCTGGTGCCGATCACCGCGCATTGGAACGCTTTCACTCTCACCCTCGCGGAAGTTTCAAATCTTGAGATCGGCTCGGTCCTGCCACTGCCCATCAGTATTTTGGAGCAAACTTCGATCGTTGTCGGCTCCGAAGAGAAATTTATCGGTACCATTGGGATCGAAGGTGAGCGCATCGCAGTCTCCATCACCTCGGCCATTCGTTAACTTTTCACCTAATCCATCATGGAAAACAAATCTCTCGACCTCGTTTTAGACATCAAGGTGAACGTTGCCGTGCAACTGGGCTCGTGCGAACTGCCCATGCGCGAGGTACTCGCACTCGCCCCCGGGACTATTTTGCAATTGGCGCAAAAAGCCAATGAGCCCGTCTCGCTGCACGTGAATCAAAAACTCGTCGCTCGAGGCGAGGTTGTGCTCGTCGGCGACAGTTTTGGGATTCGCGTCACCGAATTCGTGGGCCGCACCAAATGAGTCACCTCCCGTCCACCGCGCCGGGTTTCTGTCGGCGTCGCTTGGTCCTTTGGGCTCTGGGTCTGCTCTTTGCTAGCGGTTGGCTTGGGGCGGCGACGCCCACCGCGCCCCGCTCCGCCGATACGGTCATTTTTCCGCAACCGGTCGAGCCGACTATTGCGCGGCCTGCGGATTCACCTTCGACCGGTTACATCGTATTTGTCGTACTCTGCCTCGGGGGCGGTGCTTGGCTCTGGTTTCGGGCCAAAGGGAAAGGCCGGTCGCTTAAAACTACTGGCTCGGAAATTTTGATCGAAGAAACGCGGCCCCTTGGGAATCGGCAATACCTCGTGCTTACTTCCTGTCGTGGTCGGTCGTTTCTGATTGGCGTCAGCCAAGGTCGCATCGATCTGGTCTCAGAAGTGCCACCCTCGGACCCTGCGCCATGAATCTGACTTGGCTGCGGCGCCTGCGATTACCGATTTTACTTTTGTTCACGGCCTTGGTGTTTGCCCAAGTTCTGCTGCAAGCCCAGACGCCGCCAGCGGCTCCGGGCAGTGGCTCGCCCGCGGCGACGCCGGCGCCGTGGAAATTGGCGGTGAATCTCGAAGGTGCAGAAAAACCCGGCGAGATCAGCGTGGGTTTGCAAATCGTCGTCGTGATGACGCTGCTTTCACTGGCGCCCACGCTCGTGATGTTGATGACGAGTTTCACGCGTATTGTCATCGTACTGGGGTTTCTCCGTACGGCCATCGGGCTCCCTAATGCGCCTTCGAATCAAATTATTACCGGTCTCGCGCTGTTTCTTACTTTATTCGTCATGGGACCGACCTTCGACCGGGTGAACACTCAGGCCTTGCAGCCTTATTTGTCGGGTAGTTTGGCTTCCGGGGCTGCCCTAGAGGCGGCCGGGGAACCGATCAAAGGTTTCATGCTGAAGCAGACGCGCACCCGTGATATCGAATTTTTTCTCAAACTCGGACGGTTTCCGCCGACAAAAGTTCAAGATTTGCCGCTGCGCGTAATTGTGCCGGCGTTTGTGATCAGCGAATTACAGACCGCATTCCAAATGGGCTTTTTCCTCTTCTTGCCGTTTCTCGTGATCGATCTGCTGGTCTCGACGATTTTAATGTCGCTCGGGATGATGATGATGCCACCGGCCGTAGTGGCGTTGCCGTTTAAATTGCTGCTTTTTGTCTTGGTGGATGGCTGGCAGCTGGTGGTGAAAAGCTTGGTGGAAAGTTTTAACGTCTAAACGCCCATGACGCCAGAAGCCGCTATCGATATTTTAAAGGAAGTGATCGTTTTTTCGTTGTTCGTGTGCAGTCCATTTTTACTCGGGTTGTTGGTGGTGGGCCTGATCACGAGTATTTTTCAGTCGGCCACGAGTATTCAGGAGCAGACCTTGACGTTTGGGCCTAAGTTGATCGCTGGCGGGGTGCTGTTCGTGCTGCTGGCGCCGTGGTTGGTTCGAGTGATGAGTGAATTTACGATCAGCTGTTTTGCGCGGATGGCTAGTTTAGGCAATTAACGCGTCGAGCCCATGCCATGCTCATTTGGTTGATTGCATGGGTTTTGATTAGTTTGCGCTCATTAGGCGTGATTGCCGCGTTGCCCACGCCGGGGGGAGGCACGTTGCCCACTCGGATGCGCGTGGCGTTAAGTATGATTTTAGCGGTTCTGCTGGTTGGGGTGGTACCGTTGCCGGTGGCGTTACAAGCTGCGGATTGGATCCAACTGGCGATGGCGGCGGTGAGCGAGGTGTTGCTGGGTTTTGCGATGGGTTTGGTGGTGCGAGCAGCGCTTTCGGTCACGGCCTTGGGTGGTCGATTGATCGCCAATGAAATCGGATTGAATTCGCCGCCAGGCTACGATGTGCCGGTGCCGGCGCAGGAGCCTTTACCGGCTTTTGTTACGGCGTTTGCGGGGGTGTTGTTTTTCGGGATGGGGGTGCATCTTGATGTCTTGGCGGCTTTTGCCCGGAGTTTTGAGTTTTCGCCGTTGGGCACTTACACCGTCACCGCGGTGGCGCTAGAACGCTTGATCAACGTGACGGAGCATATTTTGGCGGTGGGACTGCGGATTGCGGCTCCGTTCATTGCCTTAAGTTTTATCATCAACCTAGCCTTCAGTATTTTGGGTAAAGCGGTGCCGCGGATGAACGTCTTCATCGCGAGTGTTTCGGTGCGGCTGTGGGCTGGACTGTTGCTGCTCTCGGGCTTTGGCGCGCTGTTGTTGCGTAACCTCGATCCACTGTGGCAGGCGCTGCCTTGGGATATCTTGGAAGTGAGTCTGCGCTCGGTGGGACCTTGAGTTTTGGGAAAAAACTGCCGCTTGGGACGGGTTGAAATCCGAGTTATTTTTTAATCAGTAATTTCATAAATAACTGATTAAAATAGTCTTATTTTTAAATCTAGTAGCTGGCGCATAACTTGCTTAATGCTCGGCATTGAGCGCTGAAGATCAAGATTCAAAAACCGAGGCTCCCTCCGCGAAACGGCTTTCCGAAGCCCATTCGAAAGGGCAGTTCGCGCGTGCGCCGGAGTTGACCTTGGTGTTTACGTTAGGGGCCGCATTATTTGCCTTCGGTTTGGCGGCCCGCGAGGCGTCGGAGAAAATGACGCAGCTGGCGGTCGCGATTTTCGGTCGCCTGGGCGAGTTGCGGGTGCAGGGCGACGAAGTCCCGCCGGTAGCGGCATTGGCGATGACGACGTTCATTTCGATTGGGTTGCCGGTGGTACTCGCTACGGCCCTAGCCGCGATTTTGGCCGGCGGGGTCCAAAGCGGATTTCAACTCACTCCGGAGGCGATGAAGCCCAGTTTCGAGCGTTTCGATCCGATTGCAGGGTTAGGCCGCATTTTCGGAAAAAAAATCTGGGTCACCGCGGCGCTTGATTTATTAAAAGTGTTCGCGGTGTTCGCCTGTCTGGCGGCGGCGACGAGCAAGATTTTCAGCGATGTGATTTTCTCGGCCCCGGTGGAGCTGCTGTACCTCGCGAATTTTCTGCACACCAGCGCGATGGCGCTGATGTGGCGATTTCTGGGCGCCATCGCTGTGATCGCGGCCATCAGTTACGCGTACGAATTATATAAATCGAACCAGGAGCTGATGATGTCGCGGCAGGAGGTTAAGGACGAGCACTCGCAATCGGATGGTAATCCGCTGGTGAAAGCAGCGATGCGGCGATTCGCCCGTCGACTCCTGCAGAAGCAGATGATGGATGCGGTCCCGACCGCGGATGTGATTGTGGCTAATCCGACGCACTTTGCCGTGGCACTGCGCTACGTGCGGGGATCGGATGCGGCGCCGGTGATCGTGGCCAAGGGCGAAAATCGTCACGCGCTGCGGATCAAAGAATTGGGTGCGCAACATGGGGTGCCGATCGTGGAAAATCGTCCCGTCGCGCGATTGCTCTATGCGACGGGCAAAGTGGGGGAGCCGATTCCGCAGGATATGTTCGAGACGGTCGCCGAGATCCTCGCTTTCGTCTACCGGACTTACCGCTACTATTATTTCACCCTTCCTAGCCGGCGGGCGGCGGCGCTTTCTAACTAACTAATTTTCATGCCTGCTGCTGTTCCAGTTCCCGCGACGACATTTTCCAGCCAACTTTTAGGCCGGGCTGATCTATTAGTCGCGGCCGCATTGTTTGGCACGATCATGCTGTTGGTGCTGCCGGTGCCGCCGATGGTCCTAGATGTGTTGCTGTCCTTCAGCATCGCGTCGTCGTTGTTGATCATGCTGGTGGTGATTTACGTCCGCCAACCGGTAGAATTTTCGGCGTTTCCGACCGTGTTGTTGGGTCTGACGCTTTTCCGCTTGGCGCTCAACATTTGTTCGACGCGCTTGGTCCTGACGGAGGGTGAGGCTGGCCACATTATCGAGGCGTTCGGCAAGATCGTGATTCAGGGGAATTACGTGGTCGGATTTGTCGTGTTCGTGATCTTGGTTGTGATCAATTTCGTCGTAATCACCAAAGGCGCGGGCCGAATCGCGGAGGTATCGGCGAGGTTTACTTTGGATGCCTTGCCGGGTAAACAGATGGCGATCGATGCAGAGCTGAACGCGGGGACGATCGATGAGTCTACGGCCACGGCTCGGCGGCTTAAAGTGCAACGTGAAGCCGATTTCTACGGCGCGATGGACGGTTCGTCTAAGTTTGTGCGCGGTGAGGCGATCGCGGGTATTTTGATCACCTTGGTCAATGTTTTGGGCGGCTTCATGATCGGCGTGTTGCAGATGGATATGTCGCTGATGGAGTCGTTGGAAAAATTTACGCTGCTGTCGATCGGTGACGGTCTGGTGTCGCAGATTCCAGCGCTGATAATTTCGGTGGCCGCGGGTTTGCTGGTCACCCGGGCGGCGGATACCGGCGACCTAGGGCAACAAGTCGGCGGCCAACTGGTGCGATATCCGGCCGCGTTGAAGATGGTCGGCGCGGTGATGTTGCTCATGGGCTTCATGCCTGGGTTGCCCTTGTTGCCGCTTGGTTTGATGGGTGGGTTTTTTCTCTACATCGGCTTTAAACTTCCGGCCGTTCAGCCCGAGGCTGAACCGGGCGCTAAGACTGCCGCCGAGAAGGCCAAGGAAAAGGAAGCCGCGCCGCCGAAGAGTGGCTCGGTCGAAGAAGTGCGTCGATTGATCGACGTCGACGTGTTTGCGGTGGAAGTGGGTTTCGGTCTGGTCGGCCTAGCGGATCAGAAACAAGGCGGTGATTTGCCTGGGCGCATCACTGGCGTGCGTAAAACTCTGGCCCGCGAACTGGGGATCATCGTGCCGCAGGTAGCGGTGCGCGACAATCTCGAGCTTGCGAGCGGCGAGTACCGGTTTCTTTTGCGCGGCCGGATCGTGGGCCGTGGTTCGCTCATGATGGGTCGCTGGATGGCGATGAATGTCTCGGGCAGTCGCGTGCAATTGCGCGGCGTCGCGTGCCAGGAGCCGGTCTTTGGTCTGGCGGCGGTGTGGATCGAAGAGGGCGAAAAGAAGAATGCGGAGATCAACGGTTATTCCGTGGTCGATTGCGCCTCGATCATCGTTACGCATCTATCCGAAATTTTGAAGTCCAACGCCCATGTGTTGCTCGGGCGGCAGGATGTGCAGGCGTTGATCGATCATGTGAAGCAATCGCATCCGGCGCTGGTCAGCGAGTTGCTGCCGGACTTGGTCAATCTCGGTATCATTCAGCGCGTGTTGCAGAATTTACTCCGCGAAAACGTGCCGATCCTCAATCTGCCGTTGATCCTGGAAGGGATCGCCGATTTCGCGGCCTTGACGAAGAATCCCGACGATTTAAGCGAGTTGGTGCGGCGCCGGCTCGGGCCCTATTTTGTGCCGTTGCTGGAATCGGCTCCGGGCACGGTGCGGGCTTTGACGCTCGATTTGCGCCTAGAAAAGGAACTGGTGGCAAAAATCCATCGGACGGCGGCAGACTTCGGTCTGGCGCTCGATCCGGCGCTGAGCGCCCATTTACTCCAAGCGATCAATTCCAAGCAGGCGGAATTTGCCGCCGGCGGGAGCGCGCCGTGCATCGCGGTGGGCGCCGAGTTGCGGTTGGCGTTACGGCGTTTTCTCGAATCGACGTTCCCGCGGCTCACGGTCGTGTCTTTCCAAGAAATTCCGGGGACTTACCAGATCGAGAATGCCGGGATAATTTCGGCGCCGTTTGAACCGGCCCGCGCGGCGGCTTAATCAGATGACTTCATCTGCTCCTAAATCCCCCGCGCCGGGCACCTACCGGTTCATCGTGCGCTCCGTGAACGAGGCCCTATCGGTGCTGAAAGCGCAGTTAGGGCCGGAGGCGCGGGTGCTTTCGGTGCGGCCCGTGCGGCAGAATTTTCTCAAACGTATTTTCGGTGGGGCTAAACTGGAAGTCATCGCCGAGCTCGCGGCGCCCGAATCAGTGTTGGAGCCAGTGATGGCGCCTCCGGTACCCGGGGTGTTGAATTCCACGTATGCGGCGGGGTTGGCGCGCGGGAGTCGGCCCGTGGACTTGCGAGCCGCGTTGAGGACGGCGGGATTCTCCGAATCGCTACTTTGGCGAGTCGAAACTGAGCGGCGGTGGTCGATCTCTGGCGATAAACCTTTGGGTGATGCGCTGGCGGATTTTGTGCATGAATTACGCCAATTGGTTGGGGCGTTTCCAGTGGTGCCGCTTAGCCGGCGGGTAGTTTTTATCAGCAGTTCGCAGGCCGATAAATCATTGGCGCTTGGGCAATGGCTGACCTGGGAAGTGTTTCAGCAGGGCACGAAGTGTCGGGTGCGCCACGTGGAATTTAGCCGGCCCAATCCCTGCCTCGAGTTGGAAGTCTTTTGCGATGCGGTGGGGGTGGGGCTCACTCATCATACTCCGAATCTGCGGGTAAGTGATGAGGGCGCTCGGGTGTATTGGGATGTGCCGTGCTTCGGTGCGGCCGCGGGCGACGAAATGCCCCTGTTGGCCGATTTGTTGGAGCAACAAGCGATCGAGACGCGGGTGCTCGTGCTCAATGCGGCTTATGAAACCGAAAGCCTCCGGGTTGGCTTGAAATCGGGGCGTGCCCTCGGGGCCACCCACGTGGTGCTCACGCACCTCGACGAAGCAAAAGATGTCGGTAAAATTTGGGAAATATTGCTCGAGGGGGAGATGCGTCCTCTTTTCTTCTCGCATGACGGCAATTTGCTTGGCCCCATCGGCGCTGATCCGCTCGATTTCTTGGTCCAAAAAACTTTGGGTAAGAACTGACTCGTATGCGTTACATATTTTTAGTTTCCGGTTTTGTTTTCTTCACGATGGTCTTCACCGCCGGCCTATGGGCCGATCGGACTTTCGCGTTGATCGTGCGCGATGCGTGTATTGCCGCGGTTGTGGGCGGACTGGCGGGTCAGTGGTTTTGGAATCAGGTTTTGGATGCGATGCGCATTACTGTTGCCGTGAAACGCGCGACGGCCGAAGCCGCGGCAAAAGCCAATCGTCAAAAAAGAGGCGAAACAGCGGTCGCCAAAGCTAAAAAGTGAACGGGTTGATTAAACGGGGATAACACCATGGAATCTGCTCCATCATCTGATACGCCGCCACCACCGATTTCGCCTTTGGCGTACAAAGCGTACCAACAGACGACCGGTGCTTCGACCGCTTTAGTCGAGGAGCACTTGCCGTTGGTGCGTCAAGTCGTCGGTCGGATCAAGCTGAGCCTACCCCCGCACATCGATGCGGACGATCTTCACTCCATGGGTGTGATCGGTTTGATTGCGGCGGCGCAACGGTACATTCCGCAAGAGGGCCGGACTTTTGCCGGTTACGCGTACACTAAAATTCGCGGAGCGATTCTTGATGAACTCAGGCGCTTGGATTGGTGTCCCCGTCGCACCCGGGCAAAAGCACGCAAAATAAAAGATGCCATCGGCGAGCTGGAGCAGAAGCACCAGCGCGCGGCGACGGCCGAGGAGATCCAGCGTCACCTGCAGCTCACCCCAGCTGAGTACGAAGAGTGGCTGCAGGAATCGAGCCCGGTCACCTTTATCAACATCGATGCGTCAGCGTATGATGACGGCGATGGAGCTAAGCTGCACGAGACGATCGCCGACGAAAATCTTGAACCTGCCTCCGCTGGCTTAGAGCGGGCTGAATTGTGGCGTTTAGTAGCCGACCGGATTGAATTGTTGCCAGAGACGCAGCGAAAAGTTCTGGCGTTATACCATTTTGAAGGCCTGCGGCTCGCTGAAATTGCTGAGGCGATGGATTTGACGGAAGCCCGGATCAGTCAGATCCACACCCAGGCGATCTTGGCGCTCCGGAGCTTTATTGAGCGGAATCAAAATAAATAGGATTTTATATGCTTATCATTATAGGACTCGCAGTGGTCGTGGGCTGTACGGTGATTTCGTTCATCATGGGGCACAATTGGGATATAGGCATGGTCATGCATCTGCTGCACCCGGCCGAGCTCGTCGCCATTTTTGGTATTACATTAGGTGCGGTTTTAATCGCGACTCCTTTGCACGTTCTAAAGGACACGACGGGCAAAATCATCCAAGTAATGACCGGTAAGACGATCAACAAGACTCACTACTTCGAGTTGATCGGGGCGCTTTATGAGCTGTTTCAAGCCGGTCGTAAAAGTGGTTTGCTGGCCCTAGAAGAGCACGTTTCGGCTCCAACTCAGAGTTCTATTTTTCGGAAATATCCGACCTTATTGGCCTCTCCGGAGCGCCTCTCTTTCATTGTGGATAGTTTAAAGCCTTTGGTCGATGGACGGATCAAGCCCGATCAACTTGAGGGGGTTATTGAGATGGATATTCAGACAAAAACTCGTGAGGCGGAGCATTCGGCCCATGTTCTCAATTTTGCCGGGGACTCTTTGCCGGGTATCGGGATTGTCGCGGCGGTCATGGGTATCATTCATACGATGGGGGCTATTGACCAAGGCCCCACAAAAGTTGGCCAGTTGGTGGCTGCAGCTCTCTCTGGAACGATGCTGGGCGTTTTTGCGGCCTATGGTTTTGCCAATCCTTTAGCCAGCAGTATCCGGGGTTTGAACGAAGGTTATATCCAATACCTGCGTTGTACCAAAATCGCGGTGGTAGCTTTTGCGAAAGGTATGGCGCCGTTGACCGCTGCCGAATTGGCGCGCCGGTCGCTTGATCACTCCGTGCAACCCTCGGCGGAAGCCTTGGAAACCGCCCTGCGTGGCGGTGCCGCGGCCAAATAATTACCCTCGACCCCCTCAACTATCATGGCTGGAAGCGGCGGAGCTTGGAAGGTTGCCTTTGCGGACTTTATGACCGCGATGATGGCTTTCTTTTTGTGTATGTGGCTCATGAACCAGAAGCCTGATCTATTGGAGGGCGTAGCTAAGTACTTTAGGGAACCGCCCAAAATTAAGATGCCTTGGAACACGGGCGTGCTCAAAGACCAGGCCAAAGAGGCGACGGTCCGTGACATCAATTCCAAGTCACGCAAGGAGGACGCATCTAAAGCCGCCGCGGCCGAACAGAAAAATCTCAACGCGATTGCGATGGGCTTCTACGGTATGATCAACGTAAAATCAGATGATCCTAACCGGCCGGTTGATGTGGTCGTCTCCAGCGACGGCGTGTTGATTACGCTCTACGATCGGCCCCGCAAACCGCTGTTCCAAGGTGAAGCCTCCGCCGAACTCTCGCAATGGGGTGATTTTGTTTTCCAGAATCTCGCGTGGCTGGTCGATCGTCACGCTTTCCGCGTGTCGATTGAAGGTCACTCGCGCGGTGGTTTGAAGATGTTATCTTCGGCTTATTCGGCCTGGGAACTATCGGGCGATCGCGCTAGCACGGTCCGGCGGCTCATGGCGAATGTTGCCGTCGCCGGCGAACAATTCGACCGGGTAGCGTCCTTCGGCGACACCCGGCCGGCCAAAGCCGACAAGAACGATCCCGAGAATGACCACCGCGTAGAAATTAAACTGTCGGTCGGTAGCCGAAAAATCGCTGACTCCGCTCCAGTAAGTTCACCTGAAATTGTAAAACCATGAGGTCCTTTTTATCTGGCCGGTCAGGCGTTGCCGTTTTGGATGCGCCAAATTTCGCCGAGGTTGAGAAGCCCTCGGGTCTGTCGCTCTTGGCCTCCGCTGCTGCTCTGCCCGGCGCCGCCGCGCCAAAAGTCGGGACCTCCTCGGTCCAATGCGTCCGCGAGGGCGACGTGATCAAAAAATTGATCGTGACGTGTGAATGCGGCAAGATCGTGGAGATCGACTGTCAGTACACGAGCGGCGCGCTTTAAACGTCGCCGCTATGATCAGTCTTAAACAGCTCACGCAGCTCGCTGCGTCGTCCACTGGGGTGTGGCAGGTATTTCAAGCGGATGGCTCCAAAGGTGCTGGGGCTGAAGCTGCCGGAGCTTCCGCAGTCGTGGATGCGAAGGAGCGGGCCGAACTACAACTGCGGCGCGCGCGTAACCTACTCTGGGAGCTATCCTCCCGCCTCAAAAGTTTGGCCGACGAAGCGAGCGCCAGCCCAGCGATTCGGGCCCGGATGCTCGCCGACAATGCGCTTAAACTCGAAGGACTCGATGCGCGGATGTTGGCCGCGCGTGACGATAAAAACCGGCACGCCCAACTTATCCGTGAATATCAATCTACGTTTGATTCGCTTAGCCTGAATCTCGGCGACGAGAGTATGCGGACTTTGTCGGACACGTTTCATTATCCTGAGCGCATTTATTCGCTCGGTGAGTTTGTAAAATTGCGCCGGGAGAAAGCCGGACTGGAATCGCGGGCGATGGGCATCGAAAAGAAAGTCGAAGAAGCCCGCGAAGAGTTCGCTCAAGCCGAAAACGAACATGCCTGTGTCGAAGCGTTTTTGCGGACACGCAAAGCCCAGAAAGGCTCAGCGATTGCTCTGGGCGTCGCACTATTAGGCATGGTTCTGCTCAACGTTTCGCTGATCATCGCGGCCGCCGTCGGCGTGCTGGGATTGGTCCTCTTAATCTTGGGACTCTTGTCGTGGCTGGCCAGTGGCGTGGCCTTTGCGGCGTTTGACGAAGAGCTGAAACGGAAAGTGACCGGATTTAAGGAGGAGGGTTTTTTGGCGGTCAGCCAGCGATTGCGTAAGGCGCAGGAAACAATGCGCGCCTTGGAAGTACGCCTTGAGGAAATTCGCAAAGAATTACGCGCCCTCGTCGCCACGCTTGGTCAAGCGACGGAATTGGAACGTAGCTGGAAGCCGATGACAGATTTGGAGGTGGATAATTTGACCCAGAAAATGACCGAAAGTTGTAAGCAGTTTTTTGGCGAACCGGGCGCGCGATTGATTTTCCAAAACAAAAAAGAGCTCGCGCTGCTTTGAGCCGCCTGGGCGGCGTGAAAAGGTAAAGTTCTTTTGCTGGGATGAGAGGTGGGACGGAGGTTGAGTGAGATAGAAAGAGATTCATCGCGGTTTCCGGTGGGCAGATCGAATGCTCGGGATTTTCATGACCCGTTTTTCTGGCTACGCAATCAAGCTGGATTGCTTCGTCGCGGCGCTTCTCGCAACGACACCCTGAACGGCCCGACACGAGGTCGGGCCCTACAAAAACATCACCAGCCATTGGAATAAAAACGGCAGTTGAACCACGGATGGACACACGGATACCAAACAGCTGGGAGAAACGAACGAATCATTGTAGGGACTCACCTTGCGTGAGGCCGTTCCCCGCCCTTATCCGGGTTAATTCGTGTCCATTCGGGTCCATTCGCGGTTAAAAAACTACGAGGGTTGGGCTGCTGCCCACCGTCACCCACTGGAAACAGCGAAGAACCTAAAAAGATCTATGGGTTGGGGCGAGGGGCAGGGGCGATGGCTTCGGGCTTGGCGGCGGCGGCGAAGCGGCTGCGGGCGAGTTCCATGGCTTTCGCGCGTTGATCGGGGGTCATGTCGCGTTCGATCATGACCATGTTGCGTTGGGCGGTGGGGTTGCCTTTGACGCTGGCGAGGTTGAAGCAGACGTGGGCTTCGACGAGGTCTTTTGGGATACCGTCGCCGGTGGCGTATTTGGCCCCGAGGTTAGTCTGGGCGGCAGCGTGTCCCCGGTCGGCGGCCATGCGGATCCAGCGAACGGCCTCAGCGCTGTCTTTGGGGACGCCGGCGCCAGTATCGTGCAGGAGGCCGAGGTTGTACTGGGCGAGCTCGTTGCCTTGGAGGGCGGCTTTGCGGTACCATTTGGCGGCTTCGAAGAAATCTTGGCCGATGGCGTTGCCGGTTTGGTAGAGTATGCCGAGGTTGACTTGGCCGATGGCGTTGCCGAGTTCGGCCGATTTGCGAAACCAAATGAGGGCTTCGGCGGGGTTTTTTTCGACGCCGCCGCCGGTGGCGTACATGAAGCCTAGATTACATTGGGCGGAAACGCTGCCGAGTTGGGCGGCTTTGCGGTACCATTTAACGGCTTCAGTATTGTCTTTCGGGATACCGTCCCCGGTGGCGAATTTTTCACCAAGAAGCGTTTGGGCTTCGGCGTGGTCTTGTTCGGCGGCTTTCTGGAGCCATTGGACGGCTTCGACGGCGTCTTTGGTGGTGCCGTCGCCGCGCTCACAAAGTAGGGCGAGTTGGAACTGCGCCGCGGCTAGACCCTGTTCGGCAGCTTTGCGGTACCAGCGGGCGGAATCGGAGGAGTTTTTGGCGAGTTTGCTGCCGAAGAGAATGCCAAGGTTGTATTGGCTAGTGACGTCGCCTTGTTCGGCGGCTTTGCGGAGCCATTGAACAGCTTGGGCGATGTCTTTGGCGACGCCGGTGCCATTGAGGAGGATGAGGCCGAGGTTGCGTTGGGCGCCGACGTTGGCTTGTTCGGCGGCTCGACGAAACCAGAGGGCGGCCTCGGTGGAGTTTTTGGCGACGCCGTCGCCGGCGGCGTAGTGGTTGCCGAGTTTGAATTGGGCGGCGTTGTTGCCCCGCTCAGCCGCCATGCGAAACCAGCGGGTGGCTTCGGCGGCGTCTTTGGCGGGGCCGACGCCGGATTCAAACATCAGGCCGAGGCTGTATTGCGAAGTGATGTTATTTTGTTCGACGGCCTCTTGGTACCAGCGGGCAGTTTGGATTTCGGTGGCGAGCTGGTTCTCGCCGCCGCTGCGAATGAGGCTCAATTTTACGCGGGCAACAGCGTCGCCAAGTTCAGCGCGTTTGATGAGTTCGGCGGCGGACTCCCCCTCGATCTGCGCTGGGGCAATCACCGCGAAAAGGAACCCCGAAAGCAGCAGTAACAGTGGTTTCATAGTGGCGTGATGATGACACTGAAGGCTGCGACCTTCGGTCGTTCAAATCAAGGACAACGAAACAAACCGACCCCGGCGCAGGGCCGAACTGAGCGGCGGGGAAGAGCAGGGCCGTCGCGCGGCTTAAATATTGGCGTAAGTTTCCACCGTCGCTCGGTCTTGAGCGACGTGGAAGACGACCCGTTGAATGTCGTCGAGGCGCAATTTGCAGGTAGCCAAGGCGGTGGGGTCGACTGTGACGGCATAGCTCGACCAGCCTCCTGGGTTGGAGATAAAACGGGAGGCGTAGTCGGCGAGGTGAATGATGGAAGCGAGGGGATGATCTTTAGTTGGCTGGTGATGGAAGGCGACGGCGTCGAAAACTTCGTTGGGCAATTTCCACTTTTGCATCAGACTTGCTCCGAGTGCGCTGTGGTCGATGAGGCAAAATTTGTTTTCGATCGCAATCCAGTTGGCGTCTTTTTCGAGGGCAGCCTCGTTCACCTGTTTCAAATTGAGCATGAGTTCCGTGCTGAGGGCGGCTTTACCGGTGTCGTGCATCAGGCCGCTGATGAAAGCGAGGGAGGGGTCGATGGAATTTCGGCCGGTTTCGGCGAGTAGCTCGCACAATCTTTGGGCGATCAGGCCGACCACCACGGAGTGAACCCAGAGCTCACGGCGCTGCATGCCATAGCCCTTGTGCTCGGCGGCGAGTAATTTACCGACACTCAGTGCGGAAACGAGGCGCAGGATCGCAGCGTAACCCATCTGCAGCACCGCGCCGTCGAGGACTTGGAGGACCTCGGCTTCGTTGCGTTTGCGTTCGATGATATTGCCCTTTTCGTCCACTTGGGCTTCCTCATTGGAATCGAGTTTCCGCACCAATTGCCCGGAGAGCTGGCGGTCAGAATAAAGCGCGGTGACGACGTGTTCGTTTTCCTGGGTGGGATTGCGTAACATCAACATCAGGCGGCACACGACCTCAAGCGAGGTGGGGAGTTCGCCCATCTGGCGCGTGATGCGCTCGACGAGCTCTTCGTTATGCATAGTGCTCATAATGTTTTCTCCGGTTGGCCAGGGACTTCGATGAGAATTTTACCGGTGCCGTTGCGAATCGAGACGTCGCGGATACCGGCGCCACCGAGGGCCTCAATCGGGGGCTCTAGTCCTTCGGTCTTGATCAAATCACGCAGTCGATTTGCGACTAATTTTCCAATATTAAGGTCGGTGCTCGGATCGGTGGCGCTGGCTTGGGCGGAGGTGATTTCGCTCGCGCCGATCAAGTAGACTTTGAGGCGTTTCTTGGCTTCGGCCCAAGCCTCGTCACCGGCGTAATTGCGGGAGGCGCCGCGGAGTGATTCCATAAGGGCGGGGAACGCGGTGTTGCTGAAGCCGAAGGGGGCTTTCCGGGCGAAGGTGGTGTTATTGCTGGAGTCGGGCATCAGCACGTGGGCAATCGCGCTCGCGTGGACTTGGGCGTCGTGGACGATCAGGCAGACCCCGAAGCCGACTTGCTCGGCGGAAAATTCAACTTCCTCGCTATCGGTTGCGCGACCGGTAGCGGCGTAGACGGGTACCGTATTTGAGTTACTCATTGAGGCCTTAGTAGGGATTAGACGACTGGGACGTCTGGGGAAAGTTGAGGTGAGTCCATCATCTACAGAAGGCAATCTAAACAATTGCGAGCAGGGCAAAGGCAAAACTTGCCTGTGCGTTTAATAGAAATGTATAAACCTGATGATCAACCGAATGAAAACATGGCATTGTCCATGCTTAATCGAGGTTATGACCGTAGGCCTTTATCAAAATACCGCAGCTCTCGCCGCCCTTGAGCGCTGGCAGCAGGCCTCGTCGCATAATATTTCCGCCAGCCAAGTGCCTGGGTTCAAGCGCCAGTTGGTCCAGTTCTCTGCTCAGCCCTCCGGCGAACTGCGCACGGGCCAGTTTAAATCCGATGAAAGTTTGAGTGGTTCATTCCCTTCGGCCCGCGTCCGTTTCGATTTCGCCCCGGGCGAAATGGTCCAGACCCGCCGTGATCTCGATGTCGCGATCTCGGGTGATGGTTTTCTCAGCGTGCGCCTCCCGGACGGACGCGAAGGCTTTACCCGCGCCGGCCAATTGTCCGTGCGCGCCGATCGCACCTTGGTGACGTCGGATAACTTACCCGTGCTCGGGGCCGGTCGCGCGCCCATCATTCTGCAGGCGGGCGGCGCGATCTCCATCGATGCCGATGGCGAAATCAGTCAAGCCGGCCAAGTTGTCGACACCCTCGCGGTCAGTCGTTTTGCCGACCCGCAGAAATTGGAGCCGCTGAGCGGTGGCGTCTTTCTGCCGACCGCCGACGAAGCCCCGATTGCCGTAGCCGGCGGCACCGTAATGCAGGGCTACATCGAGGGCAGTAACATATCCCCGATGCGCGAGATGATCGACCTAGTGTCGATTGCCCGCGCCTACGAAGCTAACCAGAAAATCATCTCCACCCGCGACCAGTTGCTCCAACGCACGCTGGACACCCTCGGCTAATCCCTTGCGACCCTCCACCCCAAGTAAACCTGCACCATGAATCTCTCCCTTTACTCAGCCGCCACGGGCATGGAGGCCCAACAGCTCAACCTCAACACGATCGCCAATAATCTAGCGAACGTGAACTCTCGTGGCTTCAAACGGAGCAAGATCGAATTTCAAGATATGCTTTACCAGAAGCCCCGGGCAGCGGGTGCTCAAAACGGCGGCGGTAACCAACTGCCCACCGGCATCGAGGTCGGTAACGGTACCCGCGTCGTTGCCACTTCCAAAGTTTTCTCCCAGGGTCAGCTCACCGCCACCGGCGAAAAGTTCGACCTTGCGATTCAGGGTGACGGCTTTTTCGAAGTCCAACGCCCCGACGGTACCCTCGCTTACACCCGCGACGCTTCCTTCAAGATCAACGCCACCGGCCAAGTTGTCACCAGTGATGGTCTGCCGGTGCTCAGCGGCTTTCAAACGGTTCCTCCCGGCACCACCTCCGTGACCGTAGCCGAAAACGGTGAAGTCACCTTGGGCAGCGCCGCCGGGTCGCAGACCTTCCGGCTCACCCTCACGCGCTTCGCCAATCCCGCCGGTCTGGATAGCCTCGGCTCCAATCTCTTCCGCGAGACTCCCGCCAGCGGCACGCCCGAGGCCGGTGCGCCCAACGAACAGGGCTTCGGCTCGATTCAGCAGGGCTACGTCGAGACCTCCAACGTCAACATCGTCGAGGAAATGGTGAACATGATCCTCGCCCAGCGCGCCTACGAATTAAACAGCAAGGCCATCCAGTCCTCCGATGAAATGCTCCAGAAAGTCAACGAGCTGAAACGCTGATTATGACCACCCGTTTTATCCTGATTCTCAGCCTGCTCGTAGCGCCGCTGGCTTTACGCGCTCAAAACGAAGCCCCCGTTTGGGTCGCCGAGATCACCGAGCGGATTCATGCGCACTTCGGGCTCGAAGGTGACCTCCATCTCGTGCCGGTAAACGGCGGCAATTTCGCCCCCAAGGCCGGCGCCACGGTTTCGGTCGTTGAATTTCCCTCAGGTATTTCTGCGCAATTCTTGCTGCGTGTGCGCACGGAAGTGCGCGGCGAAGCGAGCCAGGAACAGACGGTCGTCGTGCGCGCGAATCTTTGGCGCTCTGGCTGGAAACTCCGCCAACCTAGCCAGCGCGGCGACGTGCTCGACTCGTCAGCGCTCGAACCCGTCCGCATCGATGTGCTGCGCGATCGCGACGCGTTGTCCTCCATGCCCCAAGGGGATTATATTTTTACCCGCGCGGTGCCGCCGGATCGTCTGCTCACGTGGCGTGATTTGGCTGCCCGTCCGGTGGTGCGTCGTGGCCAGGTGGTCGAGGTTCTCGCCCAAAGCGGTCCGGTTTCCGTGTCGCTCAAGGGTATGGCCATGCAAGACGGCGCCCGCAACGAGACGATCCGCATCCGCAATCTGCAATCGAACCGTGAGTTCACCGCTCAAGTTACCGGTGAGAGCCGCGCGGTTATCCGTCTTTAACCCAACATGAAACTTTGTCTCATCTGCTTGTTTTTCGCCTCGGCCGGCCCACTTGCGGCGCAGTCGCTTTGGCTCGCCGCCGGTTCGCGCGAGCTCTCCCTCACGTCCGATCCCAAAGCCTGCCGGGTCGGTGATATCATCACCATCATCATCGCTGAATCCACCTCGTTGTCCTCGTCTTCCAACAAGACGACCAACACTTCCGACGCCGCCCAAGGCGCGGTGACGCAATTTCTTTTTCCTCCCTCCGTCAGCGGCCTCGGCACGCACGGCGGTCAGCTGCCCGGCTTCGGCTGGGGCGGCAAGTCCGACTACAGCGGCGGCGGCAAGGTCAATAATTCCCAAGTCGTCACGGGCCGCGCCGCCATGCTGATTGCCGACGTACTGCCGAACGGCAACCTCGTCCTAGAGGGAGCTCGCCGGGTGAGTTTCTCGGGCGAGACCCAGCACGTTGTGCTCCGCGGCATCGTTCGCCCCGCTGATATTTCTCCGGCCAACACGGTCCTCTCGACCAACATCGCCGAGGCCCGGCTTGAATTTTTGAGCGAAGGCGAACTCAGCAGCGCGCAGAAACGCGGCTGGTTGAGCAAACTCTACCAAGCGCTTCGTCCCTTCTAAAAACGTCCCATGTTTCTCCGACTTTTTATCGCTTTGATGGTTCTGGCTCCGGCGCTACGGGCGTCGCGGGTCAAGGACATGTCGTTTGTCAGTGGCGGCCGTTCCAATCAACTGATCGGTTACGGCATCGTGGTCGGCCTAGCCGGCGACGGCGATTCCAACGCGGTTACCACGCTGCGCTCGGTCGCCAATATTCTGCAACGCAACGGTCTCACCGTCGACCCGACGCAGATCAAAGCCAAAAATTCCGCCGCGGTCATGATCACCGCGGATATCCCGCCGTTTCTCAAACCCGGCGCGCGCATCGATGTGACCGTGTCATCCATGGGTGACGCGAAAAGCCTCCAAGGCGGCGTGCTGCTTCAAGCTCCTTTGCTGGGCGCCGATGGCCGCGTCTACGCGGTCGCCCAGGGCGGCCTCGCCGTCGGTGGGTTCATCGGCGGCGCGGGTGGCGCCGGTGGTGCTACGGTGCAGAAAAATCACCCCACGGTCGGCGTCATTAGCAGCGGCGCGATCGTCGAGCGCGAGATCCCCTCCGAGACGGTGCGCGATGGCGCCATTTCGTTCGAACTATTCAACCCTGATTTCACCTCGGCGAGCCGTTTGGCTGATGCCGTCAACGCCGCTTTCCCCGATGCAGCTACGGCCCTCGATGCGGCCTCGATTTCGGTGATCGTGCCCCCGGCTTACCTCGGGCGCGAAGTCACTTTTCTGGCCGACGTCGGCACCATTGAAGTGCGGCCTGATTCCATCGCCCGTGTCGTGATCAACGAGCGCACCGGCACCATCGTCGCCACCTCGAGCGTGCGCGTCTCCCAGGTCGCCATCAGCCACGGTGCTCTCACCGTTTCCATCGCCTCCACCTTAAACGTTTCCCAGCCCAACGCACTCGCCGGCGGCCAGACGGCCGTCACGCCCACCACGCAGACCAAGGTCACGGAAGCCAAAGGTAAATTTTCGGTGGTCGAGGAAGTTCCCACCATCGACCGACTCGCCGGCGCTTTAAACGCCCTCGGCGTCACCACCCGCGAGATGATGGCCATTCTGCAAGCGCTCAAATCCGCGGGCGCGTTGCAAGCCGAGCTCGTCATTAACTAACCATGAACGTCGCTTCGATCAATACCTCGGACGCCAACCTCAGCGCCCTCATCGCTCAGAACGGTCGGGCGGCTGGCCAAGGTCATGAACCGCTTTCCGTCGCCGACCGCGCGAAGGTCGCTTCGAAATTCGGGTCGTTGCTCATGCGCGAGATGATAGATCCCGTCATCGAGCCGATGCTCAAGGGGCTTCAAGGCTCCTCCGGCGGCGGCGGTGGCATGTACTCCCACCTCATCAAGGACGCTTTAGTTTCTTCTCTCAGTCAAAACGGTGCGGGCGGCCTCTCCGCCGGCTTTGAGCATCACTTTTCTCCTCCGACCAGCGCGGCGCCCAAGCCCGTGCCTTTAAAATCATGATCATGGAATCATCCGAAATTGTAAGTTTACTCCGCCAGGAAATGTCTGGCTACGGCAGCTTGCTCGCGCTTTTCGACGAGCAGCAAGGCCACCTTTGGCGGCGCGATGTGGACCACGTGTTACACACCGCGGCCATCATCGACCAACAAGTCATCGAAGCCGGCCAGTACCGCGAAGCCCGCGAGACGTGGTTGGTCGCCTTCGCCCGTTCGCACGCGCAGCCCGGTGGGAGCACGCTGCGCCAGCTCCTGCCTTTTTTCCCCGCTGATGAGCGTCCGATGCTCGAAGCCTTTATTGATGAGATTAACCACCTCATCCACCGCGTGCGCCGTCGCGCGCGTCAGAATCATGCCTTCATGGAAAAAATGTTAGAGCTCCACCGCGAACTCGTCGGTGGTACCATGCCCGGTTCCGCGGGCGCGACATACGCGCCCTCTGGTCGCGTGGCCGACGAGGCCGTCTCGGCGCCTTCGCTGCAGCAGGTCGGTTAAACTTTTACGACCATGGCTGAATCCGGACTCTACGATGTTCTGCGCATGGGGCTTTCCTCCCTGCGGGCGCAGTCGCGCGCGATTGAAACGGTGGGCCGTAATATGGCCAACGTGAACAATCCCACGTACGCCCGCCAGCGCGTGATTTTCGGGGACCTTTCCCCCACGGGCGGAGCCTCCACGGGCGTCGATGTCCTCGAGGTCCAGCAGGTGCGCGACGCTCTTTTGGACCGCCAGGTCGCGCGCGAGAAGTCCAACGCCGCCGCCTTAGAAGCCGAGAGCGCGGCCTACGAACGCGGTGAGGCGGCCATGGGCGAGACGATCTCCAACGTGAGCGATCCCAGCCTCGCGGCGACGACGGGCGGCAACAGTTTGACCAACGCGATGGCCGGGTTTTTCGGCGCGGCGCGGCAACTCTCCGCCGATCCGACTAACTCCACGCAGAAGCAGATGTTTGTCCAGACGGCTAAGACCATGACGGAGCGTTTTCAGTTTTCCAACGATCGTCTCGCGGAAGTGCAGTCCGATCTTTCGGATCAAGTGAGCAACGATATGGACAAGGCTAACCTGTTGCTCACGACGATCAGCGACTTGAATGTGATGATCGCCACGCAAGAAAGCGACACGGGCACCAAGGCGCTCACGTTGCGCGACCAGCGTCAGGCCCGCTTGGAAGATTTGGCGCAGGTGATGAATTTCAAGAGCACCACGTTGCCTGATGAGCCCAACCAGATTCAGATCACGGCCACGTCGGCTACTGGCGTAGATACGGTCATTCTCTCCGCTGGCACCACGCTTGAGACGCTCACCTTCGATGGCGATGCCGTCCGGGTGGCCTCGAACGCTACCGCGCTGGCGCTCACCGGTGGTTCGATCAAGGGTCACCTCACCGCGCGCGATGGCTCTCTGCAGACGTTGCGTGATAGCCTCGATCTTCTGGCCCGCCAGATGGTCACCTCCGTCAACGCGGTCTATAATCCCGGCGGCACTGGGCAGAACTTTTTCGATCCGGCGGGCACCACCGCCGGCTCTATTCAACTCGCCGGTGGTTTGTCCGGCGTTAATGTCCGGGCCACCGTCGACGGCGGCGCGGCCGGCGATGGGTCCGTCGCTCAACTGATTTCAGAACTCGATGTTCAATCGTTCTCGTCAACCGCCGGTGATGCCATCGACGGCACGATGGGCGAGAGCTACTCCGCCGCGATTTCGCTTTTTAGCTACAGCCTGTCGCAGTCGCGGATGAAGCATGAAAACCAGACCGGCGTGCTCAGCGCCGTTCGCGGCCAGCGCGAGAGTATGAGCGGGGTCTCGCTCGATGAAGAAGCGGCCGAGCTGATGAAGTTTCAACGCGCGTACCAAGCTTCGGCCCGCGTGATCTCCGTCATCGATCAAATGCTCGACATCGTCGTGAACAGCATGGGTCGAAACTGATCTAACCTTTCACTATGCTCCGCGTCTCCACTAATTTTGTTACCACCACGGCGATTAACGATCTCCGCCGGCTCAGTGCAGAGCAGGCGCGTCTGCATCAAACCATCGCCACCGGTCGCCGCTTGCTCAAGCCCAGCGATGATCCCGCCGCGACCAGTCGCGTGCTCAACCGCCAGATGGAAGCGGAGCGCGTGGGCAATTATCAGTCCGCCGCGTCGATGGCCAAATCGCGTTCCGAGTCCTCGCTCACCGCGCTCACGCAGCTGCAGAAGATCGCGAGCCGCATCAGCGAGTTGACCTCGCTCTCCGCCGGCGCCGGTCCGCAAAGCATGGCCGCCTACGGTGCGGAGGTTTCGCAACTGCTCGAGCAGGCCACCAACGTCGCCAACTCACGCTTTGGCGCCGATTACATTTTTGCCGGGACCGCCGTTGATACGCAGCCGTACACGGCGACGCGTGACACCGCCGGCGCGATCACCACGGTCGCCTACGTGGGCAACGACCAAGATGCCACCGTGCCCATGGGCGATGGCCGCGCCGTATCACCCTCGCCGGGCGCCGCGACAACCAACCCGGAAATCGCCGCCTTTCTGAACAACGTCGTCACCTTGCGCGACGCCTTGGCCACCGGTGACAACACCACGGTCGTGGCCATGAATTCCACGATGGCCGACAACGAGGACACCTTCATCAACGCCATCGGCACCGTCGCCGCGGTCCAGACGCGCATCGAGTCTAACCAAGCTCAACTCACCAGCCGCGCCAGCGATCTGCAGCGCCTCATCTCCGGCGATACCGATGCCGATATGGCCACCTCGATGATTCGCCTCACCGAGACCCAAACCTCTTACCAAGCCGCGCTCAGCTCCACCGCCAATCTCTTCAAACTCTCGCTCCTCGATTACCTCAAATAAACCGCCCAACCAAATCTGACTTTTTAATTTTATGTTAATGCAAACCGAACAGACGTATGGCGCCGTGAGTTACACGGTGGACACCGGTCAACTGGAGCTGCCGCTCAAACTCGAGTTCCCCCAGGGGCTCGTGGGTTTGCCGGACGCGAAGGTTGCTACCTTGCAAAAATTGCCCGATCAGGAGCCCTTTATGTGGCTCAGCTTCGAGGGCCTCGCCGAACCGATCAACTTCCTGGTGATCGAGCCCAACGGCTTTGTTAAAAACTACAGCCCCGAGCTGTTTGACCAAGACGCCGACGAACTCGAAATCAGCGCCTCCGGCGATGCCTTCGTGCTCAACATCGTCACCTTGCGCGACACCGTCCCGGCCAGCGCGAGCGTGAACCTCACCGGCCCGATCGTGGTCAACCGCCGCACCCTGCAAGCGAAGCAGGTCGTGATTTCCAACTACATGGGCTATCGCACCCCATACATCTTAGGGGAGGCTTAACACCATGTTGGTTCTATCTCGTAAGGTTAACGAATGCGTCGTAATCGGTGGCAACATCGAGATCTTCATCTCCCGGATCGAAGGCGATCTAGTGAAGCTCGGGATCGCCGCACCGCGCGAAATTTCGATCGTGCGTAAAGAGGTCTTAACCGATCTCGCCCGTAGCAACCGTGGCGCCGGCATGGCCGTCGCTCCGAAATTCACGCTGCCCAAATTGGCGATGCCGATGCTGGCAGCCAAACCGGCGGCCCCCTCGTCGGTCCCCGGCAGCAACTAAAGCCGAGTGTCCTCGGGTCCGTGGTGCCAAAAGTGGCACCGCGGCCCACGCTCACTCGATTTCGGCGGGCAATTCGATCCGCAAATCGTCGATCCAAGGGTTTTCAAACCCGGAGACGACCCGACCACCGGCCTGCGTCACGACGCCGGCGATGAAGGCCAGATCGGAATCACGAAACAGCGATTCATCCGACCCATCGAACACGCGGCGGCCCCGGCCCGCCCGTCGTTTGATTTCCAATTGGACCACGCCGGCGCGCGCGGCGCTCGTTGTACGGCCTTTGACGTGCCGCGTCGTCAGCGTGACCGCGACGTTCGGTTCCGCGCCTGAGAAAAAATGTTTGGTGGCCAGGCTCAACGCGTGGATCCACGGCCAGGTTTCACCGGCCACGCGGGGCACCGATCCTATGTTTTTTACCGCGATGCTCCGGCCGGCGGGCAGGGCGGAGCGCAGCGAGCGGGCGCAAGCATCGACCAAACTTGTGAGCGACACGGTCGCACCGTCACTGGCGCCGCGCGGTTCGCGGGCTTGCAGGCGCTGGGCGATGTCGCCGGTGACGCGCGCGATTCGGGCGAGCGTAGCTTTGGCGCCTTTTTTGAGGCGGGCGGCTTCGCTCGACCAAGCGGCGGCGCCCTGCAACGTGAGCAACGCTTCCTCGCCG
>CAMCWW010000056.1:0-25122 GCA_945882935.1 Opitutus sp. GAS368
AAGCCGCACTCACCGTCCGCGTCGCCGACCAAGCTTGGGCCTTCCCGGCCGATGCCGCCCATGCCCATGCCGCCCCCGTCGAACTCTTCGTCGGCCTCGCGGGCACCGCCGCCCGTTTTCTCACCGCGCTTTGCGCCGCCGCCCCCCGTGGCGTCTACCGCCTCGACGGCGTGCCTCAGATGCGCAAGCGCCCGATGCGCGCCCTGATCGAGGCGCTGCGCTCGCTCGGTGCCGATATCCGCTGCCTCGGCGACGAGGGCTATTTTCCCATCGAGATCCACGCCCATGGTCTGCGCGGCGGCGCCGTGACCATCGATGCCAGCGAGAGCAGCCAACTCCTCTCTGCCCTCCTCATGGTCGCGCCGCTCGCCGCCGGCCCGGTCGCCATCGCGCTCACCGCCGAGGTGCGCCGGCCGTTCATCACCATGACCACGCGCCTCATGGCGGAGTTTGGCTACGAAGTCGGCTCGCAGGCAGAACCCGATACGTTCGTCCTCAACCCGGGCCGCTACCAACCGCCCGCCCGCTTCGCCATCGAGCCCGACGCCGCCGCCGCCAGCTATTTTCTCGCGCTGCCGATCGTGACCGGCGGCAAACTTCACCTGCCCTTCCTCCGCGCTCCCGGGGTCGGCCTTCAAGGCGACACGCATTTCGCCGAGGTGCTCACCCGCGTCGGCGCGTCGATTCGCCCCGCATGGAGCGGCCTCGAATCGGCCTTCTCGCAAACGAACATGCAACGCGGGGTCACCCAGAATTTCTCCGAATTCTCCGACACGTTTCTCACCCTCGCCGCGATTTCTCCCCTGCTCGCTGGCCCCACAAACATTTCCGGCATCGCCCACACGCGGAAACAGGAAACCGACCGCGTCGCCGGCATGGCCCGCGAGCTCACCCGCCTCAGCCAGCATGTCGTCGAGAAACCCGACGCTCTCGAAATCCAGCCACGCTACCTCCGCAGCGGCGAGACCATCGAGACCTACGGCGACCACCGCTTCGCCATGAGTTTCGCCATTCTCGGCTGTCTCGATCTCCGCGGCGACGGCCAGCCTTGGCTCACCATCAAGGACCCGGCCTGTTGCGCCAAAACCTTCCCGCATTTTTTCGAGTTGCTGGAAACCGTCCGGCAAAATTCGTTCGCTCCCTGATGCCCAGATCACCCTTCCTCATCGTCGCCATCGACGGCGGCGCCGCCTCGGGCAAATCCTCCACCTCGCGCACCCTCAGCGAACGGTTTCACTTTCTTCACGCCGACACCGGCTCCTACTACCGCGCCCTCACGGCCGAACTCCTCCGCCGCGGCGTCACGCCCACCGATTTGCCCGGCGTGAAGACCGCTCTGGCCGCCATCACTGTCACCACCCGGATCACCGGCCGCAACGCCGAGATCGAACTCGCCGGCCACACGATCCCGGATGCCGAGATTCGCAGCGCCGAGGTCACCGCCCACGTGGCCTCCTTCGCCGCGATCCCCGCCGTGCGCTCGGCCCTGCTCGACTACCAGCGCAGTCAGGCCGACACCGCCCGACGCCACGATTTCAACGGGCTCGTGATGGAAGGCCGCGACATCGGTTCGAAGATTTTTCCCGACGCTGATTTTCGCTTCTTCTTATTTGCCGATCCCGTAGAACGGGCCCGCCGCCGCGAACAACAAGGCCTCCACGACCAAGTCGCCCGCCGCGACACCCTCGACCGCCAGCGCCTCGAAGAAAGCTTGCAGGGCGCCACCGTGATCGACGGCACCCACCTCACCCTCGCCGAGGTCGTGGACAAAATCGCCACCCCCATCGCCGCCCGCCTCGCCCCATGAGCCGCGCCTTCCCCCAACTCGGCATGGACCTCGTTTACGGGTTTTGCCACTACCTCGCCGCCGTGCTGCACGAGATCGCTTTTCGAGGGGACGTTGTCGGCGTGAACCTCCTGCCCAAGACCGGCGGCCAACTCGTCGCAGCCAATCACGCGAGCCATCTCGACCCGTTCATCCTCGGGTCGCAGATACCGCGGCAGGTCACGTTTTTCGCCCGCAAAACCCTCTGGAAACCTGGCTTTCCCGCGTGGTGGCTCAACCGCGTCGGCGTCATCCCCGTGGACCGCGACGGCGGTTCCGATGTCGGCGCGATCAAGCGCGTCCTCGCGGCAATCAAGCAGGAGCGTGTCATCATCATGTTCCCCGAGGGTACCCGCTCGCCCGACGGTCTGCTCCAAAAGCCCAAGCCCGGCGTCGGCCTCTTCGCCTGCCGCACGCAAGTTCCCGTCGTGCCCGCTCGCCTCTTCGGCTCCTTCGAAGCCTTTGATCGCCGCGGACGCCTGCGCTTCGGTGCACCAGTCACCGTCGTCTTCGGCCGCCCGATCCCGCCCGCCGTTTACGACGATCCCGCCGCCGGCAAAGAGCGCTACCAGATCGCCAGCGAACGCATCATGGCCGAGATCGCCAAACTCCAGCCGCCGCCGGTCACGGTGATCTGACGCTCAAGCCCGAGCCTGATACCGCGCGATGGCCACCGCGGCGTAGCTTCCGATCTCTTTCCCGAGTTCCGCCGGCCTCACCTCACACACGCGCATACTTTCGGCCAACGCCTCGCGCGCGAGCGCCACCTGCATCGCCGGAGCGATCCACCGCTCGCAGCGCGCATAAATACTCCCGATCACGATCCGCTCGGGATTCAACACATCGAGGATGAGCGCCAGGGCCTCGCCGAGTTTCGTGCCGACTTCATGCCATAGCGCCAACGCCAGCGCGTCCCCCGCGGCCGCCGCTTCGCCGACCACCTGCGCCGTGAGTTTCTCCGGCGCGATCGTTTTTAGCACGCTCCCGCCGCTGAATTCCGCCACCCGTCGCCGCGCGATTTGCGCGATTCCCCCGCCCGAGCAAAAGCCTTCAAACGATCCCGCCTTGCCAAATCCCACTGGCCCATCCGCCGCGAGCCGTACATGCCCGACCTCACCCGCGTTGCCGCACGCGCCTTCGTAGAGCCGCCCGTCAAGGATCAGGCCCGCGCCCATGCCGGTCCCCATCGTTAGAAACACCATGCTCTGGCAACCCCGCCCCGCGCCAAACTGCCACTCGGCCAGCGCACATGCGTTCGCATCGTTCATCAAAAACGCCCGCCCGCCAAACCGCGCCGTCAACTCCGCGCAGATCGCGATCCGGTCCCAGCCCGGCAGATTCGGCGGCGACAAAATTACGCCGCGCGTCGCGTCGAGCGGCCCCCCGCAAGACACGCCGAAAATCGTCTCCGCCGTCGGCCGCAGTGCGGCGACTTCCGCATAAATCCGCGCCAGCGTGCCCTGCACATCCGACGTCGCCCACCGCGCCGCTTCCCGCACCCGTCCTTCGCCCTCGGGCACACACACCGCGCACTTGGTGCCGCCGATATCGACGCCGATTATATTCGTCATAAGTTGGATTGGGTTGGGGTTGTCGCCAAGGACGTCCCGTGCTTTGAAGACCGGGTTCACGCTCGCAAGCCTCTTTCCTCTGCGCCCACCTTTTCTCATGCCGTCTCTCCGCCCCCTCTTGCTCCGTCTCGCCCTGCTCGGGCTGGCTTTGCCGGTCGTCTTCGTCGGTTGCGCCAAGCGCGAGTCCAACGTCATCGCCGGCAACCGCGACCAGATCCTCCACCTCGGCAATCTTTCCGAGCCCAACGATCTCGATCCGCACATCACCGATAGCCAACAGACGTTCAACCTCGTCATGGCCTTCTTCGAGGGCCTCACTCAATACGACGCCAAGACTTGCGAGCCCGTCCCCGCCGTCGCTGAGCGCTGGGAGGTCTCCGCCGACAACCTCACCTGGACCTTTCACCTCCGCACCAACGCCAAGTGGTCCAACGGCGATCCCGTCACCGCGCACGATTTCGTCTTCGCCTACCGCCGGATGCTCAGCCCCAAGCTCGCCGCCGAATACGCTTCGTTCCTTTTCGCGCTCAAGAACGGCGAGGCCTTCAACTCGGGCAACATCACCGACCCCGCTCTCATCGGCGCCCGCGCGGCCGACGATCGCACCCTCGTCCTTACGCTCGACCACCCCGTGCCCTATCTGCCCGCCGTGGTCTGCCACTCCGCTTGGTATCCCGTGCACCGCGCCACACTCGAGAAATTCGGCGGCGCCGACCGCCGCGGCACCGTTTGGACGCGCCCCGGCAATCTCGTCGGCAACGGCTACTTTACCCTCGTCGATTGGAAGCCCAACCAGTTCATCCGCGGCGTGCGCAACGAACACTACTGGGACCGCGCCGCCGTGAAACTCCGCGAGGTCATCTTCTATCCCATCGAAAGCTCCGACTCCGAGGAACGCACTTTCCGCGCCGGCCAACTTCACGTCACCAGCTCGCTACCCATCTCCAAAATCGCCGTTTACGAGGCCGAGAAATCTCCCGCCTACAACCCCTCCCCGGTGCTCGCGACCTACATCTACCGTTTCAATGTGACCAAACCTCCGCTCAACGATGTCCGCGTGCGCCGCGCCCTCGCGATGAGCATCGACCGGACGAGCATCGTGCGCGACGTCGCCAAAGGAAAGCAGACCCCCGCCGGAAACTTCTGCCCGCCCGGCATCGCCGGCTTCACCGCGACCTCCAGCGTGCCGCAGGACATCTCCGCCGCGCAAAAGCTGCTGGCCGAAGCCGGTTTCCCTGGCGGCGCAGGTTTCCCGAAACTCGAGATTCTCTTCAACACCAACGAGGGACACCGCCAAATCGCCGAGGCCGTGCAGCAAATGTGGCGCAAAAACCTCGGCGTCGAAATCGGTCTCTACAACCAGGAAGGCAAAGTCTGGAGCGACACCATGCGCGCCGGAAACTACACGATCGCCCGCTTCGCCTGGGTCGGCGACTACCTCGACCCGAGCACATTTCTCGATATCATGACGAGCGACAACGGCAACAACCAGACCGGCTGGAAGAACGCCGAGTATGACCGGCTGATCGCCGAGGCCCGCTCCACCGCCGACCAAGCCCGCCGCCACGCCCTCTACCAGCGCTGCGAGGAAATTCTCGCCGCCGAGTGCCCGCTCGCGCCCGTGTATTTTTATACCCGCAACAACCTCGTCCGCCCCGAGGTGAGGGGTTGGTATGGCAACCTCCTCGACCTGCACCCGCTGAAAGGCGTCTCCCTCGAAGCCACCGCCGCGAAGTAACAGGAGCGCGGGCGGGCAGTTGGGCGGATCGGAAAGTGGCACGGGCGTCCCGCCCGTGGGTTCGAAATATGGGCGAGACGCCCATGCCACCTCGGAATCAATTTCGCCGATCTACCGGCGTCGCGCCCGGAGGTCGCGACGCCACCTTTACTCCCCTCTTCACCGCCGGCTCGCGAACTAGAGCTTCAACGTTAACTGGAAATTGAAGCTGATCGGCTGCTTCAGCGCGTATGAGATGGGAATCGTCTCCCGCGCGGGCGAACGGTAATCGCCGCCCACGGGGCGCAGCGCCGACGCCGTTTGCGCGATCGAGGAATACTGCGGCCCGCGGTCGTTGAGCGCGTTGTTGATCACGAGATTTGCCTGCACCTCGCGGCGGTTCTTCAACCGCCAAGTATAGTTCATCGTCGTCGTCACAATGTAGTAATCCTCGGGCGTATAGACCGGGGTGTAGGCATCGACGTTGGGATTATCGATCGCCCGAAGGGGATTTGATGGATCGGCGATCGTATCGGAGCCGCGCGACCCGATGATTTGCTTGTCGCGCCAGCGGATGCCAGCGCCGAGACGGAGGCCTTTGAGCTTCGTCGCCTGCAATGTGTAGTCGGCGAAAATGTTCATGACCGGCTGATCTTGGCTGGCCCGTTTGCCGTCCACGATGTTTTGGCGGAACGCGACGATGTTGTTATAGGCGCTGGTCGCATTGTTCGCGTCGGGCGAGCGTTCGTTAATCGGGATCGAAAGATCCACGCTGGCCACGTTGGTCGAACTGATGAGCACGCCGGCATCGGTCGCGATTTGTCGAAACAGGCCCGCATTCTTGTCGATGTAAGCCTTCACATCGGGGTTGCGATTCGACTCATAGACTTTCGGGAAACTGAGGCTACCCGTCAGACGGAACGCCTTTGAGGGATTGTAGACCACTTCGAACTCCAGGCCGTCGCCCGAGCGGGTGCGGATATCGCGGTATTGCGCGGGCAACAGACCGGCGCCGCGGATGTTTCCACCGACGGGGCTGAAGTCGCCGACCACATTGGAATTGTAGAGCGCGTTGAAGAAATTCGGGCCGTCCTGCGGGATCGCGCCGTTGATCTCCTCGGTCTGGTAATAGGTGAAGTTCAGATTCAACCGGTTTTGGAAAAGCTCCATGCGGAAACCATAGTCCGTGCCTTTCGAGACAGTAGGCTCAAGCTGGCGGCCATCGATACGCACGATGTTGCCGGGCGGATTGAAGGTTTCGGCGAAATTAATGGAGGGATTGAACCAGTTCGCGAGGTGGATGACCGAGCCAACCGAACGCGTGATTTGGCTACCTTTGATTGGCGGCGGGTTGAAGTCGTCCTTGAAGCGGTCACTCGCGTAGCGCGGATTGCGATCGCCGTTGGGCGCGATGCGGGGGCGGATGTCAGCTTCGAGGGTGGGACCGATCGGGTTACCGGCGGCGTCGCGCTCGCGGTAGGTGAGACCGGCATAGTCGTTGGGTGCCGCCGGTCGGAGAATGCGATAATCGCCATTCCAGTTGAGGGGATAATCACCCTTATCGATCTGCTGGCGGGTGCTGAAATCAAAGGAATCGAAACGCACAGCCCCGAGCACGACGAGGCGGTTCTTGAAGAACTTCGCGTTGATCGAGCCGAGGATGTATTTAAAGTCCGCGACGTTGACCGCCTCCGTGTCGCGCCGCGAGATGTCGATTACCCACTTGGGCTGGATGGTCGTGTTGGTCCCGGTGTTGGGGTCGATGTAACCGATCGTGCCAAGGGCGAGATCGGGGATCGGCCGGCTGCTCTGGTTAAAGTAACGGCGGATCCGCACGTTCTGCGTCGCCGGGGACGAGAGAAAACCCCAGACGCGCTGGTCGGCGCCTTGGGCCACGCTGAGGTAACGAAAGGTGCTGATGCTGGTATTCTCGTTGATGCCTCCCAGGCTGTTGAACGCAAAGTTACCCCACTTGGTGTCGAGCACGTAAGCGGCGGCGCCACGCAGATTCTTAAAATCCACCGTACGAAAACTACGGGCGAACTGACCGTCCGTGTAGGGTTGAAGGAAGTTGGGATTGGCGCGTCCGTCGGGTGTGACGCGGTTGATGTCGATGTAGGTGTTATTGCTGCCGCGGTTTTGCTCACCGTTAACGAACGAGTTTCCGCGGTTCACATCGCCGGCGACTTCGAAGTAGAAATTGCCGAGACGCTGGTTGAGCGTGATCTGCAGGTCCTTGAAACGCTGTTGGAGAATGGGGGCATCGGGCGAGATCGTGAATTCCTCCGAGAGCGGCCGAAAAAACGAATTGGCGATGGCGATGTCGAAGCGATTGCTCGGGATATTGACCGCGTGCAACAACGTCGCGCCTGCGCTGTTGAAGGCCGGTAACGATCCCTGCACGAAGCCGCCGATGGGCGTGGTTGTGCTGTTGCCGCCCGGAAGGGTGATGGGGTCATTCTGGTAGTTGATGATCGCCTTCGAGGCACCGAAGTGGTCGTAAACGAAATAATTGGCCCCACGGCGCCCGATTCCGAGGGCGTTGGCGTTGGTCGGGAGCACGGTGGCGGCGGCGGGCGCGTTGAACACCGTCCGCCCGTCCCAGCCGGAAAAACGGTCGTCGAGCGTGGTGAAGCCGGATTGGCGCGAGTTGACCCCATACTCGCCCTCGACCCGAATTTCGGTGCCGGAGAACGGCTTGAACGTCGTGGTCAGGAACGCGGCTTTGCGCCGGTCAAAATCCTTGAGCCGCCAGCCGTCGCTGTCGCCCCAGACGCCGGCGGCGCGGACGGCGAACTTCGGATTCAGGCGGCGGTTCACATCAAACGTGGCGCGGTAGTTTTGCCACGAGCCAACGCTCAGCTGCACGGTTTCGAAATCGCGGTTCGTCTGCGCGCGCTTGGTGGTCGAGGAGCTGATACCGCCGAGCGAGCCGTTGCCGAAGAGGATCGAATTTGGCCCACGACCGAAGTCGTAGCGCTCAAGGTTGAAACTGTCGCCGTTGTTGGTTTGCGGGAAAAAATTTCGCTGCCCCCGGCCTGAACTCACACCGCGGATCGTAAAATTGACCGGCGAGTTAAAAAAATTCTGCTGCCCGTTGTCGACGTTGAGCGTGCTGCTTGTCGCCCATTCGGCCGCGGCTTGGAGATCGGTGATGCCGAGCGCATCGATGAACTCGCGGGTGATCACCGAATAAGCGACCGGCGTGTCGCGCAGTTCGCTGGCGAGGCGCCCGCCCGCCAAAGAACCGGAGGCGGCAAACCCGGTGTCTTTCTCCGTGCTGACCTCGAACGGCGAGAGCACGACGGCCTCGGCGGGAACCGATTTTTCCTCCGCGACTTTGGGCGGCACGGGCACGGGCGCGACGACCGGTTGGGCAAAAACCGGAGCGGAAAAAGCGATAACACTCAACCAGCACAAGGCGCGGACAGACACGGTCGGGAGGGGCATAATAATTTTCTCAAGACGAATTTACGGGTGGGGTGAATCGACGCGAAATCAACCGCGTCTAAGGGGAGCCGAAAAAGACACGGCGCACTGCCGGAGACGAGAATTATTCCTCAACGCGCGGAAGATTTCACCGACTCAAAAACTATCGTCCCGTCGGTCGCGTGCAGCCGCAGCGCGAGCGTCGCGCCCGCCGCCGCCGGCTTCACCTCACCCGAAAAAAAGCCGCCGTGGCCGGTGCGGAGAAAACGGTGCTCGGGGCGCGGGGTCTTTTCGTTCCAGCCACCGGCGTGCGCGTCCGTCGCGGCCCCGACGCTCCACTCTTCGATCCCCGTGGTCTTGTCCTGCGAAACATACTGCCAATGGCGGTCGCCGGTGACGACCGTGAGATTCGAAAACCGCGCGAGCAGCGCCCGGATTTTCGTGCCTTCGATGAGGTAGCCCTTGTTGGCATAGTTGTCGTCCTTGTTATCCCGATCCGGTCCCACGATCGGAGTCGGCGTAATGACCACGCGGAAGGTCGCATCGGAGGCGGCCAGCGTTGCTTCGAGCCAAGCCAATTGTTTCGCCCCCAAAATCCCCGGCGTCTGCGTGCGATCCTCCGCGGAGGTGCTGCGAAAATCCCGCCCTTCCAAGAACCACACTTGGAGATGCCGGCCCCAACGCTGCGTGCGATACGGCGGCTCGGCCGGCGCCGTCTGCTCCCGAAAAATTCGCAGCCCCTCCGTAAACGTGAGGTCGCCGGAGCGGTCGTCGGGATGCGAATCATTGGTCAACGTATCGTGGTCATCCTTCATGAAGAAGCTACCGACCTGCCGGTGAAAATCGCGGAGCGTAGGGAAGCCATACATCCGTGCCCAATGGTAGCGCGCGAGGTCCGCGTTGACCGCGTGGACCGGGCCATGGTCGTAGTAAACCGCATCGCCGGTATTGACGAAAAAGTCGGGTCCGAGCGCGAGCATCGCGGGGTAAATCGCGAAACCGTCCGGCCGGTCCCGCTCACCGTATTCCTGACAGGACATCACCGTGAATCTGGCCGCCGCCTCGGTCTTTTCCGCGGGCGCGGTGACAAAGCCGCCGTTCGTGGTGCTCAACACCGCGGCTTCGACGCGCTGGCGGGCCTCAACGACGACCTCGTAGCGGGTGGCGGCCGCCAGGCCGGATAGCGCAAACGTCGCCGTAAAATCCCGCGCCGGATCGACGTCCCGCCAAGGCGTCGAAGCCCAGGCGCTCTGGCCCGCCGCCCGATAGCGCACCCGCGTTTGCCCGCCCGCGCCGAGGGCGGCACCGCGAATCGAACCCATATCTGCCCCCGGCGGAAACGTGATTTCAGCGCGGGCGTTGACATAGGTGGCATTGTCCTTGAACGGGATTTCTTGGCCGCTGGTGCGATCAAAGAGCTTCGTCGAAGGCAATGGACCCTCATCGGGGACGCGCTGCGCATCGCGGGTGATGCGCGTCCACACGATGATAGAGTCGGCGGTCGGCTCGGTGAGTTTGATGCCCGTCGCCTGATGGGCGAAGGCCGGGGTCAGCAACGCAGCAAAAATACCAACGAGGGCGCGGATTAGGGTGAAGCTCATGATGCCCAAAGCAGAGGCATCGCCCGGCCAAAAGCCAGCCCGGGAAATCTTCCGGTTACCGACCGCAGGGGATAACCCCGGCTGCGACCACAACCTGCCCCTTGGTGGCGAACGAGGTCACGAGGCAATCCGGACGGCGCCTCCTCCCCCGCCACGCAACGGATTCGGCACTTGAGCCGCCAACGCCTCCCTGTCGGCCTAACAAAATATTTGCCGATCAGGCTGGAACCACGAATTCAGACAAACCGTAAACAGCGCCGAGAAATCCCGAGCCCAGAATAAATTTTAAGGAATCTGGAGCAATTCTTCAGGGCTCCATTCTTTTCGACCACCCTCTTTCGTGCGAATGGCCGTCACCAGATCTGTGGATACAGCTGAACCGTTGTTCCCCCACTCCTGACGGATATAAGTAAGAACCGCCGCAATCTTGTCGTCGCTCCAATTATAACCCGAGCCCGCGACTTTCCCGAAGACCGGCATGGCTCCGTTGTATTGACTCCCTTTAACGGTTATCGCCCCCTTCAGGCCATGAATTACAATGCGCGCCAGGCGCTCTTCAGACCCTAGGACCCACTCGGCACCGGCCAAAGGCGGGTTGACCCCAGCGATACCATTTCCATCGGGTAAATGACAGGCTACGCACGCCGAAAGATAAAGTTTTTTGCCCGCAACAATCGGATCAACTTTAGCAACAACCTCGACACCCGTCGACGGCGGCGCGGTCTCGTCGAACATCTTTGGATCGTAGCGGCCGGAGAACTTCGTGACGTAAACGGCAGCCCAGAAAATTAAGGCACTGGATCCGAAAATGAGACCGAGCGGAAGCAAACTGTAATTGCCTTTTTCGTCGGCCTGTTTGCTGGCGACTTGGGCGTGCGACTCGACCAACTCAGCGTCGCCATTGGCGGCAGAATCGAAGCGGCGGTCGCCTTGCGGGGAAGGAGGTGTGCTCATTTGTGCGCTCCCTCCGCTTTGGCCGCCGTCTTCACTACGGGACGGGACTCTGGGTAATCGTAGGCGGTGTTTAGGCTGAGGAGATACGCGACCAAGACCTGCGCCCGCTCGGTCGGGACCACAGCGTGACCAGGCAAGGGCGCGCTCTTGCCGGTAAGCTTGAGCGCTGTCTTCGGAACCTGACCGGACACCTTAACGTCGTGGAAAAGGAAACTATAGGCGGGCATCGCGCCTTGGCCGAGGTAGAGCAGCTTCATCAGGTCCTCGGCGTCGAGCGCACTGGGCTTGCGGCCCGCGAGGTTGGTGAGGTCTTGGCCGATGCGAGCCGCACCGAGTTGCGGATACGATTGGTGAATGTAATCGCGGGCGACGCTTTGGCGCTCACCCCACCCCTGCGCCTGGTCGTTACCGAAACTGGGCCGACGAACTTGCTGCGTGTGGCAGGCGACGCAGCCGAGGTCGCGGTAAACCATCTGGCCGCGAGCCGCAACGCCGGGCAACCGCTCAGGGAAGGACTTGCCCTCGCTGTCGTCGTAATAGGGCGCAAGGCCACCAAGCTGGTAATTGGAAAACAGCACCACGCCGGCAAGCGAAAATGTCAGCGAAGCGAAGAGACCGAGGAAAAAGAGCGGACCGTTTTTCATGACAGCACCGACTTGAGCGCCGGACGGGAGACGGAATTGGCGGCGGCCCGGAAAGGCACGAGCGCGGCAACGGTTTGGGCAAAGTTAACCAACAGCATGAGATTTCCGAGTAAGAGTGCGACCTGCGCCGCCGTCGCCACGAGCAGCCACGGGCGGGTCGCAGACGCCACATCGGCGAACTTGGCCGGTTGGGTCGCACCGAACATCGCGTGACTTTGGGCAAAGCCAGCCGCGGTCAACGCCACGACCAACAGCACCACGCCCACGGTTACCAGCGACGCATGACCGCCAACCAGAGACGACGACGCCCAGCTTTTGCCGACGAGCCGGGGAACGGCAAAGTAGAGCGCGCCGAAAAACACCATAGAAACCGCGCCGTAGAGCGACAACTGCTGCACTGCCTGCTCGACGAAGGTGAATTGGGCGTGCAACGCGACCCCGCGCAGAGAAATCACTGCTTCGACCAAACCAGCCAACAGGTAGGCCAAGAGGCCGAACGACGTGAAATAAAGCGCCGAACTCTTTGCGCCAATTGCGGAGCGAAAGTTCAGAAAAACAACTAGGTAGTGAAACATCATCAACGAGCAGGCGGCGATCGCGACTGACGCGATCCAAGCCGGGACCGGACCACCGATGAGATGGCGACCACCCGTCCAGCAACCCATCACGATGAGGGTCCAGAAACCAAAGACCGCAAACGAGTAGGCCGGTAAGACCCGACCCGAAATTTTCGGCAGCAGGTAGTAGGCACAGGCGAGCGCGAGCGGCGCCAGCCAGAGCGAATAGAGGCCCTGCGCAAACCAACCGGCGACGATGGCCTGAAGCACACCTCGGACCGGAAGCCACACCAAGGTCACCTGGGCGACCGAGAAGAGCCACGGGAATAGAAATAAGGCGGCAAAAACATACCACTGCGAAGCAAACCCGGTCTCATGACGCCGGCCCGCCCAGGCGAGCACGCCGGCGACGCCGATGGCGCCGTAAGCAACTAACAGCAGCGGCTGGGCGTAGGAGGGAATCTGGAAGAATGGATGACCCGCTGCGTCGCCGGCGGCGATCCCGACCAACGACAGACTCACGCCCAAGTTCCAAAACAGAGCACCCACGACGACCCAGTTGCCCGCACGCATCGCTTCGCCACCGAGACGGACCGCAATCCAAAGCCCGAGCGCAAGCCCCGCGTTGGCCAACCAACCGTAAACGAACGCCGTCTCACGCAGCGCCTGCGTGCGACCAAAAGTGAGCCAAGCGCAATCGGCGAAAAACGTGGGCGTGTGCAACTGAATCGAAGCGGTCAGGGCCAACACCCCACTGATCACGAGCCAGAGCACGCCGGAGCCCAGCAAGAGCAGCAAGGGCCCGCGAGAATGAGTGTCGATGGCGGTGGAGTCGTTCGAATCAGTGGACATCGCGTTCTGGAAAAAAGAGAGAGGTAGGATTACTTGCGAGCGCTGTGTTCCTGCACGACGAGTTCCATCGCGCGGGCCAGCGGCAGTTGGACGACACCGGCTTTTTGATCAAGCCAGCCATAAGCAACGGCACGCTTTTGTTCGTTGGCGCGCAACTCGGCCAACACGGCGGCCTTAGATGCGTGGGTGGCTTTCCAGGCGAGATCTTCGGGCAGCTTTTCCGGCGCAACCAAGTGGGCAGCCGGCGTGTGCTTCTGCGCGTAGCCATAGTAGGCGACGAGCAAGAACAACCCAAAGCAGCCCAGAATCGCAGCTACAGTGACTACCGAGACAGGTCGGGGCGCGGAGATTTGAGAATCACTCATGGTAGGTGAGGCATTCACCGATGCGGGGATCGCGGATCGGCAGTAGCTTGGCAGTTGGGAAGCTCTTCAGATAGGACCAGATGCAGACGCCTCCGACCCCGACGACCGACGTGAGAATCCAGAGCAGATTCAAGGACAGGAAAGGCAATGGGTTGTGGTGCTCGTCCTTGAGTGCTGGGAGGATGTTATAACAGAGGTCGACGAGGATGATCGCGAGGATCCAGATCGCGATCGGGCGAATCTTAGAGGGCGTGACCTTATGCTTGTAGGAAAGGAGATAGAGGAACGGCACCAGGAAGTGGCCGAAGAGGATCAGCAAACCGACCCATTTCCACTGGCTGGGCGAACCGTCGGCGTTTACCTCGCGCAGATTATACCAGAAGGTTTCCTCGGGAACGTTGGCATTCCAGATCAGGAAGTATTGGGAGAACGTCACGTAAGCCCAAAAAACAGTGAACGCGAACGTGAGGAGGCCGATACTGTAGAAATGGTTTTTGTTTACCACCCCTTGGTAATCGCCGCGGGCAATCAGCCAAAGCATGATCAGGATACCGACCGCGAGAGCGCCGCGCACGCAGTTGGCGAAGAACCAGACGCCATACATCGTCGAGAACCAGGTATACTCGAGACTCTTGATCCAGTAGATGGCGGCGAGACTGAGCGACACGGCCAGCAACGGAATACCAAAAGCGGCGGTCCGGCGGCTCATGTGGGTCCAGTTCAAATCGCCATCCGTGTCTTGGCTAAACGAAGCCTTCCGCAGACGGGCCGAGAGCCACATCCAGATCAGGAAGAACGCGGCCGTCATGCCCGTGAACATATTCAAATTCAGGAACGAAGCCTTTTTGGTGTAAAGAATGTCGTGACCGACGGTATGGCCGTTGTGGAGAACGTGCTCAAGATTCATCCAAGGCCACACGAGATCGCGCTGATAAAACCAAGAACCGAGGAGCAAAGGCAGGAACAAGATTGCTAGCCACTTGAACGAGGCCAAGCCGTGCTCGAATTGGCGACGGATGAGAACCGACCACGAAGCGTCAAAAATGTGGTGGATCAAAATCAGCATCATCATGCCGATGGCGATGGCAGCCCAGAAGCTGAACCCGACCAAGTAGGCGTAGGCGACTTGCTGGGCGCCGGAGACAGCGACGCCTACGGCAGTGAGCGCGAGACCGAAGAGGCCGGCCGCGAGAAACTTGCCGGTGGCCGCAGGTGCAGCAGGCAGAGAGAGGTGGGCGACGGGCGTGCTCATTTTAAACCAAGCTCCGATTTATGGGCGGCGGGCACATCGGCCGCGGTGCCAGTTTGAGCGCGCTGCAGCGCACGGACGTAGGCGATTACCGCCCAGCGGTCAGCCGGCACGAGCTTATCCGAATAGGACAACATATTATTTTTGCCATTCGTGATCGTCTGATAGATCTCGCCCTCGGCAATCTGGCGCAGGCGGTCGTCATGGTAGGTCGGGGTGGCACCCATGCCGTATTTCTTAGTGATACCGTTGCCATCGCCGATCGCACCGTGGCACGGCGCACAGTAGATTGTGTAACGATCCTTGCCGCGTTCCAAGAGCTTGAAATCAACCGGCAGCGTCGCCGGGAAGCCGCGAGCAAAGGCGCCCGTCGCAGTTTTGCCGTGGTCGAGATGCTCGTCATCGCGGAGCATACCGCGTTGAACCGCGCCGGCTACCGGCATACGGTCGGCACGGCCGTCGGCAAAGAACGCGCTCGTGCCTTGGGCGTAGGGCTTGGGCTGGTGCTTCATACCGGGGAACGCCCACTCGGGAAACACGTCCATCGGGGCTGAGGTGAATTTAGTGCCGCGCAGTCCGAGAATGGAAACGCCGAGCACAACGACAAAGAAAGTGACGAGGTAGACGTGACGCATGGCTCAGGCTTCCAGCTCCGTGATGGCTTTCCCGCCGGCCTGCTCAAGCAGGGCCTTGGTGTTGGCGAGATTGAAACGGGGATCGCGTGCCTCGATGACGATAAAGAACGTGTCGTCCATCCCACGCTTGATGTGTTCGTATTTCAATACGGGGTGATAATGCATCGGCAGCCCGTTAAGAAAAAACATGCCGCCGATCGTGGCGAACGCGGTGAAGAGAATCGTGAGCTCATAGCTGATCGGAAAAGCAAACATCGGGCTGAAGTGGGGCTTGCCGCCGACGATCAGTTCGTAGTCCACCGCGCCGGTCCAGTAGATCATGGTCATGCCAGTGATGAAACCGATGATCCCGCCCACGAGGGAGAGCCGCGGAACCTGCGAACGACCAAGACCCATCGCGCCATCAAGCCCGTGAACCGGAAAAGGAGTGATGCAGTCCCAATTCTTGTAACCAGCATCGCGCACTTTCTGCGCTGCTTGGTAAATCTGTGGGGCGGTCTCAAAGGTGGCGATCAAGCCGTAAGAAGAAGGAGGCATGGTCGTGGTCGATTAGTGCTTCTCGCCGCCGTGAACATCGGCTTGCGGAGTGACGGCCTTAAGCTCGGCCATGGGCATGATGGGCAGGAAGCGGATGAACAACAAAAACAGCACCGAGAAGACACCGAAGGTGCCGAAGAACGTAAAGATCTCGACGATGCTCGGCGAATAGTAGCCCCAGCTCGACGGCAGGAAGTCGCGGGCGAGCGAGGTCACGATAATCACGAAGCGCTCAAACCACATCCCGACGTTGACGAAGATCGAAAGGATCCAGACCAGGCTGGTGTTGTGGCGGACCGATTTGAACCAAAAGAACTGCGGCGTGATGACGTTGCAGGAAATCATAATCCAATAAGCCCACGCGTAATGACCGAACGCGCGGTTCACGAATGCGAAACCTTCGTTTGGATTCGCGCCATACCACGCGATGAAGAATTCCATGCCATAGGCGTAGCCGACGATCGTGCCCGTCGCCAAAGTGATCTTACACATGCAGTCGATGTGATACTGCGTGATCAGGTCTTGGAGACCGTAGACCGCCCGCAGCGGCAACATCAGGGTGAGCACCATGCCGAAGCCGGAGAAGATCGCCCCGGCGACGAAATACGGAGGGAAAATTGTCGTATGCCAACCGGGCAACAGCGAAACGGCGAAGTCGAACGAGACGATGGTGTGAACGGAAAGAACCAGCGGAGTCGAAATGCCGGCCAACACGAGGTAAGCCATTTCGTAGTTGCTCCAGTGGCGGTTCGAACCGCGCCAACCCATTGCAAAAAATCCGTAGATAAACGAGCGGGCCCGTTGACCGGCCGCCTCGAAGCGATCACGCAAAATAGCGAGATCGGGCAACAGGCCGACATACCAAAAGAGCACAGAAACCGTGCCGTAGGTCGAAACGGCGAATACGTCCCACTCGAGCGGCGAACGGAAATTTTGCCAGATCGCATTCGAATTCGGGATCGGAAAGAGATAGAATGCGTACCACACGCGACCGACGTGAAAAACCGGGAAGATACCGGCGCACACGACGGCGAAAATCGTCATGGCCTCGGCCGCACGATTGATCGACGTGCGCCATTTCTGACGCAACAAACAGAGAATCGCGGATATCAGGGTACCAGCGTGACCAATACCAATCCAGAAGACGAAATTAACGATGTCCCACGCCCAGTTGACCGGATTGGCGTGGCCCCAAACGCCGACCCCCGTCGCGACGAGGTATGAAATGCCTGCGACCGTAAATGACGCAACGAAACAGGCCAAAGCGAAGCAGACCCACCACCAAGTCGGCGTCTTGCCCTCGATGATGCCGCAGATCTTTTCAGTGATCCACGAATAACTGCGGTTGTTTTCCACCAAGATCGCACGCGGAAGCGGCGTGGGATTAACCTCGGCAAGGATCGCCGGAGCCGAGGACGAAGTTTCGTGATGAGGGCCCATTAGCTCAGCCCTCCGCTTCGGTTACCGGGGAGAACGGACGAGTGACCGCCGCTTTGCTTGGCGGGTTTCTCAGGTTTCTCACCATGGCTGGAACTGTGATCGCCCGAATGGTTCTTGTTGTTATACTCTATGCGGCTGAGCGGGAGCGCGGCGTAGTCGGGCATCTTGGAATTTGGATTACGCAGCTTGCCGAGGTAAGTCGTGCGCGGACGAATGTTGAGGTAGCCGAGCAGCGCGTAGTCCTGCTCGCGGGCCTTGGCGACCGAGACCTCGCTCTTGGGGTCAAGAATGTTGCCGAAGACGATCGACTCGACCGGACAAACCTGTTGGCAGGCCGTCTTGATCACGCCATCGGGAACGACGACGTCGGAAGGTCGGCCGGCCTGGGCCGTTTTGACCTTGTGCTGGATTTTCCCGTTTTGAATGCGTTGCACACAATAAGTGCACTTCTCCATCACCCCGCGCATGCGCACGGTGACTTCGGGGTTCTTCACCATCTTCACCAGCTCAGGCATGCCCTTCGGCGCCAGTTGGCCGAGATAGAGGCTGTCGAGCGGACGCAGGTTGTAATCGAAGAAATTAAAACGACGAACCTTATACGGACAATTGTTCGCGCAATAACGGGTGCCGATGCAACGATTGTAGGCCATCGTGTTCAGACCTTCGTCGTCATGGACCGTCGCGTTGACGGGGCACACAATCTCACACGGGGCGAGCTCGCACTGGGCGCAGGCGATGGGCTGGAGAGAAATCTGGGGATCTTCCGGCAAGATGCTGTTGCCGCTGGGTTCGCCGCCAAAAAGGTCGGCCATCGCGCGTCCGTCGGCCTTGCCGTCGGAGTAATAGCGATCGAGACGGATCCAATGCATCTCGCGGCCGCGCATTACCTGGTCCTTGCCGACGATGGGAATATTGTTCTCGGCCTGACAGGCAACGACGCAGGCGTTGCACCCGATGCAGGTATTAAGATCGATCGACATGCCCCACTGGTGCACCCCATCAAACTTCGGCGTCTCATAGAGAGAGCCGCCGCGCGGGATTTCAGTTGCGCGCTGCGCAGGCGTCATGGCCTCCCCTACTTTGCCTAAATTCGACGGCGCGTGAGACTCGATACCCATTTCGCGCACGTAATCGGGATTCTCCTTATACTCGGAGTAATTGGCTTCGCGGATCAGATCTCGGCCTTCCATCGACCAATGCTCCTGCGTGTTCGCGAGCTTCATCCGGGTGCCGGTCGTGACCAAGGTCGCGCCCGTGACAAACGCCGGAGCCTGAGCCGTGCGGAGCCCGTAGGCACTGAATCCCGCACCGGTCCCGACATGGCCAGACTTCGTGCGGCCGTAGCCGAGAGCGACGACGACGGTGTAATTAGAGAGACCGGGCTGGATGTGAACCGGACCGCGAACCGTGCGACCGCCGACGGTTAACGTAAATACATGAGCGTTCTCCGCGCCTTGGGTAAAGTCGGCCTCTTCCTTGCGCGCGACTTGGATTAACGAACCCTTAGGCTCGATGCCGAGTTCCTTGCCGAGTCGGGGACTCACGAGGATGGCGTTGTCCCACGAGATCTTGGTGATTGGATCGGGGCATTCTTGGAGCCAACCGTTGTTGGCGAAGCGACCGTCGTCCATCGTGTGATCGGCGACGAAACGCACCTCGAGGTTGGCCTGGGAAAGCGCGCCGACCGCTGGCGCTACGCTCCCGAGGACTTGGGCAAGACCGCGACCCGAGAGATTGACCGAAACGATCGGATAGGCCGAGTTGGCCAGCAGCCCATCGTGCAGAAAACGCCGGAAGGTCTTGGCCGAATCGCCGCCGCTAAGAGCGGTTACGGTATCGAAGACCAGCGAGTAGCCGTCCGTCTTGGGTAGTCCCAAAATGCGGGCGAGCGTCTCGATCTCGGTGATCCCGCCGAAAAGCGGTAGAATCATCGGCTGCACGGGCACGACGACTCCGTCGGCGGTCCGCGCGTCGCCCCAAGATTCGAGATAATGCGCGGCCGCCAGATGAGTGCCGGCAAGCGCAGAGGTCTCGTCGGAATGGTAGCCAAAACGGATAACTTCGCCGACGGATTTTTGGAGCGCGGGCCAATTCAGCTCGGCGGGCGCGTTGTAAGCGGGATTGCCTCCGAGGACGACAAGAGTTTTGACCGAATTTGCCGTGATGGCCTTGGCGAGGTCCGAGATGGAGACAGACTCATCGGCGGCGACTTCGACGAAGTCGACCGTGCGGCCGATGTTTCCGAGCGACGCATTGATCGCGTAGGCGATCGCATGAACCGCTGCGGGTTGGTGCGCTCCGGCCACGACGAGACTGGTGCCCTTGTGCGCGGCGAGATCGGCAGCGCACTCGGCAATCCACTCAGGCTTGATATCGAGTCCCTCGGCGACGCGCGCATAGACTGCGTCGCCGGTGATTTTGCCGGCGAGGGCCGCCGCAAAAGAAAAGATATGGCTACTGGCGAGGCGGAGGCGATGGTCGGCCATCGAGCCGGTGAGCGTAAGCGCACTCTCGGCCACGTAGAGTCGATTCATCGGGTCTTCTTTTTTCGTTACGCGACGCCCCTTGGCGAATTCGCGGGCGTAATAAAGGCTACCCGACTCGGCGCTTAAAAAATCGGCATCCAGCGAAACAATCCGCTCCGCCTTCGCGAAACGATAGATTGGCTTCACCGCAGCTTCGAACACCGCCCGAGCCGCAGCTGCCGGAGGTTCATCGCTGACGGGCTCATATTCCGACCAAACCGCCTTGGGGAACTTGGCTCGAAGCTGGGCCACAAGTCGCGCGCGCGTCGGCGAAGACGATTGCTCGGCGAGAAACGCGAGTCCCGCGCCTTGGACCGCAGCGTAGGTCTTGCCGACTCCGGCCAAAAGATCGTTGGCTGCGGCAGCCGAAAGGACATCGCCCTTACTGGTGTTGACCGTCGCCCGCTCGGGATCGTAAAGATCGAGCACAGAGGCTTGAGCGAGGAGAGAACTCGCGCCGCCGTGCGGTGCGTAAGTCGGATTCCCTTCAAGCTTCGTCGGCCGACCTTGATGCGTCTCGGCCAGCAGCGGGATCGCGGATTTCCGGAGCGGCATCGCGGTCGCAAAGTATTGCGGCAGACCAGGAATCACGCCTTCAATGGATTTGCCGAAGGGAAGAATGTTCTTCTCGGGCCGGCGGCAACCGGCGAGACCGAGACCGCCCAAAGCGAACGAGGCCGCCATGAGCTTCATGAAGCTTCGGCGATCTACCCCATCGAGAGTAGACGCGCCCTCGGGAAACTCGCGGGCCAAGTGCTGCTGAAAGCCTGGGGTGGCCGTAAGTTCGTCGAGACTGCGCCAATAACGGGGCCCAGTGAGCGCGCTTTCGGACGGGGCGGAATGGTCAAATTTACGTTTCATCGGTGGCAGCCGGAACAGCTCTGTGGCGGCTTGATCTTCCAATCGTGGACGAACTTTACGCCGGCCTCGACTCCAGCCTTAGCCGCGATGGTTTGAGAATTGAGATCATAAACATCCTTCGGATCGCGGACCCGCGTCTCGGGATTGCGATGGCACTCAAGGCAGAACGCCATGCTGAGCGACTGGTTATGGGCGACCACTTCCATTTCGTTGATCTTGCCGTGACACTCGACGCAGCTAACCCCTCGGTTTACGTGGGCAGCGTGGTTGAAGTAGGCGTAATCAGGCGTCTTGTGAATCCAAACCCACGGCACCGAATCACCGCTGGCATAGCTCTCACGAACCGGAGCCAACAGAGGACTGTTGGTCTTGATCTGGTTGTGGCAATTCATGCAGGTCTGCGAAGTCGGGACGTTTGAATGACCTGACTTCTCGACGTTGCTGTGGCAAAAACGGCAATCCATCCCTAGTTCGGAGACGTGCTTCTCATGACTAAACGGGACCGGCTGGACGGGCGCATACCCGATCCGCGTATACTTCGGCGTCATGTAGTAGGTGACACCTGCGGTCGCAATCCCGGTCAAAACCACCAAATAAATGATGATTTGAAGCGGAAGGCTGTTAGCAGACTTCGGGAAAATTTTCGACATGGAACGTGAAATTTGACGGCTTAACCGCTGTTCAACCCTCGGAGCTCGCTAAGAAATGTTTTTGATTTCAAGTTGAGTCCTCGATTTCTCGACGAAAGCACAAGTCCAGAGCCTTTACCGCATTCCGCGTTCGAACCAGGGCGACGCGCGCTCGATCCGAACCATGCGCAACCCGGGGTTGTGGCATGGTCTGGAGACTGCTCCAGGGAGGATGTGGTTATCGGCATAATCGCCCCAGAAAGAGAGAGAGCACTTTCTATTGTAAACTAAAAATTCCTGTTTGCTCCGTTTCTGGTTCTTAATAAGCGACGAACAAGAATCGCGGAAGAAAACTAATTTAAGCGCGTCTGAGGTGGCCCCCGAAAACTGGGCAGCGTGAACACCGCCGATAGATCCCGCAAAAGCGCCCCGGACCGCACGATCCAGAGCATCCCCTCGATCCTTAAATGCAAGGTGCCGTCACATTCCATCTGCAGCCGCGCCGTCGCGCCGTCGCGTCCCGCCTAGCTTCCCGGTGGGCCTTGATTTTTATCGCGCCCCAGCCACCGTCGCCCAGAAAAAACTTTGATTGTTTTAAACTAGGGTCATGCAAACTTGATGCCACGCGGACGGCAAGCGCTACACATCGGTTTAGTGGCTACCTTACACCAGTTTATTCACCAGACATGACCCAAGGGGTATCTTTAAAAACCAGAACGATGGGCCTTTGCCGCCTACTGGATTTACGCAAAAAGACCGTCGCGCATCGGCCGAGTAAAATCGCAACGTGCGGCTATTTCAGGATTATGGGTTACTAAGATAACGGCCTGTCCATTCTCCTTCGCGAGACGAGTCAACAGGTCGAAAACCAAACCTGAGTTTTTCACATCAAGGTTTCCCGTCGGTTCATCTGCCAGAATAATTGACGGCTGATTTGCGAGAGCCCGAGCGACCGCAACACGCTGCTGTTCACCACCCGACAACTGCGTGCCCAGCCGATGGGTTTTATCGCCCAGTCCCACCGACGAAAGCAAAGAATGGGCGCGTTCCACCATCTCTTGCTGGGATAAACGACCGAGCTTGCGCATCGGCATCATGACGTTGTCGAGCGCTGAAAACTCCATCATCAAGAAGTGAAACTGAAAAACGAACCCGATATGTTCACCTCGGGCGGCAGTCCTAGCGGCATCGTCGGACGTGGACATCAATTGCCCATTAATTTCAATCTCTCCACCGTCCGGGCGATCCAATAGGCCAAGCAAGTAAAGCAACGTCGATTTACCACAACCAGACGGGCCAACTATCGCATAGACTTCGCCACGGCGCGCTGCAAACGATACGCCCTTTAAAACATGAACCCGAGCATCATCCTGCCCGAGATACCGGTGCAATCCGTCGCATCGAAGTGCTAGCTCATTAATAAAAGCCATAGCAGAAATAGTAATTATTGGGCAGTTCCACGAACGATGTCGCCGGGCTCTAACCTCGCAGCACGCCGCGCAGGAATCAAACTAGCGATCATAACCATCAACGCTGCGGTCGTGATCGCCTCCACATAGTGCCAGCCGTTCCACGAAACAACGAATGTCTCCGTCTTGAATATGCCACTGATGGGCAGCGGCATATGGGAAACTCCGAGAGTCGACAAGGCCCCCACGATGCATCCTAGGAGAGCCCCAATCGTCAACACGATGCCCGCCTGCCAAAGAAAAATTTGCGTGATGTCACGACGTTCATAGCCCATCGACCGGAGGATTGCGATGTCTTTTGTCTTTTCGAGGACTATCATGGCCAAAGTGTTAAACATCGCCAAACCAGCAATGAGTGTAAACACTGAGACCGTGATCGCGGAAGAAATCCGCAGCGCACGAAAAGTCGAGAGCCATGATTTTTCACGTTCCTGCCAAGGCTTGGCGCTGTGCTTGAGCACCTCTTGCATTTGCAGGGCGTTTTGAGGGGCACGATCCTTCTCAAACAAATTCACTTGCACGAACGAGACTCCGCTGGGTTTTTTCAGCAGCGAACGCGCCTCGCTCATGTGAACATAGACGCGCATCTTATCTATGTCGGCCACGCCCGTTTCGTAAAGGGCGCTTACGGTATAGCGCAGGCGCTGACCTTGCGCTTCGAGAATGAAGGAACTGCCCGTAGAAAGTTGTAAGCGATCGGCCAACACCCGACCCATGAGTGCACCGGCGGGCTGTTCGCGAAACGTCGCGACGTCACCCTGCACGATCTGGCGCCCGAGATCGGAGACTTTTAGTTGATCCTCTAAGTGAATGCCGAATACCTGCGCCGATTCATTTTTGAAATCGGCGCGCACCAAGACCGATCCACGCAACACCGGCGCGGCGCCCGAAACATTAGAAAAATCTTTTAGCGCGTTAATGATAAGTTTCGGCTCTTCTATGCCTTCGATGTATTTCAGCCCTTGGCGTTGGCTGATTTGAAAATCCGAGCCACCACCGGCCGTCATCTGACGCAGCGTGTCTTGGATCTTATCCTCAACGCGCATCGCGCCGTCGGTGCCGAGGATGGTCTTGATAAAAAACTCCTCAAATCCGCTCGTCGTGGCCTGAGTCAGCACGAAGAGACCCACACCGAGCACGGTGCAGGAGAGGCTCATGAGCATGGCGCGTTTCTTCGCCGTGAGAAAACGCAGAGCGATGCGAAGGTTGGGCGACATCAGAACAAAAAATTACGAAACGACTGCGAAAATACGCTTATTTGATAACCTCGGTTTTAACACGGTCGCCCTCTCGGTATTTGTCGATGTCGTCCACGATCACCAATTCACCGGCTTTCAGGCCTTTGATGACTTCGACGATGTTGAGGCTGACATAACCAAGCTCCACTTTGCGACGTTTCACGCGACCGTCTTCGACGACGTAGATACCATTACCAAAAACCGCGCGGCGCGGCACAAGGGCTTCGGCATCGCGCTCGCCCACCACAATGCTAGCTTCACCGGTGAGACCGGGTACAAGCAGTTCGTTACGGCCCTTAACGTTCACATCAAGATGCACAATATAGCGTTGGGTGTCGGCTTCGGCGGTTGGCATAATCTTGACGATCTTGGCGTCGTAAATGTCCTCCTCGTGGCCAAGGAAACGCACGATAGCGTTTTGACCGAGCGCGATGCCAGCGAAGTTTTCTTGGCTGATCTTCGCTTCAACGACGCGGTTGATGGTGATCAGTGTCGCCAAGGAGGTGTTCGCGTTGATCAAAGCACCAGGATGCACAAAGACCGCAGAAACCACGCCGTCAAACTGCGCCGTGATCGTCATTTTCTCGACGATACGGCGTTTCACTTTAAGCTGATTTATGTAACTGCTTAACGAGGCCTGGCTGGATATCTTGTCGTTTTCGACCTTAATTTCCATGGCCTTGTAAGCGCGCCTTTGTTTAATGATATCGGCTTCAGAGACACTACCTAGTTTATACATGCGTTCATATTGGTCTAGGGCCTCACGAGCCGTTTGACGCTCGAGCTCGGTCAGCGAACCGACTTCGATGCGGCGTTTCAAGGCGCTCTCTTCGCTTTCGATATTCTCGATTTCAATTTGGGTATCGGTTCTATCGATGCGGCATAACACATCGCCCTTTTTCACCTGCTTGCCGGGGTCGAGATTAAAGTCTTTCTCAATGACCCGGCCGGCAATTTCACTCACAAGGGGTTGTTCATATTCTGCCCTGATTACAAGAGTGCCCGGCACGGAATTGACGGCGCG
>CAMCWW010000057.1:0-25046 GCA_945882935.1 Opitutus sp. GAS368
GAATTTAAATCCGCGAGGAAACGGGTGAGGTCGGCGTCGGTGGTGGCCCACGAACACATGAGGCGATAGCCGTGTTCGCCGATGAAAGGATAAAAGTGCCAGCCCTGCGCGTGGAGAGCGGAGGCGGCGGCGGGTGGAAGTTGGGCGAAGACGGCGTTGACCTGCGGCTCGCAGAGCAGCGTGACGCCGGGGAGAAGGCGAAGGGCGGCGGCGAGCTTTTGGGCGTGGGTGTTGGCGTGGGCGGCGTGGCGGAGCCAGGCGCCTGATTCGAGCACGGCGCACCATTGGGCGCTGGCGAAGCGTTGTTTGGAGGCGAGTTGGCCGGTTTGTTTGACGCGGTAGGCGAAGTCGCGCGCGAGGGCGGGGTTGAAAAAGACGACGGCCTCGGCGGAGAGCAGACCGTTCTTGGTGCCGCCGAAACAAAGGACATCGACGCCGGCGCGCCAGGTGAGGTCGGCGGGGGAGTGGCCGGCGAGGGCGGAGGCGGCGCAGGCGTTGGCGAAGCGAGCGCCATCCAGGTGGACGGAAAGGCCGTGGGCGTGGGCGAGGTCGGCGAGTGCGCGGATTTCGTTGGGCGCGTAAAGGGTGCCGTGCTCGGTGGACTGGGTGAGGGAGAGGGCGCCGGGTTTGGGGAAGTGGACGCCGTGGCCGCGGGTGAGGGCGGAGGCGACGGTGGTGGGCGTGAGCTTGGCGGCGGGGCCGGGTAAGGGGAGGAGTTTGCTCCCGCCGGTGAAAAATTCCGGCGCGCCGCATTCGTCGGTGTCGATGTGGGCGACCTCGTGACAGAGGACGCTTTGGTGGCGTTGGCAGAGGGCGGAGAGGGCGAGGGCGTTGGCGGCGGTGCCGTTGAAGACAAAGAAGGTTTCGCAGTCGGTCTCGAAAATCTGACGGAAGAGATCTTGGGCGCGGTCGGTCGTGGGGTCGGAGCCGTAAGACGGCGCGGAGCCGGAGTTGGCGGCGGTGAGGGCGGCGAGCGCCTCGGGGCAGAGGCCGGCGGTGTTGTCGCTGGCAAAGAGGGAGTCGGGGCGGGTGGACATGGGGAAAGTTTTGGGAGCAGCGCGAGGGAGGGCGACAGCATTTTGGGCGTTGGCAACGGCGAGGGTGGGCGATTGCTTGCGCGGGCAACGCGATGAAAGCGGAGGAAGTTAATCTCTATCTGGTGGGATTCATGGGCACGGGAAAAACGACCGTGGGGCGGGCCGTGGCGCAGCGGGTGGGCTTCACGTGCGTGGACAGCGACCATGAGATCGAGCGGAAGCAAGGGAAGGGAATCCCGGCGATTTTTGCGGAGCACGGGGAGCCGGGGTTTCGGCTGATGGAGCGGGAGTTTGTCGAAGGCGGGCATCCGACGACGAGAACGGTGATCGCGTGCGGCGGCGGGCTGGTGGTGCAACCGGGGATGTTGGCGGCGCTCAAGGCGCGCGGTGTCGTCGTGTGCCTGCACGCTTCAGTAGAGACGATACTCGCGCGGACGGCGCGGCAGAAGAATCGGCCCTTGCTCAATGTGGAAGATCCGGAGGTGCGGATCAGAACGTTGTTCGCCGAGCGGGAACCGATTTACCGGGCGGCGGGCAGTGTGATTTTGACGGATGGGCGACCGCTCGGGGACATCGTTCTGCACGTGCTGAGGGTGTGGTGGCGAGACGCGGAAGATTTTGCGCAACGGGAAAACAGGCGGGTGCCGCGAGCGTGAGTGTGAGCGAAGGCCAGAGCGGGGAGACGGAGGCGCGAGGGCGGCAGGAACTATTGCGGCGACGGTTGGTCGCGCTCGGATTCGACGAGGTGCGGTTCGCGACGTTGGCGGAGTTAGGCGGAGACCGGTTGAAGGCATGGTTTGAGGCGGGGCACCACGCGGATATGCAGTGGATGGAACGGACGGCGGAGAAACGGTTGAAGCCGGAGCTGGTTTTGGCCGAGGCGCGCTCGGTGATAATGTTGGGCGTCAGCTATGCGGACGCCGGGCGAGGCGCGAAGGGTGAAGGGCGAGAGGCCGGTGAGGCTGAACCCCAACGTGCGACGTGGGCGCGGTATGCGTTGCACGAGGATTATCACGACACGATGAAAGTGGGCCTGATCGCGGCCGGGAAAGTGATCGGGGAGATGTATGGCGCGACGCGGGAAGACATGCGGGCGTATGTCGATACCGGCCCGGTGCTCGAACGGGGGTGGGCGGCGAAGGCGGGACTCGGGTTCATCGGGAAGAACGCGATGTTGATCTCGCGGCGGCACGGGAACTGGTTGTTTCTGGCGACGATTTTGACCCGGCAGGAATTTTTTCCCGACGCGCCGGTGCGGAAGCAGGCGAGTGATTTTGCGGATGTGGGGCTGCTCTGCGGGAAGTGCACGCGGTGTTTGGACGCGTGCCCGACGGAGGCGTTTGCGGCTCCGGGGGTGGTGGATGCGCGGCGGTGTGTTTCGTATCAGACGATCGAGAACAAAGGGATTATTCCGCGGGAGCTGCGGGCGGGAATCGGGAACCGGATCTATGGATGTGACGTGTGCTTGGAGGTGTGTCCCTGGAACCGGTTCGCGGTGGCGGGGCGGGAGGTGTTGCTGGTGGCGAGGCGGGAATTGGCGGAATTGAGCGTGCGGGAGATTTTGGCGCTGACGCCGGCGCGGTTTGCGGAAGTTTTTCGGAAGACCCCGATCAAGCGGGTGAAACTCGCGGGGCTGTTGCGGAATGCGTGTATCGTCGCGGGGAATTCGGGCGACGTGAGCCTCTTGGAACCGTTGGTGATGCTCGCGCGGCATGAGTCGGCCTTGGTGCGGGCGCACGCGGTGTGGGCGGTGCGGACGCTAGGCGGCGAGTCTCGGGCGAGTGCGCTGCTGAAGCCGGCGCGCGCGGCGGAAACGGATGTGACGGTGGTCGCGGAATACGGAGACGCTAGGCCTTAAACGCCGCGGTCATCACGGCGACGATGTTGGCGGGCGGGCGCACGGGCCGGCCCTGAAGATCGATGAACGCATGAGCGGATTGACCGGTGGCGAGGAGTTCTTCGCCCCGGAAAACTTCGTAATCCAAATGAATCCGAAGAAGTGGTTTTTCGCGCAGATAGGTGACGATAGTGAGAACGTCGTCGTAAAGGGCGGGGCGGGAATATTTGGCGGAAATTTCGAGCACAGGCAGGCGGTAGCCCTCGGCCTCGAGCTGACGATAGGGGAGGCCGAGTTCTTTAAGCAGGGTGGTGCGGCCGATCTCAAACCAGGGGAGATAATTCGCGTGGTAAACAATGCCCATCATGTCGGTCTCGGCGTAGCGAACGGTGACTTGGGAGCGAGAGACAATCATGGGTGTTCGGCCGGAAAAGAGGCGGTTGATTCGGCCGGTTCGTCGACGGCGGGGTTGGCGCCGAAAAGGGCCTCGGCGGACTCGATCCAACAATTGCGCCTAGCCCATTCGCGACCGGCGGTGCCGAGACGTTGGCGCAGGGCCGGATCGTGGATCAGTTTCTCAAAGGCGGCGGCAAGTTGCGCGGGTCGATGGGGCGGCACGAGCAGACCGGTCACGCCATCTTGCACCGCTTCGGCCACCCCGCCGACGTTGTGCGCGACCACGGGAAGCCCGTGAGCGGCAGCCTCGAGATAGACGAGGCCAAAGCCCTCAACGCTGCGGGCGTGATTGATGCTCGTCATCGCAAAGATATCGGCGCGATCGTAAAGGGTGGTGAGTTCTTCGTCGGGGATATTCCCAAGAAAACGAACGGTGAGATCGGGGGTGGCGGTAGCGGCTTGGCGAATCGCCTGCTCGTAGCGGCCTTTGCTCTGGCCGCCCACGATCCAGTATTCGAGGCGAGCCCGGTCGGAAGCGGGGAGCAGTTGTAGGGCTTGAAGCGTGAACAATTGGCCCTTGCGGGGATGGATGCGGCCGACCGTGAGCACGACGATTTTGGCGCGAGGGGCGTCGGACTTGAGGGGAACGACGGCAAAATCCGAGCGAAGGGCGCCGGGCGTCAGCACGACCTTGTCGGCGGCTTCCGGAAAATGGGTGAGGAGAAGCTCCTGCGTGTAGTTGGTCAGAGTGCTCACGCGCGTGGCATGTCGGATTAACCGACCCGCGAGGGCGCGCCGGATGGGGCTGCCGGCGAATTTCAAGATTTCGGAGCCATGGAAGGTGAGCACCAATTGCTTTGGGCGGAAGGCCCGGAAGAATTGAAGCAGCATCATGGTCAACATCGGGCCCGGCTCGGGGAGGTAGACGGTGGCGTAACGCAACCGCCGACGTGCCCGGATGAATTCTCGGGCGAGTTGAACTTGGCACCTTAGATCATGCGTGCCCTTAAGAGGCAGCCGCCGCAGCCGGAACGGCCAGACTTTCTCTTTATCGGGCTCGGCGGATTGAGCCCAAACCTCGGTTTCGTAACCTAAACTTGCCGAGGCCCGGGCAATTTCTTCAGTGAACGTCGCGATACCGCCGCGCACGGGGTAAAATTCATGAGTAATGAGAAAAACGGAGGGAACGGAGGCAGGAACGCTCATGCGCGGAAATTGCAAAAGGACGGCCCGAAGTCATCCGGGCAGGCCAACCTATTGGGCGTTGGCCTTGCGCTGGCAAGTGCGCCGATGAACCCAAGCGAAAAGTCCGAGAGGGCCGTTGTTTGGCGGAAATCTCCGGCGGACCGAGCTATAAATTGGAGTTTACTTTCAAGCCCCCGAATCTAAAACCGAGGGACAATGCCAGACGTAGTTCAACCGATCCTTGGGAGCAGTAAGCCATTTTTGTCGCCATCGAAATCCTTCGCCCCCGAAGACGAATCGGCACTACGTGAGGCGCTTAAACGTTGTTCACCGTCCGCCTTTGAATCCGCGGTGCAGTTCCGAAAGACGGGAAACCCCGAGCATGTTCCGGCCGTCGTGATCGGAATCGTCGAACGCTTTGTTGAGCCTGATCTGCGGATTAAGTTAAAAGACGCGGATGATGATCTCCGGCTGATTGAAGACCTAGGGATCGATTCCCTCACGATGATGGAAATTGTGATTTTGGTCGAAGACGTGCTCCAACTTTCGATCAATAATGACGAACTAAGGAATCTGCGCACGGTGGGTGACGTGAAGACCTTCATTGATTGCAAAATTCGGGGATTGGCTTTGCCGAAACCGACTAAGTTTATCCCGATCGAGCAAATTGCTGCGGTGATGCCGATCCAGCCCCCGTTCCTGTTCCTGAATGAGGCGTCGGTAAGTTCCAGCGGGGCAAACGGTAAATATAAAATAACCGGCCAAGAATTCTTTCTCCAAGGACATTTTAAGAACAACCCCGTGATGCCGGCGTCGATCATGCTTGAGGCATTGGGTCAGTTGGCGGTGCTCTATCTTTTGGAAGGCGCGGCACCGGAACCCGGCAAGGTGATCAGCTCGTCGCTAATTTACTTCACCGGTTGCGAGGGCGTCAGGGCGCATCGGGTTTGCCGTCCCGGCGATATTCTCACGCTTTCGATCAAGCCGAAGCGGATGAAAATGCCTTTGGCGACGTTTGAAGGTGCGATTCGGGTAGGCCAGGAGAAGGCGGCAATCGCCGAAGAAATCACGCTCACCTTTGGTTATGCCGAGGCGGTAATGCCGCCCCCGGTTACGGAGATAAATGGCCACACGACGCCCAAACCGGGCGCGGTCGCGGCGACCTCGCCGCTGCGGGTGGCAGTTAACGCCTGATTTGGATCGTTTGGTTTATGGAATGGCGGCTTTAGAGCCGCCATTTTTGTGGGTAATCCAGCGGGTCTTCCCGAGTGAGCCGTCGATGGTCCGACGAACCCTCGGAAACCAGCCATCTCTCGCGTTGACCGCAGTCGAATTTCCTCAAAAATTCCCTCCATTCTTTAACGTCCGCGCAAACGCCAATCTCTTTTGCCGGTCTCTGCGCTCCTCGCAACCTACCTCGCACCACGCATGCCCAGAGTATTCATTACCGGTCTCGGCTTTATCACCAGTATTGGTAACGACGCTGCTACAGTTACAAAGAGCCTGCGCGAGTTGCGTCATGGATTAGAGCTTTATGCTCCGTTTCAGAACTCTGAGATTCCGGTCAAAGTAGCGGCTCCGGTTAAGGATTTTTTCACTGATTCGGTCGATGTAGAGGATTGGACTTTTCCGGCGGGCATCGTGATCAAGCGCGAGGTGTTGCGCGGAATGTCTCCGCATGTGGTTTACGCGTGGTGCGCCATGCAGCAGGCGATTGCCGATGCGAAACTTGGTGATGCGGAGGTTTCCAATGAAGCGACGGGTCTTTACGCGGCTTCAGGGGGATCGCCATTTTTAATGGGACACATGTTGGAGCGGATGCACAAGCAGGGGGTGATGCGGTGTCCACCTCTCGGGATTGTGGCTTCGATCTCCGGGACGGTGCAGTTTAACCTCGTGGCCCATTTCAAAATCAAGGGCTCATCCTGTGGATTCGCGTCGGCGTGTGCCTCTTCCTCTCATGCTCTCGGATTTGCCTATGACGACTTGGTGACTGGTCGGCAAAAGCGGATGTTTGTCGTGGGTGCGGAGGACGGGAATATGGACGCGATTTTACCGTTTGCTGGAATGCGGGCCTTGTCTTTGTCGACGAATCCTTCGATTGCCTCACGGCCTTTCGACACGGGACGTGATGGATTTGTGGGCACCGGTGGCGGCGTCGTACTGGTGCTCGAAACGGAGGAGGAAGTCATTCGTCGTGGGGTGACACCTTATTGCGAGGTCGCAGGATGGGCCCAAGCTTCCGACGGGCATAATGTTGCGATTTCACATCCGGAGGGCTTGGGGTTGCGCGCGGCGATGGCGAATGCGTTGCGGGTGACGGGCACTGCGCCTGAGGACGTGGACTATGTGAACGCTCACGCGACCTCCACGCCGATCGGTGATGCGTCGGAGGCGAAGGCGCTGCGGGCAGTGTTCAATCCGTCCGGGATGCGTCCGGCGATCAGCAGCACCAAGGCTTTGACGGGGCATGGGCTCTCGCTTGCCGGCGCGATGGAGAGCGGCTTTTGCGCCTTGGCCGTGCGGGACGGATTTATGCCGGGTTCGGCGCACATTACCCAGCTCGACCCGGAGTGTGCGGGTTTGAACATCATCCGATCAACCTTGGCGGCCCAGCCCAAGGTAGCTCTCAACAACGTCAGTGGCTTCGGCGGCGCCAACGTCAGCATTGTTTTTAAACAAGCTCGTTGAACGCCCGCGCTCCAGGGTTGATTCGATGCTGGGGCAGCCGGCAATTAGGACGAATTGACGCGGCGGCGCGGGTTTGCTCGGCTCACTGCTCATCCTGATCCATGTCGAAGGTTCGCATTCTCATCCTCACTTCGTCGACTGGCGGCGGCCACGATGCACGGGCGGAGGCTTTTGCCGAATGGTGTTTTCAGCTTTACCAGCATCAGGTCGATGTGCGGATCGAGCAGATGCTTGAAAAATCCTCCGTGCTGAACCGCGCGGGAGTCGGGTTCTACAACAAAATCCAAAAAGTGGCTCCGTGGCTGCACAATGGGTTTTACGCGTTCGTGGAACTGTTGAGTTACATCAACCGCCGAGACGTGATCTTTGGCCGCACTTACTTTCTTGAGGTTCTGCGCGAGTACCAACCCCACCTGATTTTCAGTGTTCATGATTGTCTAAATCGGGGTTACTTTCAATTGGCTCGGGCCACCCTCGGGGCGGATCGCGTGCGCTGCGTGACTTATTGCGGGGAGTTTTCCGGCGGTTGGGGCTATTCGAGAAATTGGATCGAGCCCTCGGCGGACCTTTATTTTTCCCGCACGCCGACCGCGCGCGATTTTGCCGTAAAATCCGGGATCGCACCGGAGAAATCGCGGGTGCGGGGCAATCTGATGTTGCCGCGTTCGGTGCTCGAGACGATCGCGCCGGAGGAACGCGGCGCCTTGCGCGTGAAACGTTTTGGCCTGCGGCCTGATCTCTTCACGGTCTTTCTCGCGACGGGTGGAAACGGCGCGAACCAGCATCTGCAGCTTTTGCCGGCTTTGGTGAAGCACGCCGACCGGGTGCAGGCCATCGTGATCTGCGGAAAGAACAAGGAGTCCTACAACGAGTTGGTCCACTGGCGCGCTAATCATCCGGAATTTAACTGCCACATCGAAGGTTATTCGGAAGTGGTCCATCTGCTCATCCAGGCCAGCGATGTGATCGTGACGCGTGGCGGCACGACGACGTGCGCCAAAGCGCTTCATTTCCGGTGCCCGATAATCTTCAACGCTTTCCATGGCATCATGCCGCAGGAGCAACTGACTTGGAAATTTTTCCGCAACGGTGCCGCCTCGGAGAAGATCGAGAGCGCCGGTGATTTCGCCCGTATCATCGACACCTGGATCGGCGATCCGGCTGCTTATGCGAAGGTGAAGGAAAGTTTTGTGCAGCTGCGCTACGATGAAGACCCGACGCTTCTGATCGAGGAGATCGTGGAGCTAGCCAATAGCGTGGCCCGGACAAAGTTGAAACGCCGGGTGTTCCCGCCGGTTAACGACCATGGCCTTGCGATGAAAGTGGCCGAATGATCGGGGCGTACGCCCGCGCGCAATGCGCTTGGCCGGCGGGCGCTGGGGGCTCTAGCGTTGCGCCATCTTGCCTGCACCCAAACCGGTAATCGCCTATCTGTTCACGACCTTTCCGAAGCGCACGGAAACGTTTTTGCAGCGGGAGATCATTGCGATGCGCGCGCAGGGCGTGCAGCTGCGGCTCTACTCTTTGTGGGGCGGGCTGGATTCGTTTCGCGGTCTGCCCGTGGCCCGATTCAACAAGTGGCGGTTGCTGACTCTTTTTTGGATGATTCCCTACGAAGGCGCGCGCCGGCCCGAGGTGTTACGTCAGGTGGTGCATGGTCTTTTCACCCGACGGCCCCCGTCGTGGATTAATTTTTGGGAGAACATGCTGGGCGCCGGATTTGCCTGCCTTTTCGCCGGTGATTTTCGGCGGAATCCACCGACGCTGGTGCACGCGGCGTGGGGTGGGGCGCCGGCGACGGCGGCATGGCTGCTTTGGCGAATCGACGGGCATCGTTTCAGCGCCGCCGCTCATGCGTATGATCTTTTTGAGCACGGAGGCGACTGGTGGCTGCGCGACAAACTGGAGCATGCCGCGTTTGTCCACACCTCGACGGAAATGGGTCGGACAGCGTTGATCAAGTTGGGCATCCCGGCGGAGAGAGTGGTTCGCATCCGCAGAGGTTTGGACCAGATGCCGACCGTGAAACGATTACGCGCCTCGAGGGAGCCCCTGCATTTGATCTGTGTGGCGCGGCTGGTGGAAAAGAAAGGGCTGGATCATCAGTTGCGGATTTACGCTGCACTCCGGGCCGCAGGCATGCCGTTTCACGCGCGGATCGTGGGCGATGGACCGCTCCGGCCGGCGCTGGAAAAACTGGCCGGCGGTTTGGGGATCGCGGCCGAGGTGACGTTCTGCGGGCACTTGGCCCAGCATCACGTGTGGGAGCAATTCGAGTGGGCCGATGTGTTGCTGCATACGGGTGTGATCGCGGCCAGCGGCGACCGGGACGGCTTGCCGAATGTGATTCCTGAAGCGATGTCGTGCGGAGTGGTGGTCGTGACCTCGCCGACCGCCGGGACGACTGAAGCAATCACGGACGGGGTCAGCGGTTTTGTCGTGCCGGTGGAAGCGACTGCGCAATGGGTGGCGGTCCTGCGCCGGCTATCAAACGACGACGCGGTCGCCGAGCAGGTGCGGAGCCAGGCGCGACGTTGGGTGGAGGAAAATTTTGACGCGCATCGCAATGCGGCGCGTTTGCTCGAGGCCTTCGAGCAAGGGGTGGCGAAGAAATCGGTATGATTTTTTTCGACGTCACGAAATCGGGCGGAGCCGGACATCCCTCCGGTTTGTTGCGCGTGAGCGCGCGGTTGGCGGACGAGTTGGGTGATTCGGTGCGCGAGGTGAGTTGGACGAATTGGGATCGGAGAATGTCGGCCGGAGACTGGTTCTTTACCGCCGAGCTTTTTTCAGAGGAAGAGAGGCCTGGGTTCTCCGCGTTTCTGGCCGCCCGGTCCGGTCGTGTCGCTGCGGTGTTCCATGATGCCATCCCGCTCAAGTGGCCAGAGATCACTTGGCCGCAGAGTGTGGCGCGGCATCCGAGTTACATGAAATTACTGGCGCAGTTCGATCGGGTGTGGGCCGTGTCGGCCGCGAGTTGCGCCGAGCTTTCGGGGTTTTGGCGGTGGCAAGGACTTGAACAGGTGCCGCCGTTGGATGTGCTCGCGCTCGGGGCGGACGCGGATCGTGCGCCGCGGGTGACTGGGCGGGTAGAGGCGGTGCGGTCGAAGTCATTGCTCTCGGTGGGGATTTTGGAGCCGAGAAAGAATCAGGCACTTCTGCTGGATGTGGCGGAGACGCTTTGGCGCGAAGGTTTAGATTTTGAATTAAATCTCGTTGGTCGGGTGAATCCTCATTTCGGTCGTCCGCTGGAGAAACGAGTGAAGGCGATGGCCAAAAAATTTCCGGGCCTGCGCCACCACGCGGCGGCGAGTGATGCCGTGGTGGCGAGATTATACGCCGACGCTCGGGCGAGTGTTTTCCCGACGATCGCGGAGGGCTGCGGACTTCCCCTGTTGGAGTCGCTTTGGCAAGGCGTGCCGTGCGTCTGTAGCGATTTGCCGGTGTTGCTCGAGAACGCGAAAGGCGGCGGTTGTTGGCCGGTCACGACCAACGATCGGGCGGCGTGGACTGAGGTGCTGCGCCGCGTGCTGACCGACGACGAACTCGCGGTCCGAGTGCGAAACGAGGCGAGGAGCCGAAAGCTACCGACTTGGGCGGCCGCAGCAGAGACGCTTCGGGCCGCTCTGCCCGAAGGGCTCAGAGCTTCTTGACGGCGTAGGCCATCGCGTCGGCGATCTTATCGAGCTGTTCGTCGGTGTGCATTGCGGAAATTGCGGTGCGGATGAGGTCCTTGCCGATGGGCACCGCTGGCGCGATGGACATGACGGTGAAGACGCCTTTCTCGAGCAGGGCTTTCCAGAAAGGGTAAACTCGTTCCTTCGAACCGAGCACAATCGGGGTTGCGGGGGTTTCGCTGCCCCAAGTGTCGAGGCCGAGGTTTTTGAGAATGGCCCGATATTTTTTTGTATTCGCCCAAAGGCGGTCGTGATGTTCCCGCTCCTGCTGCATGATTTCCAGCGAGGCTTGGGCGCACGCGGCGGCGGCGGGGCTGATGGCCGCACTGAAGACGGTCTGTTTGCCGCTGGTGCGTAGAAACTCAATGGCATCCCGCGACGAAGCGATGAAGCCTCCGGTGCTGGCGAGAGACTTCGACAGGCTGCCGCAGATCACGTCGACTTTGTCGTTGAGGCCGAAGTGATCGACGGTGCCTCGTCCGTGCCGGCCGAGCACGCCGAAGCCGTGGGCATCGTCGAGGACGGTAAAGCAGCTATGTTCTTCGGCGATTTCTGTGAGTTCGGGCAGGCGGGCAATGTGGCCCTCCATCGAGTAAACCCCCTCGATCACGAGGAGCTTTGGCGCATCGCTCGAGGACGCGGCGGCCGCGACTTCGCGGAAATCGTCGGGGCTGTTGTGCGAGAAACGTTCCACGGTGGCCCGGGAGAGTTGGATGCCTTCCCAAAGGCACGAGTGGATGTTTTTGTCGGCGAAAATGATGTCCCCTTTTTGGGCGAAACCGGCAACGCTGGAGATGCAGGAAAGGTAGCCGGCCGAATGCACGTGGCAGGCTTCGCGGCCGAGGAAGTCGGCGAGTTTCTCTTCGAGTTCGATGTGGAAAGCGCGTGAACCGTTGGAGATGCGAGCTCCGGTGGTGGAGGTGCCCCATTTGAGCAGGGCGGCCCGGCCGGCTTCGATGACTTTGGGGTGAAATGATAGCCCGAGATAGTCATTACTCGACAGCATGATCATATCGCGGCCGTCGAGGCGCACGTTGGTCCCGTGTTGGGACTCCATGGCGTGATAGTAGGGGTCGTATTTTAGCCGCATCTTCGTCGCGTAATCGTCGCGAAAGCGGTTTTGAACGGCCTTTTTGTTTTTGCTGAAGAATGAGAGCGCCATGTCGTTTGTATTAGGCTGCGCGGTGGGTTGGGATTGGCAAACGCAAAGACGCTCGGAGTGCCATCGCTGATGGCATTTTGGTTTGCCGCGTGAGCTCTCAGTTTGCTTTGTAAACTTCCACCATGGTGAGACCGGTGATGGCGCCGATGCCCGTGACGAGCGCCGTGTAAGCGCTAGGCTCAAGGGCGATGAGCAGGGCTGCATCCAAGCTACTCGCACCAAAGGCAAAAGACTCCGACTTGAGCGCTGGCCACGAAGGCGGACCCGATCAGATAGATGCCGTCCCGTATTTCGGGATCGTTCCAACCGTTGATGCTATTGACGACGGGGGTGGTATGGGTTCGCCAGGTGCGCCCACCGCCCCAACGAAATTTGGCGAATGACCCGATGCGAGTTTCGAACGGCTGGTGAATGGAATCGTTGCAGTTTGGCGCGGAGTATCGAGCGCGTCAGTTGTCGACCTCGGCTTAGACTCGGCGATCGAGGGTCGTGAGCCAAGTGGCGAGGTCGCGGGCGTAGTCGGACCACGTGCGGAAACGGCGGGCGCGGGCGGCGTCGGCTAGGGCGGCGAGAGCGGATGGGGTCGAAAGCAGCCGGGAAATCGCGTGGGCGATAGAAGGGGCGTCGACGCGGTCGAGGGCGATGCAGCCGCCTCCGCGGGTGGCTTCACCGAGCGCGCCGTGCGCGGAGCAGATACAGGGTTTGCGGTAAGCGAGGCTTTCTAAAACAGGCAGGCCGAAGCCCTCGATGAGTGATGGGTAAACGGTGAATGCGCAGGCGGTGTAGGCGGCGGCCAGTGCGGCATCGGTGACGGCGCCGGAGTGGCGGAGTGGGCGACCGGAGGCTTGCAGGGAGTGGACGCGGGCGAGGGCGGCGCGACCGGTCTGCGATTGTGCCAAGCCGACGAGGTGGAGTTCAAAGTTCCCGCCGGTGGACCAAAGGGATTCGCAGGCATCGAGGAGGGCGAGGTGGTTTTTGCGGCCTTCGAGCGAGCCAACGGAAAGGATGGTGGGGATTTCGGATTCTCGAATTCGGCTTTTCGATTTCTCCGCAGCCAGCTCGAGGGGTTTGTCATCCATTAGATGACAAACGGGGTCGATACCGAGGGGGATGACGGTGACGGCGGGGCGGGATGATGGGGGGATGCCGAGCCATTCCCAGTAGGACACAAGCGTGGCGCGGGAGTCTTCGGAGTTGGCGGCGATGCCGTCGAAGGCGAGGAGTTCGCGGAGATAGGAGGGAAAACGGGCGACGGTTTTGGCCGGGGTGAGTTCGGGGAATTTGAGGGCAATGGCGTCGTGGAAAACCGCGACGCGCGGGCCGGTCGTCGCGGCGAAGAGGGCGGGGAGCGCGGCAGCGACGGCGGGGGTGAAGAGTTCAGGGAAGAGGAGACCGGAAGGGCTGAGAGCCGAGGGCTGAGCGTTGAGAGGTTGGTGGCCGAGGAGGCGGCGGGTGTGGCCACGGAGTTGAGCGGTCACGGGCCAGCTGGCGCCGCGTTTTCGGCTGAACGAATCGGTGGCGAGATTCTTGAGTTCCCAAGGATCGAGGGGGCGCCACGTGCGTTGATGGGGATCGAAGGTGACGGGCGCGGCGGCTGGACCGAGTTCGCGCCAGAGGGAGCGGGCCACGCGTTGGATGCCGGTGCGGGCGCGGGTGTGGCTCGTGTGCGAGAGATCGAGCAGAATGGTGGCGGGCATCGTAAGCGGCTACGGAGTGAGGATGCTCAGGCGGAGATCATAAAGCGCGAAGGCGAGGGCCCGGGCGCCGGAGTGGGGGCTTTCAAAAGTTGGCGGGGTTTCGGAGTAAAATTCGAGGTTGGTGTGGCCGGGGGCGAGGCGAAGGGAGATGGAGTGCGGCGCGGTCTTTTCGCCGACGGGGCCGCGCCAGAGTTCGCGGTCGCTTTGACGGATAATGACGGTGCGCGGGGCCAGGGCGCGGAGGGCGAAATCGAGGCGGACGTTGGCAGGTGAGTCGGCCCAAGTCCCGATGGTGAGTTGGGAGCGGCCGGAACTCCAAGACCAAACGTGACTGGCAGTGCGCTCGGCGCCGAACCAGCCTTCGCCGATTTGAACGACTGCGGCGACGCCGGCGTCGCGAGTGGCGAAGAGTTCGCGGGTGTTGACGGGGAAATCGCGAAGCACGAGGAAACCGGCGGCGATGCCTAGGTTCCCGAGAAGAAGCCAGGCGAGGGCGGCGCGCGTGCGGTGCGCTAGGACGTTGAAGGCAAGGGTAAGCGGGAGCAGCACGCGGGTGAACGCGCCGGGGTAGCCTTCCCAGACGGCGGTGCCCAGGGTGAGCATGAGCGCGGCGTAGGCGGCGCCGACGCGCCACCAAGCGTCGGCGAATAGTCGCCAACGCGCGGCGAAGAACGCGGCCTGCACCGCGATACCCACGACGGCGCCGAGAGTGGTCCAAGCGAGCAGCGAGTCTTCGAGGAGCGTCAGATCGGAAAGCGCGGCGGCTGTTTTCTCGACGAGGCCCGAGACGGGTAACGAGAGGTTGGCCCAGCCGGCGTCGGCGGGGCCGATGCGCCAGCGAATGTAGGCGACCCAAGCGAAGAGTGGCGCGGCGACGAAGATGGCGAGGAGAACGTTGCGGAGGGAAATCCAAGGCCGCGTGACGAGACCGGCGGCACCGAGTAGGGCGGTCTCGCGGGCCAGGGAAGCGGCGGCGAGGAAGGCTGCGGCGGATTTGGGGCGGGAGCGCTCGGCGGCAAACAGCCCGGCGGCAAGGAGCAGCGCCATGGGCAAATCGGTGAGGGCGAGGCGGACACTGCTGAGCGCGCCGCAAGAAAACAGGACGCCGGCCCAGGCGAGCGTACCGCGGAAATCGGTGACGGCGAGGATGCGCCAAAGCAGCGCGGCGAGGGCCAGCCACGCGGCGACGTTAAGAAGTGAGTAGACGTGGACAATGGCCGCCGGTTGACCGGCGGCGAGGAGCCACGCGACAACGGGCGGCAAAATGCGGCGGGCGCGGTAGGAGAGGTTGTCGATCGCGGGGGCGAGTTCGGTCGAGCGGAGCAGCGGATCATAAGCGATCTGCGCGTAGTAAAGACCGTCGTAGCCTCCGGTGTCACGGTGGACATAGACGGGGTGTTCACGGAAGGCGGCGATCTTCAGGTTGTCGTTGGGCGCGTCGAGTTGGATGAGGGCGGTGAGGCCGTAAACGGGGTGCCAGAAGCGGGCGACAAGAACGAGAAAGAGGACGACGGCGGCGAGCGTGGCGCTACGGAGCGGCCAGCGGCGGGCGGGGCGCGGGGCGGTCATGGTGCGGGGGCGACGTAGCGCCAGATGCTGCGTTGGGCGACGACGGCGACTTTTTCCCAGCGGGCGGGCACGCGTTCGTGGAGGACGTGGGCTTCCTCGGCGACGAGGGTGACGAGATGCAGCGGGCGGCCGACGCGGGCTAGGTGGGTAGCTTGGGCGGAGAATTCGGCGGCGCTCATCTGGTCCCAGCGCAGAATCGGGAAGGGCGTGTAGAAGTGGAGGGAGCCGCTGTCGGCGTTGGTCAGGATGACGGTGTTGGCGGGGAGTTCGGTGCGGGCCCACGTGCCAACGTCGGCGTAGGCTTGCTCGTAGGTTTTGGTGAGGAGGGTCTGGAACTCGCGGGTCCAGAGGGTCGAAAGGGCCAGCGACCAGAGACTAAACGCCGCGGCCGTCGCGAACAACCAACGGCGATGCGAGCCGATGAAATAGTTGAGCGTCGCCATCGCGGCGAGGATCAGCGCGGGGAACGCGGGGAGGATGAAGCGCAGGCACCACCACGTCTGCCCCGAAACCTCGTAGAACGCGTAGAAGAGCACGGGCACGAAAAACCAGAGCGCGACGGCGAGACGTTCGCGCAGCGGGAGGCGCGGGAGGCAGAAAAAGAGCGCGGCGAGAGCGAAGCAAAGGCCCGGAAGCAGGGTGCCCAGCCACTTGCCGAAATGGAGCACGGTCGGGTGAAAGTAAGCGGCGGAAAAGGCTTCAAAGATGGAGCCGTAGCCCATCTGCCACGCGGAGCCGAAGAGGTGGGCGTTGGTGGCGAGTAGGAGGACCGCACCGGGTAGGCTACCCATAGCCGCAGCGGCAAGGGTGCGCCAGCCGGTGGCGAGGAGGACGACGAGGGCGGGGAGCAGAAGGATGTTGGTGGGGCGAACGAGTACGGCGACGGCGAGGGCGGCGCCGGTGGCGCTGGCCCAGCCGATTGAGGTGCGTGCGCGCAGGGCGGCGTAAACGGCGGCGAGCACCCAGGTGGTCGCGAGGACATCGCTGAGCGGTTGGATCGCGATGAAGATCGTGACCGGGAACACGCCAAAGAGCAGGGCGGCGGTGGCAGCCAGCGGCCACGCGAGGCGAAGTTCCCGCGCGATGGTGTAGGTGAGAAGCATCGCGGCGAGGGTGGCGCTGACGCCGACGAGGAGCGGGCCACCGGTCCAGCCGAAGAGCAGGCTGGCGGCGGCGAGATGGGCGGGGAGGCCGAGCGGATAGGTGGGGACGAGGCGGGCGCGGGCGGGTTCGGCGATGAAGCCGAGGGGTTGGAGCTGCGTCGCGGTGCTCACCGAAAGGCCGGCGAAATCGCGCTGGGGCGCGGTGAGTTGGCCGCGGGCGAGGAGTTGGGCGGCGTTGAGGTAGCCGGAGGAATCGGAGCCGCCGGCGACGGGGGTGAAGGAACGGCCGAGAAAAACGCCGTAGCCTAGGAGCACCACGGCGGCGAACCAAGCAAACCAGCGGGGCGCGGAGGTGGTGTCAGGTGACGGAATCGACATGCCGGAGGGTGGTTTTGCGATGCGACAGATTGTTTGCGGACCGGACAACCCTTTAGTGCGCGGCGAACGGCCCGGCCGGGTGCGGTTGAACCGGCGGACATCGTGATTGCGCGGGACGGGCCGGCGGCCAAACCTGCCGGGTTCCCTACCGATGAAGGCGTTCGATAAATTTTTGCGGCGGTTCAAGCGCGTGCGCTGGTTGGAAAACCGCGTGGGCGAACTCGAAGGAGACAAAGCGGATCTGCGGCGTGATGTGGCGGATTTGGAGAGGGCCAACGCGCGGCTGGTGGCGGAGGCGGCGGAGCGGGAGTTTGTGTTTCCTCCGGGGCATTTCTACTCGCCGCAGACCTCGCGGGCGGAAGTGGCGGAGATTTTTTCACGCGAGCCGGAGGCGCCGTCGTTTGCGGGCATGGATTTGAACGAGGCGGAGCAATTGGCGCGGTTGCACCGTTTCGCGGAGGCCTACGCGGAGCAGCCGTTTCCGGAAACGGCGACGGCAGGGCGGCGGTATTTTTTGAACAACCCGTCGTACGGCCAGTATGACGGAATCATGCTGTTTTTGATGCTGCGCGAGACGGGAGCGCGACGGGTGATCGAGGTCGGCTCGGGTTTCAGTTCGGCGGCGATGCTGGATTTGAACGAGTTTGTTTTTGGCGGACGGATGCGCCTGACCTTCATCGATCCGGACATGGGCCGGCTGCGGCCGCTGCTGAAGCCGGACGATCATGCGCGGGTAACGTTGATCGAAAAGAAAGTGCAGGAGGTGCCGGTGACGACGTTTGCGGAGCTCGAAGCGGGCGATGTGCTGTTCATTGATTCGTCGCACGTGAGCAAACTGGGCAGCGATGTGAACCGGCTGTTTTTCGATGTGTTGCCGGTGCTGAAGCCCGGGGTGTGGGTGCACATCCACGATGTGACGGGGAATTTGGAGTATCCGCGGGAGTGGTTCGACGAGGGGCGATCGTGGAACGAGCTGTATCTGCTGCGGGCGTTTTTGATGTATAACCGGTCGTGGCGGATCGAGCTGTTTACCGGCTTGATTTTCAACACGCACAACGCGTTTTTGCGGGAACGGATGCCGCTCTGCGCCGGCGGCGGCGGCGGGCAGATCTGGCTGCGCAGACTGGCTGAGTAAAGGGGCGCGGCCGGAATCAGCGGCCCCGGCGCAAGCAAGGGCGGCGGGACGAGAGCGGTGCGGCTAGCTCCGGAGCGGCAACCATTGCCAGAAAGTAACGTGGCGAATGGCGCCGATCTGGGCCCAATGGCCGGCGGCGTGGGTTTTGAGGGTGAGGACGGTTTCGTGGGGAAAAAGGACGGCGTAGAGCGGGTGCCGGGCGGCGAGGCGTGGAACGGCCGCGGAGGCCAGAGAATCCCAGCGGACGAGAGTAAAGTTGGTGTAGTAAAAGAGTGCGCCGCTCGTTTGCTGGGTGAGGATGAGAGCGTCGGGCGGGTGACGGGGGCTTGGCAGCGAGGGTTGAATCCATTCTTGCGTCGAGTGCGGGGAGGCTCTGCCTTTTGACGTTTTCGTGGCCAATCTGATTCCATTTTTCCAACGTAATGCGGCGCTGGCTCTGAAGTTGGCGTATGTCGGGACGCTGGGGCTTTTCATTTGGATCTGCGCGCAATTTTATCTGCCGGGCAAAGGGTTCACCTATCTGATTATGTTTGGGGAGAAGCCCGCGGCGCCGTATGTGCCGGCGTTGAAGGCGATGAACTACTACGAGGAGCCGGGCTCGAAGGGTTACGACGCGCAATACTACGCGCAGATCGCGATGCGGCCGTGGCTGACCAACCGGGCGTTGAACGAGGCGATGGATTCGATGCCGTATCGGGCGCGGAGGATTCTGTTTTCTTGGACGGCGTATGGGCTGGGTGGCGGGGATCCGGCAAGGGCGCTCCACATCTACGCCGTGCAGAACATTGTGGGTTGGTTTTTGCTGGCGGGGGTGCTGTTACGCTGGTTTCCGGCGACGAGTTGGGAGAATTTTTTCCGTTGGGGCGGGGTGTTATTTTCGTTTGGTCTGTGCTTCAGCGTGCGGGGTTCGTTGGTGGACGGGCCGAGCCTGTTGATGATCGCAGTGGGGATGATGCTCTATGAGCGTGGCCGGACGTGGTGGGCGGCGGGCGTGTTGGGGGTGGCGGGTCTCGGCAAGGAAACCAACTTGCTCGCGGCGGCGGCGCTGCTCCCGGGGAGATGGCGGGACGGGCGCGGCTGGGCGCGGTCGGTGGGGCAGGGTTTGCTGGTCTTGGCCCCGCTCGCGCTTTGGGTGGTGACGCTCCGGCTCTGGCTTGGAAGCGGGAGCGACCCGGGGGTGCGAAACTTTGACTGGCCGTTTGCGGCCTACCTGAGGAAGTGGGTCGAGACGGCGGCGGTCTTCAAGACGGAAGACGCGGGTTCGATCGGCGTCTGGAGTGTGCTGATGCTCGTGGCGGTGACGGCGCAATGGTTGTTCTTTGCCTTGCGGCCGCGCTGGAGCGACGCGTGGTGGCGGCTGGGTGCGAGCTATGCGGCGCTCCTGGTCGTGCTGGGTGATGCGGTGTGGGAAGGGTATCCGGGTGCGGCGCTGCGGGTGCTGTTGCCCATGACGCTCGCGTTCAACGTGCTGTTGCCGCGAGGTCGGCGGTGGCGGGCGTGGCTCGTGCTGGGCAATCTGGCGGTGCTGTGCTCGAGCGATATCTTGAAGCCGCCGGGGCAGGAGAGTTTCCAACTGCAGGGCGCGCGGGCCTTACGAATCGTCGAGGCCACGGGGCGCACGGTGGAGGCGATTTTTCCAGAAGAACAGTGGTTTCAGGCCGAGCGATCGCGGTTTGATTACTGGCGCTGGAGCCGGGGCGATGCCGACGTGGTGTTTCGGAATCCGCAGGCGTTTCCGGTGAAGGCGGACATCGTTTTCGATGTGAAGAGCGCCGATGATCGGAAGCTGACCGTGCTGAGCAAGGTGGACGGAGCCGTCTTGTGGTCCGGCGCGACGATTGAGGTTCTGCGCGAAGTCCGGATCCGTGGGGTGGTATTGCCGCCGGGGGATATCTTGTGGCGGTTTGAGTCTGATTTGCCCCCGGATCAACCGAACATCGGAGATCCGCGCAAGGTGAGTTTCAGCGTGCGCAACCTGGAGATTCGGATTACGGGGCGCGGTGTGATGGAAGAGGCGGGTGCAGCCAAATAAGTTTTCGAGGCGACGAAAAGAGCGGGTCGGAGACCTCACCCTACTTCTTTAGAAGCCGGCGGTGGCTTCGAGGCGGCGGCGGTAGCGGGCGCCGATGACGGCGGGGGCAAATTTTTCGGCGATGGTCGCGATCGCGGCGGTGCCGAGGCGGGCGCAGAGCGCTCGGTCGGAGAAGAGCGCCCTCATGTGGGCGGCGGCGTGGGCGATGTCGGGATCGGCCCAAGTCTGGCCTTTGGCGTAGGGGCCGTGGTTTTCGGTGAGGGTGATGAGCGGGGCGCGCACCGGGCAGCCGTTGTGAATCGTGACGAACTCGGCGGTGGCGGACCAGTCGGTCGAGATCACAGGTTTGCCGAGGGCCATGCATTCGGCGACCGCGAGACCGAAGCCTTCGGAACGGTGGAGCGAGACGAAGACATCGCAGGCGAATTCCAGCGCGTAGATGTCGGCGCGGGAGAGCGTGTCGGTGATGAAGTGGATGCCGGGGATATCGGCGGCGAGGGCTTGGAGGTGGGCAAAATCGGCTTCGTTGCCGGCGAGATTCTGGACCTTGACGACGAGGGTCGCGGCGGGGGTGGCGAGGCCGGAGGCGCGGAAGGCGGCGAGAGCGGCGCGGGGGTTTTTGCGGGCGGCGTAGGAATTGAGGTCGAAGAGGGTGAGGAAGAGGAACGAGTGGGCTGGCAGACCGAGGCGGGTGCGGATCGCGGCGATTTGCTCGACGGGAACCGGGACGTTGATCGCGTGCGGAAACGTGAGAACGGGGACCGGAGATTTCTCGGCGATGGCGGCGCGGGCGAAATCGCTGGGGCACCAGATCTCATCGTAAAAATCGAAGGAAGGGACCCAGTCGTCGGGAAACTCGGGGAGTTCCCAAGCGAAGTAGGCGATGTTGTATTTACCGGCACGGAAATGTTTCCCGTGGTGGTGGTCCAAGTCGCGGGAGGCGGGCGGGTCGAGGTGGACGACGTTGACGTCGTGGGGATTCGCGTCGGTGAGGCGGGTGGCGTAGGTGGGGTCACCGAGGCGGTTTTTGCAGTTGAGTTTGAGCGGGACGAGGGCGGTGGGGATGCGGGCGGCATCGGCGGCGCGGACCATGCAACGGGCGGATTCGCCCAGGCCGAGATCGGCGGTGAGGAAGCCGACGATGTTGAGCCCGAGATGGGCGTGGCGGCGGGCGAACTCGGCGCGGAACGGCGCGTGGCGGCGGGAGAAATCGTAGATGAGCTCGCCGGTGTCGGCGGCAAGGGCGGTGAGGCGGAGGGCGCGGTTTTTGTTCTGGGCGCGGAAGCGTTTCAGTGGCGCTAGACCGGTGATGCGGCCGAGCCAGGCGAGGGTGTCGGTGAGGCCGGTGCCGCCGAGACGCAGCGCGAGCGTGAAGCCGGAGGTGGGCGCGGGCGCGGGCAGCGGGAGACGGATTTCCCACGGGCCGGGTTTGAAGTTGCGCAGAGTGAGGAGGAAGGCGCCGTTGAGCGAAACGGAGAGTTCGGGCGGCGCGGATTCCAGCCCGCCGGCGGCGGGGTGCGGACGGAATTCGCCGCGAAGAATGAGGGCGGTGATGCCGTCGAGGGGCGGAAGGCGGAGCTGGCCGGTTTCGCGGAGCCAAGCGGAGTCGGTCGCGAAATCGTCGAAAAAAATGCCGGAGTAGTGCGTGAAGCGCCGGGAGAAAGAGCCGCCGAGTGGGGGCGTGCGTGAAGCGGAAGGCATAAAACGAGGCAGGTTGGCAGGGCCGGGAGCGAATTGGCAAACCCTCCGCGTGAATCGGCCGCACGGAGGAGCTGAACACGGCGGAGGGTCGGTCGGGGCCGGAAAACTTGCGGGCCGCGCTCAAGGTGCAAGTAAACAGAAGCCGGATTGAATTCGGCCCGTCGGGCGAGTCGGGGTGGGCGGCGAGAAACGCGAGTGCGGATGATAATGGGGCTTGCGGGTCAGGGCGGAGCGTCGTGGATTTTTCCTCCCCGCTCGGCGATCCTCGCCGAAGCCCGCGAACTTTTGCCCCGCATGTTTCCCTCCCGTTTCCAAACTTGGTGGCGTCTCGTCTTGCTGACGGGAGTCGCGGGCTTGGTGTGTGTCGCGCACTACGGCTGGTGGGCGCCGGCGCGGTGGAGCGTGCCGGCGGAGTACACCGGGGAATCGTTAGAGATCTTGGCGCGCATTAAAGCGGCCTCGGAGGGCGACCTCGCGCCCTTGCGGCCGCAAGTGATGTCGCGGCTCGGTGCGCCGTTTGGGGCGAATTGGAGCGCGTATCCCTCGTCGGATCTGTTGCTGGTGTGGACGCTGGGCCAAGTCGCGCGGGTGACGGGGGTGGCGGTGGCGGCGAATCTGGCGTTGTTGCTCGCGGTGCTGAGTGCCGCGTGGTCGTTCTACGCGTGCGCGCGGTGGCTGCGCTTGCAGTGGGAATGGGCGATGGCGGGTGCGCTGTTGTTTGCGTTTACGTTTCAGACGTTCAACCGGGGCCTTCAGCACCTGTTGATTGCGTTTTCGTGGTCGGTGCCGTTGGCGATTCTGAGTGTGGCGCTCGTCGCCTCGAGCCGGCGGGTGCGGTGGCGGAGCAAGTGGGGGGCGGTGGTGCTGGTCTCGGCGCTGGGGATCGGTGCAAGCAATCCCTATCTGCTGTTTTTGTATCTGCAGCTGATGGGACTGGCGTTGCTGGCCCACTTGGCCGGCGGACGTTGGCGCGCGGAGAATGTGCAGGTGGGCGCGGCGGCGCTGGCGTTGGCGCTGGCGGCGTTGGCGTTGGTGCAGGTGCATCCGTGGTTGTATACCACGGACACGGCGGCCGATTCGCCCTTGGAGCGCAATTACGGGGGGACGGAGATGTATGCGTTGAAACCGTTGGAGTTGGCGGTGCCGCCGGCGACGCACCGGTGGGAACCGATGGGTTTTCTTGGCCAGCGGTACCTACGGTGGTCGGACTGGCGGAGCACGGAGGCGTTTGCGCCGTATCTGGGATTGGTGGGATTGGCGGGGCTCGTGTGGTTGGGCGGCGCGGCGGCTGGGGCGATGTGGCGGCGGCGGCGGGTGCCGGGTGCGGCGTTGACGACGGGGTGGGTGCTGGCGTTCGCCTCGGTGGGCGGGGTGACAAATTTCTTCGCGTTTTTCACGGGGCTGGCGCTATTTCGGGCAAGCAACCGGTTCAGCGTTTTTATCTCGGCGGCGGTGTTGTTGTTTCTCGTTGCGCGGCTCTCGCGTTGGGGGCGGGCGTGGCCGGCGGGTTGGCGCCGCTTGGGCGCGGTGGGGTTGGTGGTCTTTGGATTGGCGGACCAGTTGCCGCCCCCGATGGCGGCGGAGCGTCGGGAAGCGATGGCGCGGATGGCGAGAAACGACGGTGAGTTCGGACGGCGGCTGGAGGCGGCGTTGCCGGCGGGGGCGATGGTTTTTCAGTTGCCGGTGATTTCGTTTCCGGAGGCGCCGCCGCACTATCAGTTGGGCGACAGCGAACACTTCCGGCCCTTTTTGGCGACGGAAACACTCCGGTTTAGCTATGGCGCCCTGAAAGGGCGAAGCCGCGGACAGTGGCAACGCGATCTGGCGCGGCTGACGACGGCGGAGCAAATCCAGGCGTTGGAGAGCTACGGATTTGCGGCGATCTATTTGAATCGGCGGGGCTTCGCCGATCGGGGTGAGGCGTTGTTGGCGGAATTAGCGGCCTTGGGACGAAGCGAGCGGATCGAAGGGGCGAGGCGAGAACAGATCGTGGTGCGGCTTCAGCCGGCGGCGCAGCCCGTGCCGCCGATCGGGCGAAAGCTGACCTTTGGGCGGGGATGGCACCGGCCGCCGCACGGCGGAGTGCAGACGGAGCCGCGCTGGGCCTTTGAGCCAGCGACGATGTCATTTTTCAACCCCTACGCCGATGAGCGTGAGTTCGAACTAAAGCTGGCGCTGAGCGCGGCGGGATCGAAGCGATCCGTGCAGTTGTCGGTTAACGGTCGGAAAAAGTTGGATGTGGATTTGAGCGACAAAGCGCGGGAGTTCCCGCTGAAGGTGCGACTGCTGCCCGGGCCGAATCACTTCGATCTCCATTCAGTCGAGCCGGCGGTGCGGCTCAGCACGGAGCGCCGCCAGCTGCGGATGTTCGCCGTGCACGGGAACTCGATCCGCGTGGTGGATCCGGCGGCTGAAACGGCGAAGTAAAATTCAGGCCGAAGTGGGACGCGGTGGCAGCAGGCGCGGAGCGGCGAGGACGACGAGACCGCCGACCAAGCTCCAGAAAACCGTCGAGACCCAGACGAGCAGCGCGAGAAGCGGGGCGAGGTCGCGGGCGGCGGGTGTCGCCAGCAGGCCGAGGGCGGCGAGAGTGCCGAGAAACGCACCTTCTCGAACGCCGTGACCGCCGACGCTGATCGGGAGCACGGTGGCGGCGTAGGCGACGCTCATCGCGATGCAGGTGTCGAGAAAAGGCAGGGGCAGACCGATCGCAAGGGCGAGCAGCCACACTGCGATGAAATCCAGCAACCAGATGGCGGCGCCGAGCAAAAAGGTGGCGGAGTGAGTGCCGGGCGTGGCTTTCACGCAGGCGAGCAGTTGGGCGGCGGTGGCCAGCCGGTCGGGACCGAGCAGACGCGGCAGCGGTGTGGGCCAACGGCCGGGATCGGTGCGCAACAACCAGATCGCAAAAACGATGCCGCCGAGGGTGAGGATCGAGGCGGTGATAAAAAGCCAGCGCAGGCCAGGCTCGGCGACGAAGGCGCCAGTGCGGGCGGTGAGAGCGACGGCCGGAACGGCAAACAGCAAGAGGAGACCGGTGGCGCGGTCGATCACGAGGGTGGTCAGGCCGGCAGCCCGTTGGTTGGCGGCGTCGCGCAGCAGGTAGTAAACGCGGGCGGCGTCCCCGCCGATGCCGCCAAGGAGGAAGGCGTTGTAGAATTGACCAATCCAAGTGACGACGTGGGACCAGTGAAACGAGAGCGGGATTTGTTGGGCGCGGAGCAGCAACCACCAGCGTGCGGCCTGAATCGGAAACGCCAGACCGACGAGCACGAGCGCCGCCACGACCAGCGGGAGGGAAAATTGGGTGCGGGCGGCGGTGAGTTCGGCCCAGTCGACTTGGGCGGCGAGGAAACCGAGCAGAGCGAGCGAAATCACATAGCGCACGACGCGACCGGCGGTGGTGGCGAGGAAAGTGGCGAGGCGGCGCATCCGGGAGAGAGTGC
>CAMCWW010000058.1:0-24797 GCA_945882935.1 Opitutus sp. GAS368
ATCCTAACCACTCAGCGCGGTGGGTCTTGTGCGACGTGCCTGCACGCCAACGGGCGAGGGAGTGGCTGCAGCGGGTGGCGCGGGTGGGCGGCACGATAGTCACCGGGACGCCGTTGGGGCTAGACTGAGAATGGAGGTTCGAGCCCTCCCCACAAATTTAAGCTCGTGTGAAAGGGTAAACCGGGCACGTATCGGCGTTGATGAGCCGCGCCAATACCTTCAAGTTAGATCCGAATCAGGGTCTACCGAAAAAAGTACTGTCGCGGACATCTCCGGGCAACATTTGGAAACATCGGATAACAACACAGAAAAACTTGGTTAACTCTCTGGTGATTATTGGATACCAAAATATCCTATTCACGCCAGTAAGGTCCACCATTTTTCTAGCCCGTTAGCCCTCAGTGGTTAACGGGTTTTTTGTTGGCCCAAAAACGCCCAACTGACAACGCCACTGACAACACGTGCGCGCTTGTGCTCGGCTACAACTTTGCGCCTACAGTGTCACCTCCGCCAGACTACCTCGTCGGCCTCCCGCGCGTTGCTCTGGTCAAATCGCGTCCAGATCCCGCTGAAAATTGGCGATGTTGGAGTTTATGACCTCGCGGATCTCGTCGACGATTATGGCTCCTTCGACGTTGATTTCAGCCATACTTTTGCCAGCCACCCTTGGGCCTAGTTCCACTGTCAGCTTGAGCGTGAGCAGGGCGTCGAGCTTCTGACCAAGGATTGCGAACATCTCTTGGACGACCTTCATTTCGACTACCTCGCGGGCTTCGCGCGCATTGCGGCCGCGCTCACGTTTGATTTGCTCGCGGAGCAACTCCGCTTTGAGCGCGCCAAGATCGGGTGTCAGGCGGTCGCGCCCGAGGTTCTGGCGGGCCTTGAACTCCTGCCATGCTTCCAGATCCGGCTCCGTGGGCGCTCCGTCCATGCTCCGCCAGCGGTGTAAACTTTGGACAGTGGTTTCGAGTCTCGCGGCAAGATCCTTCCAGCTGATGGGTTCCATACGTAATGCACTTTTGTAAAAATAACGAAATGGGATTTTTGGTTTTAGGTCGCTGAACCCACGTCTGACATTGGTCCGAAAAGATTCCTTAGGCCACCGGCCTTGCCGTGAAGACGGAATCACTCATGGCGAAGATCGTCCGCAGAATAGCATAACAAATGGCCCAGATTTTGGGGAATTACCGCAGCACACCCCAGTTCCAATCGCGCACAATATTTAAAGTGCACGCCGGTTCCACAGATTTGATAATCTTAGGAACGGCCTTCCGTCCACACTGGGCTTTCCTGCGGTGGTTGACTGCGCAGCATCATGAAATCACCGTGTTGAAATGAAGACTTTTGCCGAAATTGCGGTGTGTTTGCCGGCGGTTTACAGGCGTATTACCCTGCTACTCGTCGCTTGCCTCTCGTTGGCCGGTTGTTCGCAAGGCATGTCCGGAATGATCTATTCTCCGGCTTCGGAGAATGTTTGGAAGCTCGGCTATTCTGAAACCCAGCTCGCGCCGGATGTCTATCGCGTCACGTACAACGGCTATAGTATACCCGCCTCAAAGGCCACTGACTTTGCCCTATTGCGCAGTGCCGAACTTTGCCTCGCCGTCGGCTACACCCATTTCATTGTCACCGAGCAGAGTGGGCAATCCACCTCCTCCAGCGGCATGGTCATTCCCATTGGCAACATCGCGGTTTATGCGAACGCCACAAATCCCGAGATCACGCTCGCAATCCAATTGGTACCGGAGCGTCCCAACACCTATGCCGCCGCTTTCATTCAGCAAAGCTTGAAAAAGAAATACGGCCTAAAGTAATCGATCATTCTTGGTTGGGCCAGTCCTAGACAATCTAGGTAGAAGCTGCTACCGCTGAAACATGTGCTATTGGTGGGTTAACCAGAACCAAACATTCCACCAAGAAACTGGTGGCGGTTGCCTTTGGTCACCTAAGCGTAGCCAAGGAAATCGATTCAATCAGTTCTGCGAGAACATGAGAGAGGTTGCTCCAGCTGACCTAGTATTTTCATTTTCTGATACCTTCAATCGCGCAATCGGTGTTGTGCAGGGTCACTGCTATGAGTGCCCAAAGCCACCCGAGTTCGGTGAAACTGGCGGTCGCGGCAAAAGCCGCGCTATAAGTAGCATCACTGAAAACGTGCGTCTAAATCAGGAGCTTTGGCAACTCGCGGAAGATTTTTCGCGTAATTGATTTCACGGGTGAAACTGAAAATGAAGCCTGGCGGAGAAATTCTGGGCCAGAAGCAATACCGTTCGCTTAAAAGAGTGGCAGAGATTCCCTGCTATATGCGACTGAGCGAGCGCGCCGACTGCTGAGGGAGGAAAGTTATACTAGTGGGAGCCGACCCGGCGTTGGGGCGGACCACCAGCCTACTCTCCGTGTCGCCCAGGCCAGGCAGCGGGGCTCTCCCAAAAGGTCCCGCGACGGTCGCCGTAGTACGTGGTCAGGGCGGCGTCCATCACCTCGGAGGTCCGGCGCGCGGAGACGCCCGTGCTTGGGCAGTGGTCGCGTCCCAATAAGTCATCTACCACCTGCTGGATCAACGGCTGCTGAACGTGGGTAGGATGGGCGATTTCAACGGATTCCGTGCCTTTTTCTGTGGTGAGTCGGAGGGGGACGTTATCGAAGGTGGAGTACTCTATGCAGCCCTCGGTCCCGGTGATCCGGCAGATATCGCGGGCCACGCCGGAAGCAAAATTCCACGTGGCGGCACCAAGCACGCCGCCGGCGGAGAAATGCAGGGCGACCGAGTCCTCCGCATCTTGGGGCGTGGCGCGGTTGACAGCACGGCCTTGGACGTGCTCCAGCGGGCCAAGAAAAAAGTCGAGCAGATCGAGCGCGTGCGAACCAAGATCGAGAAACAGTCCGGCGCCAGCGGACGTCACATTCGTTCGCCAACCGGCGTCACTTCGGTGGGCGGAGGACGCAAAGTGATAGTCCACTCCGGTGATTCGACCGATCTTCCCGGCAGCAATCCATTCCTTGACCTGGCAAAAGCGAGGTAGGCTACGGCGGTAGTAGGCGACGTAGAGTGGCACTCTACGTTCGTGGAAGGCGGCGACCATGCGATCGCACTCCGCTGCGGAGCGCGCCATCGGCTTCTCCACGTACGCCGGTTTGCCGGCGGCGGCGACTTGCAATGCGTAGGAGAGATGGGAGTCAGGTGGCGTGGCAATGTAGACTGCATCCACCTCCGGGTCGGCGATCAGCTGTTCGGCGTTGTCGTACCAGCGGGGCACGCCGTGACGCCGCGCGTAGTCGGCCGCAAGGTCGCGGTTACGGCGCATGACGGCGACTAGGCGAGAGCGCTCGGCCAAGCGGAAACCCGGACCACTCTTAACCTCGGTTACGTCACCACATCCGATGATGCCCCAGCGCACGACCTGAATGTTCGGCCGTTGCGGCGTGGAGGAAAAGGCGAACGGAAGAGGAGGAGAAAGTTGCATGTGGGAAACGGATTAAGCGGACGCGTCGTCTGATGCGAAGGTGCGCTCGGAGCTGAATGCCATGTCAGGGCGGGAGCTGTTTGCCACGCGTTTCGGGCGCAAACCAGATCACGATTAAACCGACGAGATAGATCAACGAGATGATGGCTCCGGCTTGGGCGTAGTCGCCATTGAAGTGTTGCATCAGGGAACCCATCTGCAGGGCACCGCCAGCCGCGAGGATGCGACCGGCGTTGAAGGAGAGCCCCTGTCCAGTGGCGCGCACCCGCGTGGGGAATAATTCCGGTAGGTACAGCGGGAACCAACCATAGAAGGCGGCGGTGATGCCGCCGACGAGAAACGTGATTGCAAGGAAACTACCGTCGTAGGTGTCGAAGCCCCGGAAGAGCCAAGCGCAGGATCCGAGGGAAAGCAGGCAGAGGATAAAATACCCTTGCCGCCGGCCGAGCAGGCCTCCCCACCAGCCGCCGAGCAGGCAGCCGACTACCGCGCCCAGCGCCGAGTTTATCTGCGTGTAGGCCTTGGCGTTGTGGTCCTTCAGTTCACCCGCCCGTTTCACCACGGCGGGGGATAGAGCTTCACCGTCCCGCAACGCGCCGGTTCCCGTCGGGGAGAGTTCGGCGAGCGCTACCTGCACGCTCGCCCGCTGGGCCATTTGATCTGCCCAGAGCGGCAGCCATTGCACTGAGCCCCAGGTTCCAATGAGTGCCACCGAAGCCAAGATCATCGCAAGAAAGGTGGAGCGCAGCAGGGGAGGCCGGAGCACCTCGCGCAGAGGCTCATGACGGTCAGTCGAACGCTGGCTTTCCTGCCAGCGTTCTGATTCCGGCACAAAGATTCTTACGAAAAAGGTGAGGAGTGCCGGAGCCGCACCGACAAGGGCGATCCAGCGCCATGATTCCGTCGTGACTTGCACAAAAAGCCCGATCACCGCGATGAGCGCGAAGCCCACGTTGGCGGCGGCACCGATCACGCCCGCCAGCCACGGGCGGTGTTTTTCCGGCCACACCTCCATCACTAAGGCGATTCCGAGCGACCACTCTCCACCCATGCCGAGTGCAGCAATGAAACGGGTGATCAGGAGATGCCATGGTGACTCGGCGAAGTAAACCAAACCAGTGAATAGTGAATAACAGAGAATGCTGATCGCCATGGCCCGCACGCGCCCGATCCGATCGCCCAGCCACCCGAAGAGCACCCCACCGGCGGCGGCGCCGATGAGGAACGCGGCGGTGATGTAGCCCATCCATTCTCCGACGAATGCATCCGAGGCCCCCAATCCGAGGGTCTGCTGCATTTGCTGCAAGGCGGGCCGCGCGATCAACGGAAACATCCCCATTTCCAGTCCATCGAACATCCAGCCAAGAAAAGCGGTGATCAGCACAGCCGCTAGTTTCGGCTTGGCTTTCGATTGGGGCGGGGTGGAGGAGGGGGCATTAATCATGGCGAACGGGCGGGGGTGGGAGCGGGCGGAAGAGGGGGGCGGGGTTCGGCGTCGGTGCCGAGGTTGGCCCGAAAGGTTTCGGCTCGGATCTTCGCCTCCAAGGCGGCCATCTCCGCTCGCCAGCGGGCGATTCGGCGGTGGTCGGTCTGCTTTTGTCCTAGGCGGGTCGCGGCTTCGGCGCTGACTTGCGTCTGCCAAAGGTAGAGCGAACGCAGGCGGGGCAAGCTCTCGAGTGCGGACAGGTCCGCGTCGGAGGTGCGCGTGCCGTGGAGATTGAGGGTCTCGAGGTGGGACAGCCCGGACAGGGCCCGCAGGCCGGTACCCGTGATGGCGGTGCGATCCAACTGGAGCCTTCGCAAGTTTTTCATGGCTGCCAGCGCGCCGAGACCCGCGTCGGTGACCCCGGTTTCGCCAAGATCGAGCCAATAAAGTGCGGGAGCGATCGGTGCCAGGGCCGCGAGCTCCGCATCGCCAAACGCCGTTAGCTTCACGCGCGCATTCGCGGCCAGCCACGGGCCATCTTGGGTCAAGGGCCGCAACAGGACGCCGAGGCGTTGTTCCAGCGCCGCCGCCTCGGCCAGCATGAGGGCTCGGTCCGGGGGCGGTTCGCGGGGCCAGCCGAGCCGGGTGGCCAGTCGTTCAAGGATCAGGGGAGGCACTTCGATTGCGGAGACGCGAACATCGAACGGCGCACCCACATCGATCCACCACTCCAGCAACGTCAGTTCGTCCTCGGTCAACTGCGGTTTTCCCTTGGGCGGCATGTGTTGTTTGGCCTCGAGCGGCAGGTGGGCACGCTTGATCAGCAGGCTGCCAAGGGCGTCGCCCGACTTGAAGGACGGGCCTGATTTTCCTCCTTGAACGAGAAAACCGCGGGTATCGTAGCGCAGGTCTCCTTGGCTCTTGCCGGCACCGTGACAGGAAACGCAGCGCTGCGTCAGGATGGGGTGAATGACATCATCAAAGAGCCGGGTATCTTCTGCCCGGGTGGGAGCGGAGGAGGAGGCGACGTTGGAAAGCGACAAGTACGACTCGCCGTGAGTGAGGGTGCCTCCGGCGTGTCCGGCCAATCCGAGCAAGGTGACGCTGACGGTGAGGCCGGCGGCGTAGGCGCGTGGGCGGCGGCGTAGCAAGTAAAGGACTGCGGTGGTTGCGGCGAAGCCGACGCCCAGCCACCGGTGGCGATCAAGGAGCGTGTCGTTGTAGTCCCCGGAGCCCGCCAGCAGCCAGCCAAAGCTGGCGGTGGTCGCGGCGCCGAGAAAGCCCAGGCCGAGAATCCAGCTACGCTGCTGCGCGGTGAGCCGGGGACCGCTGGGGAATGCCCCTGCGAGTTCAATCACGGCCAGCAGTATAAACAGCCCGATGGGCAGATGGGCTGCAAGCGGATGCAGGCGACCAGCCAGTTGGAGCCAGGGTTCCATGATCAGGAAGTGCGGAGCGGGGAACCCACCGCGCTGCGGCCCATGGTTTGCGGTACCCTCACGTCAGAATCCCGTGGGCAACGCGACCGTGGACGTCAGTCAGGCGAAAATCCCGACCTTGGTATCGGTAGGTCAGGCGCTCGTGGTCGATCCCGAAGGTGGCTAGAAGCGTGGCGTGCAGGTCGTGCACATGCATGTCTTGGCCGTCCGGCAGGTAGCGGTAGCCAAGTTCGTCGGTTGATCCCCAGGTAATGCCCGGCCGGATACCGCCTCCGGCCATCCAGACGGAGAAGGCGTTGATGTGGTGATCCCGTCCGGTGCCCTGTCCCATCGGCGTGCGACCAAACTCGCCACCCCAGATGACCACGGTGTCCTCGAGGAGCCCGCGTTGCTTGAGATCCTTTACGAGGGCGGCGGAAGCCTGATCCACCAGCTTGCAGGCAAGCGGAAGGTTCTTGTCGATCTCCGAATGGTGGTCCCAGCCGCGGTGATAGAGCTGGACGAAACGAGTGCCGCGCTCGATCAGACGCCGGGCGAGGAGGCAGTTCGAGGCGAAAGATCCATCGCCTGGTTCCTTGATGCCGTAGAGATCGAGGGTCGACTGGGGCTCGCGGCGAAGGTCGGCCAGCTCCGGCACGCTCGTCTGCATCTTGAACGCCAGCTCGTACTGGGCGACTCGGGTCTGGATTTCCGGATCGAGCGTGCGCTCCGCGCAGTAGCCGTTCAATTCAGCCAGTTCATCGATCAATTGCCGCTGTAGGCTCTGGCAGATGCCGTCGGGATTTCCGACGTAGTGAACCGGCGTGCCTTTGCTCTGGAACTGCACGCCTTGAAATTTGCTGGGCAGGAAACCGGCGGACCACTGGCGGGCGGAGATCGGCTGGTCGTTGCCCGGACCGTTGGACATTAGCACCACGTAACCGGGCAGGTTGTCGGCTTCGGCGCCGAGACCGTAGAGCATCCAGGAGCCGAAGCTGGGCCGGCCCTTGATGATCGAACCCGCGTTCATGAACGCATGCGCGGGGTCGTGATTGATCTGATCGGTGTGCATCGACCGCACGATGCAAAGTTCGTCCGCGATGGTCTGGGTGTGAGGCAGCAGGTCGCAGATCATCTGTCCGCTCAGGCCGCACCGGGAAAACGTGAAGGGCGAGCCGCGGGCCCGCAGACCGCCCCGCTCATGTTGGAGCTGCGCGAGCTGTTGTCCCTCGGTGAAAGCGGCCGGAAACGGCTGGCCGTGCAGTGCGTTCAGCTTCGGCTTGGGGTCGAACGTCTCCATGTGTGACGGACCGCCGGCCATCGAGAGCTGGATGATGCGTTTGGCCCGGGGCAGGAAATGGGGCGAGGGCAGGATCCCGCGCCAGCGACCGTCGTTGACCGGCGGGCCGGCCGCTGCGGAGAGGCCACGCGGGGTCAGCAGCGAACCCAGTGCCAAGCTGCCGATGGCTTGGGCTGATTTGCCCAGAAAGGTGCGGCGCGACCACGCAATCTGGCGCTGACGGAGAAAGGAAAGATCGGGCGGTGACATGGGTACGGGTCCCGAGTGCGCACTGGGTCAGTAGCGCATGATCGTTTCGTTGAGGTTAAACAAGACGCGGGTGAGCGCAGTCCAAGCCGCAAGTTCGACGCGGTCGATTCCGGGCGGGACGGAGCTTAGGCCGATCGAGGTGAAGGCGGCGGCGTCTGCGGGTCGCGCACGAAACACGGAGATTTGCTGATGGTGAAACTGCTCCAACGAGGCCCGTTCGCGGGACTCGGGTGGTCGGCCGAGGGTGCGCAAAAACGCCAGATCGAGCCGTTGGGCGGGCGGCACCTGCAGGAGCGACTCGGCGAAGACTCGGGCGGCTTCGACGAAGGACGGATCGTTGAGCAGGGTCAGCGCCTGCTGCGGCGTGTTGGAGTCGGTGCGAGCTGCGGTGCACTCTTCGCGGGACGGTGCGTCGAAATTCGCCAGCATCGGATGTAGGAAAGTGCGCTGCCAATGCTGGTAGAGACCACGCCGATACTGACGTTCGTCACGGTCCGTCACGTAGTCGCGCAGGGGAAAGTTCAACTGCTCGTAGTAGCCCGCAGGTTGGTACGGCAACGCGCTGGGACCGCCGATTTCGCGGTGGAGCAGCCCTGCGACGTAAAGCGCGTGGTCCCGAATGAATTCGGCGTCCAGTCGGCGAGCCGTCTGGCGAGCTAGGAGGCGATTCTGAGGGTCGATTTCGCGCAAGTCCGCGCGTTCGCGGGAGGCCTGGCGGTAGGCGTGGGAGGTCACGATGAGGCGCACGAGCGCCTTGATATCCCACCCGGAGTCGCGAAAACGAACGGACAGCGCGTCCAATAGTTCCGGGTGGGAGGGGTACTCACCCTGCATGCCGAGATCCTCGACCGCGGAGGAGAGACCAGTGCCAAAGAAGAGTTTCCACGTCCGGTTGACGAACGTGCGGGCGGTCAGCGGATTGGAAGGCGACATGATCCAGCGGGCGAGGTCTAGCCGGGTCTGGCGAGGTGCGCCGGGTTCAGAAGGGTGTTCGGTCAGAAAGCGCGGCGGCGCCGGGGTGACGATTTCGCCGGATTCGTCCTGCCAATTGCCTCGGGCCAGCACCCGGGTCGTGCGAGGCGGTGCCGCCACTGTGACCATTGTGGCCGCGCGCCCCTCGCGACACTCAAGGATATCTCGCAGCAGTTCGGCGGTCCCTGGTTGAGCGAAGGCCTGAGTCGCGTGAAAATAGAGGGCCGCCAGCCGCTCCCGCTGCGCAGCGGAGGGCTTGGGGGCAGAGAAGGCGGACACGTCTTCGCCGGATAGGGCCTCGCTCGGCAGCCGACTGCCGAGAGGCGACACCGAGATGCGGATGCGGCCGATCTCGCCAAGGTAATCGCGCTGGTGGAAATTGACTGGAGCGGTGTTAATCGTAGCGATCAGTCGATCGCCAGATTCGAGCATCAGCGGTTGACGGAATTGAAAGACCGCAGACTGGCGAGTGTGTGTGAGCGCTGCGCTCGATCGCCAGAGTTCCCGCAGCGATACGCGCAGCCGACCGTTAAAGAAATTCTCCGTCTCGTTTTCCGCGAATGCCTCGGCCACCTCGACCGCCTCCGGCTTGGCGGCGCCGGCGCGATGGATGGAGAGCTGGACCGAGATCTCTACATGCTGACGTTGGTCGCGACTGATCAGGCCTCCGTGGACCTGATCGGGTAGCAACTCCAGACGCAGGGTCGAAAGGGGAATAGCCGGTGTGGACAGGTGGAGCACATGACGCGTGAGCGGCTGCTTGAAGCGTTTTTCCGCGTAGCCGACGGGATTTTCGAACCGCACGCTACCGTCGGGCAGGGGGATGGCGGTGACTTGGGGATTCGTGTCAACGGTCTCGGGTTTGGCTGTCACCCACCCGCCGGACGCCGTGTCTACGTGCGGTGCGACTTTGCGCACCCATGCATCCACTTCTGCGTTGCCCTCGGGGCGGGCAAGCAGGGAGCGTCCTCCCTCTAGATGGATCATCTGGAGCTGTTGTCGCAAACGTGCGTCCCGAGCTTTCAGGTAAGAGCTTTCGACCTCGATCTCCGGGGGGAACGGGTAGTCGTCCGTGTGCACGGCAAGTTCCGTTTCCGGGGTGTAGATGAAGTGACGATAGACGCCCCATTGCTTTACGTCGGCGAAGTAGGCGGAGAAGGCGTAGAAGTCACGGATGGTGAAAGGATCGTATTTGTGGTCGTGGCACTCGGCGCACGCCAAGGTTGAGCCCAGCCACGCGGTGGAAACGGTGCGCACACGGTCCGAGGAGTATTTGGCGAGGTATTCCTGCACCTGGGCGCCACCCTCGCGCGTCACCATGTTCAAACGATTGAATCCGCTGGCCACCTGCTGCTCGGTCGTCGCGTTGGGGAGCAAATCGCCGGCAATTTGTTCGATGGTGAACTGGTCGAAGGGCTTGTTGCGATTGAACGAGTCGATGACGTAGTCCCGGTAGGGAAAGTTGTTCAACCGCTGGTCGCCGTGCAGTCCGGTCGAGTCCGCAAATCGGACTAGGTCCAGCCACGGCACCGCCATGCGTTCACCGTAGTGCGGCGAAGCCAGTAGACGGTCGACGGCGGCTTGGTACGCATCGGGGCGAGAATCGGCGACAAAGGCCTCGATGTCGGTGGCGCTCGGCGGCAGCCCGGTCAGGTCTAGGCTCAGACGGCGAAAGAGCGTGCGCCGGTCAGCCTCATTGGAGAAGGCAATGCCCCGACGGTCCAGTTCGGCGGCAAGGTATTGATCGATTGGATGCTGAAGGCGGGCGAGCGCGGGGGAGCCCTTGAGCGGTGGCACCTCGACAGGGGGGCGGTAGGCCCAATGTCCCTGGTAAGCGGCTCCCTGCTCGATCCAGCGGCGTAGGACGTTTTTTTCCGTCGTCGTGAGTTGGTGCAGAGAGTCTGGCGGCGGCATGACCGTCGTCGCATCTTTTGAAGTGATGCGACGCCATACCTCCGAGTCCTCAGGTTTGCCGGGCACCAGGGCCGTGATGGTTCGTCCGCTTTTGTTCCGGTGGGGCGCGTGGGCGAAATTCGCTTGGTCCAGACGCAGTCCAGAAGGGCTGCCCTTCACGTCCGGGCCGTGGCACTTCAAGCAGGTGTTCGAAAGGATCCGCCGCACATCGCGGTTAAAGTCGACCCGATCGGGAACGGCGGCTAGAGGAACCGCGTCCAGCCCGATGCCAGAGATGGCGCCGAGAAAGGCGATTACGCGGATGACGGTGCGGGAAGGACCAAAAGCACGACCCGCGGGCCGGACAAAATCGTCCGGCTCGCGGGTCGTTGGCACCGTGGCATCCGGACCACCGCGCTGTGCGCGCGGTGGCAGGGATGCAGAACGGTACGGAGTGCTCGCCAAGAGGTCTGTCTCCTCAGTACTTCAAAGTGGCTCCGAAGTAAACCGTACGGGGGGCGTCCACCGTGTTCGAGCCAGGGGCGATGGTGGACTGCGGGAAGATCACGTTGGTGAGATTTTCGCAGGTGAGGGCGAAATCCCAGTTGTTGCGTCGGTAGTTGAGACCCACGTCCCAGCGGGTAGCTCCGGGCACGCGGTAGGTATTCTCGGCGATGCCCCAGACAGAGGTTTGGTAGACCACACCGCCGCGAATGGAAAAGCCCGTGGCCTTGGTGCCGACGAAATCATATTTGCCGAACGCTTGGATCTTGTGCTTAGGCATGCCTCGAATTTCACGCGGGGCTTTACCGCCTTCCTTGAAGCCGGGTGCCACGGTTTCGGTGAAGGCATAGCCACCGACTATTGCGAAATTTCGAGTCAAGCTACCGCTAAATTCCACTTCCCAACCCTTAGCGGTGTTCCCACTTTCGATGATGTTTATGGAGCCGCCGGGCACGGTGATGATGTCGTTGCTCGTGTTAGCGCGAACGTTGTCGACTTGGACGATTTCGAAGTGGGCGACGTTGATGGCGAAGGCGCCGTCCAGCAGGCTGATCTTCGCACCGAACTCGTTATTGGTGGTCAATGGAGTGGCGGTCTTCAGGATTTGACGCGGATCGGTCAGAGGAATTCCGGGAAAGATCGCGACTTGGCGGCTAGCGGCCCCGGCCTCGCTATAAACAGCGTAGGCGGAGAGCCACTTGAGTGGTTTGACCGTGAGGCCGTACATTGGGCTTTCGACCCGGGGTGTTTTCCGGACGTTGGAAAAGGCCCCGGTGAAGTTGTTGCGCGTCCAAGAAGCTTTGCCTTGGTCCCGGCGCAGGCCGCCGGTCAGGATGATACGGTCCTGGAAGCCGGAAATCTGGGCGTTGGCGAAGTAACCGAAGCTGCCGCCCTTCGAGGTGTTGTCGACCGTTTTGATCATAGGCGTGCGCAGCGGTAGGCCGTAGACCGGACTGCTGATAACATATGCCTCCATCTGACCCGCGGCGGTGGTGCCAACGCTATCCGAGCGTCCGACGTCGTATCCCACCAATACGGTGGACCCCAGCTTATCGTCGAACCACTTTTTGGTGCCAACAACGTCGCCCTGGGCGCGCATGATCTGTGCCTCACCCGTGTTGCGGGTGGCGTTGCGTTCGTAGAAAATTTCACCATTGTTATTGTAGGCAAAAAAATTGGCGACCGTGCCCCGGTAAGTGCTGGTGGTGCTGTCGAAGTAGGAAACCGCCTGCCGGGCGGCGAAGACATCGTTAAACTGATGGGTGATGGTGGCGAAGAGCGAGTAGAGTTCGGCCCGATTTCCCATACCCACTTCACCGCTGGTGTTGACCGACATGGGCGCCCATTGACCGAGGCGGAACTTGGGGATGACGCCGGCGGGGATAACGACGGCCTGCGAGGTGCTGGTTGTGCCGGTCTGGTTGACTGTATTCACCGGGGCGATGTAAGGCGTGCTAAAGCCGCCTGGTGTCAGTCCGTCGAAGTACTCCATGTCGACCGAGACTTGGGTCTTCTTGGTCACCTGCCAAAGAAAGGACGGGTAGACGGCGGTCTTACGGATCTTCTCGTTGTCGCGCCAGCTGTCGGACGTCAGGTGGATGGCGTTCAGCCGGTAGGCCATGTTGGTGCCCGTGATCGGCCCCGTGGCGTCGACCGTACCGCGAAGGAAACTGCGTGAGCCCATGGTGGCGGACGCAACAATCGACTCCTTCATCTGCGGCTTCTTGGTGATGAAATTGACGTATCCGCCCGACTCGGACGATCCGGCGATTGAGGCGGAGGGTCCCTTGATGATCTCGATGCGGTCGAGATTGATCATGTCGGTCTCGAAGCCCGGGACGAGGAAGCCGTTGCGGTACCGGTTCGAGACGATGAAGCCACGGATCACGCTGCCGTTTTGGACGTTTTGCCGCTGGGTTACGCCCGGCGTGTAGCGCACCGCCTGCTCGTAAGAATAGGCGGCCATATCCTTGAGCAGCGCCTCATTGATGACACTGATGGACTGTGGCACATTTTCCGCCGGGGTGTTCATGCGGGTGGCGGAAGCCAAATTAGATGAACCGTAGGCGCGGGCCCGGTTCTCCTTAACCGTAAAAACATCCAGGGTGACTGCCTGCTCGGAATCTCTCGTTCCGGAGGGGGTGGGCGCTTGTTGGGCCAGGGCCGAGGAACCGAGCATCAGAAGAGCGGCCGGAAGACCGCGACAGATACGTTGTGTAGGGGCAGTTTTCATAAGAAAGGAAGGGAAGAGGGGCTGCGCGTGCACCTCCGCATGATTCTGCGAAAGTTGGGGGTATGACGACTCGGCGAGGGTATGTTTTTTGTTAACAATTATGTCAAGTGTATTGTTAACAAAAGCACGGATAATCACCCGGGAGGCGACCTTTCACTGGGTGGGGGAGAGCCGGGAGCGACGAGCTGCAAAGAAATCCTTGAGGCGGACGGGAGCGTCACCGTCCAGCAGGGAGCGTTTGGAGGCATTGGCCTCAATATCGGCATTCTCCATGATGGTGGTCGTATCGCACGTGGCGAGAATGGCCTTGGTCTCGCGCAGGGCGGTGCGACTGTTGGCAGCGGCCGCGTCGACGAAGGTCGTAACCGCAGGCTCCAGCTGGTCGACCGGCCCATACCCTGACTCGATGCTCAGGCGGGTCAGGATTTGTCTGGGCCTCCCTCAGAGTGAAAAGTGGGACAACCCATCTCATGCGTGGCTTCGGAACAGGAGCCGGACGCCTCTGGCAAGCCGGACTCGGTGGCCAAAATTTGGTGATGCCCGCTCAGAGCCGGTGCAGATGAAATCCGCCGTCCACATCGAAGCATGCCCCGGTCGAAAATGGAAATCGATCTTCGGCGATTGCTCGCACGGCGCGGCCGATATCCTCGGGCTTGCCCCAACGCCGGATCGGCGTGATCCCGCGCTCGTCGGTAATGATCAGCTTGTCGTACTTCTCCTTCACGCCGCTGGTCAGATCGGTGGCGATCACGCCGGGACGGATCTCGTAGACATTGATGCCGTCGTTCGCGAGTCGGTCAGCGAAGAGTTTGGTCATCATTGCGAGCCCGGCCTTTACCATGCAGTATTCGCCGCGATTGATAGAAGCTGCGTAGGCGGAGATCGAGGTGATATTGACGATCTGGCCCCGGAAACCCTCGGCGTTGGGCGCCTGCTTGAGCATTTGCTTGGCGACGAGTTGGGTGAGGAAGAATGGGCCCTTGAGGTTGATTTCGTAAAGACGGTCGAAGCTCTCCTCGCCGCAATCGAGCAGATCGGCACGGACTTTTGGCGCCACGCCGGCGTTGTTCACGAGCAGATCGATGCGGCCAAATTTCTCCATGGTCTCCGTCGCCAGCCGTTCGCGATCGGCCGCTACGGCGACGTCGCCTTGCACGATAAAGCCGTCGCCACCGGCGGCTTTGACGAGGGAGAGCGCCTCGGCGGCGGCTTCGGCGTTGCCGGCGTAATTGATCGCCACCCGGGCCCCGGTGCGGGCGAGTTCGATGGCGATACCACGACCGATGCCGCGGGAGGCGCCGGTGACGAGAGCGGTTTTTGAGATCATCAGGTTGATACCGAAGCTGCGAGAAATTGGGAGACAAGCCTCCGAGGGAAAATTGTTAACAAAATGCGCGAGTGATCGCAATCTGAAGGCGCCTCCTCACTTGGCAAGTGGGAGCCGTGAGCGACGGGCCGCGAAGAACTCATCGAGGCGGAGGGGCGCGTCTCCATGCATTAGGCAGCGCTCGGAGGCAGCGGCTTCGACCTCGGCATTCTCAGCGAGGGTGGTGGTTTCGCAGGTAGCCAAAATCGTCTTGGTCTCGCGCAGGGCGGTGCGACTGTTGGCTGCGACGGCGTCGACGAAGGTCTTAACCGCGGGCTCCAGCTGGTCGACCGGCCCACACCAAGTTGTCAGACCCATGGCCTGGGCCTCGACGCCGTCAAATATCCTTCCGGTGAAGGCCAGCTCCTTGGCGCGGGCTAGGCCAACGCGCCGTGAAAGTCGGTAGCAGCCGCCCCAGCCCGTCACCAAACCAAGCTTGGCTTCAGATTGGCCGAAGCGGGCGTCTTGAGATGCATAAATCAAGTCGCAGGCCATGGCTAGCTCAAGTCCGCCCCCCATCGCGTATCCCTGAACGATCGCGAGGACGGGAAGGGGAAGAGCTTCCAGGCGGTTCATTAAAACGTGTCCGCGGCGGACCCAGGCGCTGATCGTTTGGGCGCTGATCGTCTCCATCACGTTGAGATTCGCGCCGGCGCAGAAAAACCTTGGAGAGGCGCTGCGGAGAAGCACGGTGGCCATTGAAGCTGAACGGCTTTCGATTTCTGCAAGGGCGGACTCCATGGCATCCATAACGCCATGATCAAGGGTGGGCGGCTTTCCCTCGGGAGCTTGAAGCGTGATCGTTGCAACGGATTCGCTGAATGAAAGGGCGAGGGTCGTCTGCATGGGCTTAGGGGGCGCGGGGTAGGCTAGGGTCGCAATCCGAGCGAGCCGGGTGTTTTTGTCAAACGGATTGTTGACAATAAACAACCCGTGACTGGTGGATAGTGCATGATGAATTCAAGTTGCTCCGCACTCACGGGAATCCGTGTGATCGATTTTACGCACGTCTACCAAGGGCCTGTTGGGACCCAGATTCTGGCCGATTACGGGGCGGATGTGATCAAGGTGGAGCGGCCGGGTGTGGGGGATTGGAGCCGGCGATGGGGTCCGTTTGTCCACGGGGTGAGCCTGCCCTTTGCCGGACTCAATCGTAACAAGCGCAGCGTCGCCATCGATGTGAAGAACCCGCTGGGGCGTCAGGCGGTCTATGACTTGGTGGCGAAGGCGGACGTGGTCGTGCACAATTTCCGTGCGGGCGTGATGGAGAAGCTGGGGTTTGGATACGAAGAGCTGGCCCGGATTAATCCGCGCATCGTCTACGCTTGGTCAGGTGGCTGGGGCGATCAGGGGCCGTCGGCCGACCGGGCACGTGGGGGCCATGATCTGATGGCGCGAGCTGAGGCAGGTTGGTTCGTGCAGCCCGACCCGTCGAAACCGCCAATTCCGGCGGGGATATCGGCCGACTACGCGGCAGGACTGATGTTGATGCAGGGCATTCTGATGGCCTTGTTGGCCCGGGTGCGGACCGGAGTGGGGCAGCGCGTGACCACGGATTTGTTAAGCGTCGCATTTCATGCCCATTCATGGGAGGGGCCGGCAGAGTTGAACGCCGGCCGGATCACGGAGTTATCCGGCGTGATTGCGAATGAGAGCATCATCGACAAGTCGTTCGCCACCCAAGACGGCTACATTGAGGTTTCGCCAGTGTTCAGTGACAATTCGTTGAAGGATATCTCGCTGGCGCTCGGTTTGGACGACCTCTCACAGCGCGAACGCTTTCTTACCCATGGGCTCCAAGCGGAGAACCGGACCGAATTAAATGCGATGCTCGCCGCGAGGTTTCGCGAGAAGACGACCGCACAATGGCTGGTGGAATTGGAGACCAAGGGCGTGCTTTGCGCTCGGATCAATTCCATCGTCGAGGCAGCGGAGGATCCACAAATGAAGGCCAACGCGATGGTGGTCGAGATGGAGCACCCGACCGCCGGGGCCTTTCGGCTGCTAGGAACGCCGGTGCGGCTGCACGGCACGCCGCCCGAACCGCGCCGCTTCGCGGCCGAACTCGGCGCTCACACCCGCGAGGTGCTGTTGGAGATTGGTTACGCGGCCGGGACGGTAGACGAATTGGAGGCACGTGGAGTCGTGGCCGGCGCCCGCCCAGCCGAGGCCGCGGCGGTGTCCTAGGAAACTAGGCGGGTCGCGGATCAGGCAGACGGGACCAAGGGTTCGTCGCCGCCTCGGCGAGGCCATCTATTATCGCTGGGTATTTCGCGCGGTTTCTTGTTGGCCGGGTCGCCAATCGGGTAGGCGTATCGCTTCACACAATGTGCAGCTTCAGGGCTTCGAGGGCTTCCCACTCGCGTCCGGCGTGCATGGCCCGGACGATACCGGCGTGCTCGTTGTAACTCTCCATCAGATCGCGATGGCGGGAGTAGCGAAGAAACATGCGCAGCATGATCGGCTGCCAGAGGTCCACTAGGCTGCCTTGGTCCGCTGTTTCTACCACCAGGCGGTGAAAAGCCATGTCGAGTTCCACCACCTGGCCCAAATCGCTGCCGCCGCAGGCGTCCTTGTATTGGCTCAGGTTCTCGTCGAGACGCTTCAGTAGCACGGGATCGCGAGTCGCGAACCAGGCGGTGACCGCAGAGGCCTCGATTTCCCGTCGCAGATGAACGATGACATGCCGTTTGAAGGCGGAGGGTTCGGCCGCGACGCGCACGCCGACGTTCGGTTTCGCGAGTAGCAGGCCCTCCTTGGTCAGATGAAGCAGCGCGTCGCGTATGGGACCGCGGCTGATTCCGAACTCCACAGCCAGATTTTGCTCGCGCAGCGGTGTGCCCGGAAGGATCTGGCCGGAGAGAATTCGCCGGCGCAAGTGGGACGCAACCTGCTCTTGGAGATTAGCGGCAAGCTTCATGAGCGGAGGTGAGTTGGGAATGGGTTAATTGGCAATATTGTTTGAGTTGTTGAAATTGTTGACAATAGACAATTGTTGGTGAGGATGCGTTTTATTGCCGGTCTCGCTCTCTGTTGGAAGCGCGTTTCGGTTCCCCTGACGGTTGTCTCCCCTGAATTCGTATGGACCCACATTTTACCCTCACTCGACGAGCCTTTGTTGGCGGGACCGCAGTGGCGGCGGCCGGTCTGTTGGGCGGACGTGTGCTCCGCGCTGCTACATTGCGGCCCTTCAAGCTTCGTTATGCCGTGGCATCGAGCCTGTATGGCGGGCTCTCCTTGACGGAGATTCTGCCGGAGGTGCCTCTCACGGGGGCGAACGTCATCGACCTTTGGCCACGCAAGCATGGCACCCAGCGGGAGGAGGCGGACGAATGGGGTCGGGCTAGGCTGACCGAGGCTCTGAAGCGTCACAGGGTGTCCTTGGGCTTGACCACGCGGTTCGACCTCGGGCCGTTCGGGCTCGCGGAAGAGCTGAAGTACGTCGCGGCGATGGGGGGGCGGATGATCGTCACGGGCGGCAAAGGTGTGGTTGGTCTGGCGGGTCCGGAACTCAAGGAGGAGGTCCGACGCTTCGTCGAGAGCATGAAGCCAACCTTGGCACTGGCCGGAGAGGCAGGGGTGCAGGTCGCGATCGAGAATCACAGTAACAACCTGATAAATACACCTGACTCGCTGCGCTGGATGCTCGAGTTTTCCACGGGGCAGCCGATCGGCGTCGCCTTGGCACCCTATCATCTGCCGCAGGATCCGACGTTGTTGGCAGGGTTGATCCGCGAACTGGGCCCGCGCCTCCTGCTTTTCTACGCATGGGAGTACGGTCGCGGCTGCATGAAGCCGATGCCGTTGGAGGAGGAACTAATGCAGATGCCCGGACGCGGTCCGCTCGATTACGCACCGCTGCTACAGGCCTTGCGGGATATTCGTTTCGACGGATTGACTGAGATTTTCATGCATCCTACCCCGCGGGGTCGGCCCATTTTGGAAACCGCGACCCTCGTCACGGAGGAGATCAACCGCGCGCGACGTCACCTTGAATCGGTCCTTTCTGGTTTGCCTCGTTAGAGTCTCCCTCATGCCCGCCTCCCGCTCTCGTCCCTCGTGTCTGCGCGGACTAATCCTCTTCGGGTCGCTGGCTGCGGCGACGCATGCAGCCTCGCCGATGATTCAGGTGTTCGAGCGTTTCCATCGATCCGCTTCTGATCCGGTCGTTGAGGTGGAAGGCGGTTTGCTGCTGATGACCGAACTCAACTGCATGGGTTGCCACCGCCTCTCGACCCCAGGGCAGACATCCCAGGCATTGGCCGTAAAGCCTCGGCTTTCGCTTGCCGAAGTGGGTTCCCGACTGTCGGAAGAAGCAATCGCGTCGTTCGTGCTGGCTCCGGCCGAGGTCAAGCCAGGTACGGCGATGCCTGCGGTTGTTGCCAGCTCTCGCGAGGCGCAGGCGCTGGCCACCTATTTGGCCTCTTTGGGCTCGCCGGTGGAGGCGGTTCCAAAAGGATCGATCGATCAGGGGCGCCGAATTTATCATCAAGTGGGCTGTGTGGCGTGCCATGCTCCCGGGGCGGATGCGCCCTTGCCCTCGGTTGCTGGTATTGCCCCCCCGTCGCCCACAGTTCCCTCGGTGCCTTTAGGCTTGGCAGCCCATTATGATCACGCGGCGCTCGCCCGGTTCTTGATCGATCCGCTGGCTGTGCGCCCAGACGGTCGCATGCCCTCCAGCGGACTGAGCTTGGAGGAAGCGGCGGACGTGGCGGCCTACCTTCAGCGTGAGGACAAGGCGGACCGCGCGCCCAAACGGAGCGTTGGCCAACCCGCCAAAATTGCCGAAGGCCGATCCCTGTTCCTCTCCCGCGGTTGCGTGGCCTGTCATGTTGCGGATGAACCGGCGGCTCTACTGAGTCACACGGCGATGCCTGCTGTTGATCTCGCGACCGCGTCCCTCGACCGCGGTTGCCTCGCGGAAAAGCCAGCGGGTCGCGCCCCGGTCTTTTCATTGGATGAGGTCCAGCGCAGCGCGCTCCGGCGGGCGATTCAGCAGGTGCGGAGCGATACGAATTTTCTGAACCCCACCCCCCATCGCGAAGTGGAGCGGTTCATGGCGCGGATGAATTGTTACTCGTGTCACGCCCGCGGAGGACGCGGAGGCGTCGAAACTGCACGGGCGGGCTATTTCGAGGTGACCGATTCGGGCGCCCATTCTTTGGGTGACATGGGTAACCTGCCCCCAGCCCTCGAGCATACGGGGCGAAAATTGACCCGCGCGTGGTGGGAAAAATTGCTCTGGGGCGAGGGTGGCGGGGTGCGCCCGTACATGGCAGCCCGCATGCCCAAGTTCGGTCGCGAGGTTTCGGAGCCCGTGTTGGTGGCGTGGGAACAGGCGGACCGCCGGGGCGAGCCCATCACCATGGACACCTCAGGCCGGCCTTTCCACCAGCGGTCCACTTATGGGCGCGTATTGATGGGCACTCAGGACGGCGGTCTCGGTTGCATCACCTGTCACGGTGTCCGTGATCGTAAGTCCCTCGGCATGCCCGTGATTCCCCTGAATCGAACGGTGGACCGTTTGAAACCGGAGTACTTCAAGGAGCTGCTCCTCAATCCCCAGTCGGTTCAGCCGGGCACCCTGATGCCCCCGATGTTGATGGGGCGGCCGAAGGCCGAAATTGAAGTCGAGCAACTGTGGACCTACCTCCGGGAGGCCGATCAGTTTATGCTCCCGGACGGGCTGTTGTTAAAAGATGAGTACGAACTTAAGCCGGAGGCGGCGGGAAAGCCGATCGTGTTCCGAACGTTTCTCGATGGCGCTGGCTTGCAGGCGGTCGCGCTGGGCACTCCTGAGGGACGACATGCGGCATTCGACGCGGCCGATGTTCGTTGGGCGCTGACCTGGCGTGGACGGTTCATAGATGCGATGACGACCTGGGCGGAGCGGGCGGCGACACCGGCCCGGCCGCTGGGCGACGCGATCACGTCCCTGCCCGAGTGGCGCACGCTGGCCCGGTTGGCATCCGCGAACGCCCCTTGGCCTCTGCTGAACGCGGAGAGCGTCGCGTATCGGTACAAAGGATTCTCGGTGGGGTCGGATGGGATCCCCACTTTCCACTATGAGGTGGGCCCCCTGCGGGTCGACGACACCCTGCGTTCGGACGGACGCTCCGGCGGCTATCGACGCACCGTCGCGCTGCGGGGCGGAACGCCCGGGTGGTACTTCCGCGGTGCCACCGCTGGATCGGTGCCGCGCGAGGTAATTTTCAACCCGGCGGGGGAAGCGACTTTGGAGGAGATTTTGCCATGATCACGCGATTTCCGTCCTCACACCCGGCTCTCACCGCGGGCGACCGGCGCCGGCATGCTAGCTGGCTTCGGCTCTTGGCGATGAGCCTGGCCGGGGCCGGCCTCCTTGGAACCGCGCGGTCCGCTGAACCAACCGTGCGTCCGGTGGCATATGAAAGGATCCCTTATACGCTGCCGGCCGAGCCCAAGTTCGAAGTCAGTGGAATCGCTGTCCTACCGGACGGACGGGCGGCGCTGACGCTGCGAAAAGGGGAGGTCTGGATTCTGGAGAATCCGCTGGAGGATCCGACGAAGGCCCGCTTTTCACGTTTTGCCTCGGGACTGCACGAACCGCTTGGCCTGACCCTGCACCAGGGAGCGTTGTACACGACCCAACGGAGCGAAGTGACCCGACTGGAGGATCGGGATGGCGACGGTGTGGCGGAGACGTACGAAACCGTGGCCAAGGGGTGGGGATTGTCGGGGAACTACCACGAGTATGCCTACGGCCCGGTCTTCGATCCGGCTGGCAATCTGTGGGTCACTCTCAATGTCACAATCGGCAACCCGGCCAAGCTTTCCGGTCATCGCGGGGGCCCTCCGCTCTGGCGCGGGTGGGCGATGCGTCAGGAGCCGGGAGGCGATCTCAAACCGGTGGCGGCCGGGTTCCGCTCGCCGTTTGGACTGGGCCTCAACGCCGAAGGGGATGTCTTTGCCACGGACCAGCAGGGAAACTGGTGGGGTGGCTGTCCGCTGATCCATGTGAAGCCTGGCCGCTTCTACGGTCACGCCGACTCGATTCCCGACACCCGCCGGCCGGAGTCGCCGGTCCAGGATCCGGGCACCCTCCCGCAGGGCTTGACGGTGGTGGAGGCCGCGGCGCGCGTGCCCGGCCTGACTCCGCCTGCCGTGTGGTTTCCTTATGTGAAAATGGGGCAGAGCACGACTGGATTGATCTGCAATCTCACGGGAGGAGGCTTTGGCCCCTTTGAACGCCAGGTCTTTGTCGGAGACTTCACCTTGTCGCAGGTCAATCGGGTTTTCCTCGAGAAAGTGGACGGTGAATATCAAGGCGCGTGTTTCCCTTTCATGGACCAGCTCCAGTCCGCCGTGTTGCAGATGGCCTTTCTGAAAGACGGGTCGATGATCGTGGGTGAGTCGAACCGCGGCTGGAATTCCCTCGGGAATCGTTCGTTCGGCCTAGAGCGGATACGCTGGACTGGACGGATTCCGTTCGAGATTTTGACGATGGAGGCAAGGCCGGAGGGCTTCCGGCTCACGTTCACGGAACCGTTGGCGACGCCGTTGTTGGTCCGGCCGGATCAGTTCCGGTTGAGCAGCTACACGTATTTGTATCACGCGTCCTACGGCAGTCCTGAAACCGATACCAGGCCCGTCGAGGTTCGGTCGGTGAAGGTGTCTGAAGATGGCCGTCAGGTGGATCTGCAGTGCGCTGGTTTGCGACCCGGCTACGTGCATGAACTGACGTTGGCGCCCTTGAATTCGATCACGGGCCAGGCGTTGCGGCACGACCGTGCCTACTACACCCTCAATCGGATTCCTCGGCTCGATGCGGTCCGCCCCTAAGGGCGTGAATGACGACACGTCCTTTCTGGCGACGGCCAGTAAGATCCCCAGCTTTTTTCTTAGTGCACCCCACCCCACGCGAACATGCTGACCCCACTTATTTGGCTCCGGAAACGCCACACGCGCATCGTTTCGATCCGACGTCCATGGATCGCACTCGCGCGGGTCTGGACTTCGTCCCCTGTCGCCAGAACTAAGGCAAGCCCTCGGCCGCCTTTCCTGTGCCTCTCCCTGACCGGCCTGTGCGTCGTGTTGGCGGCTGTGCTCCTTCTCAACGGCGCGTCCGCCCAGACGAAGGGACCCGGTGCGCCGGCGACCACGGACGCGGCCAAGGCGCCGACAGTGATCCTCCGTCCCTTCGAGGTTACGGCCGATGCCTCAGACACCTATCAGGCGCTCAACACCACGTCGCTCACCGGCACCAACCGCTCGCTTGATCGGCTGCCGATCACGGCGGAGATTTTCAATGCCACGATGATGCAGGACCTCGGCACATCAGATGTCGTCGATTTGCTCACCAACCGCATGACAGGCATCGGCGCGGGCGAGAACGGCGGCGGCTCCTCCGCCGCCAACGGCGCGCTCGCCGGCGATCGATTCAACATGCAGACTTTCAGCGTACGCGGCCTGCAGGCGTTTCCTCGGCGCAATGGCTTCATGTATCTCGGCAACCTCGCCGAAGGCTTCGCCTACGAGCGCCTCGAGGTCATCCGCGGACCACAGTCGCTTCTCTACGGCAACAACCCCGCAGGCGGCATTCTCAACGTCGCGACCAAAAAGGCCCAGTTCGGCGGGCGGTTCGCGAGCACTGAGTTCAAGACCGACCAGTTCGGCTCGCTGCGCTACCAGCTCGACGCGAACTTCTCGGGCAAGCTGCTCGACCGCCGCGTCGCGCTGAGACTCGCCGCGCTGAAGTCGGATCAGAATTTCTGGCGCGAGGTGATCGGGCGGAAGACCACCGGCGGCTACGTCGAGGCCGCGGTGGAGCTGCTGCCCCACTCGAACACCGTGCTGCGCTTCGAGCTCGAGGATCGCTTCGATACCTCGATCCAAGCGAACCGCCGCATCCTGGTCGCCGGTATCCCGGCGCTCGTGCCCAACAACACCCCTCTCGCCGTCCTCCTCGCGCGCCGCGATCCCGCACTCGCGCAGATCGCCGGTGGGATGATAAACTGGGAAAATGTTGATGTGCTCGGCGGCAATTCCTTCACGCGCCGGCGCTGGGAGCACTTCGAGACGGCCACGCTGTCTTCACGCCTCGGACCGTGGCTGCAAGGTCAGATCATCGGCTCGCATCGCTCGGCGTTCAATGACAACATGACCTCGCAGGGCATCGCCGCGCTCAACGCACCGCTCACCGGCGGCAACCCGCTCAACGCGTGGGCCGTCGCATACCGGCCCGGCGGCTCCGAGGTGCGCGCGACCGAGTGGGGCCTGCGCGCGACGCTGGAGGCCGAGTTCCGACTCACTCGCTTCACGCAAAATAAGCTCGTGTTCGGCGCCGAGCGCGTGGACTACCCGCACTACCGGCAGAACATGAGTTACACTTTCTTCGAGGTGGATTCCGCGGGTGCATTCATCGTCAACCGCGCGCAGCTCAACACCGCCAACGGCGGCCGCACCGTAATGCCCAACCAATGGGTCGATGTGCGCAGCAACCTCGGCGGCTACGTCGATCCGGGCCGGCCTCGAAGCTACACGTTCGCCGGGCGCACCTACGTCTGGGACTACCAAAAATATCCCAACCCCGCCTTCGTCGCTCCGGGCAATCCCCTCGGCTTCAACGGCGGCTCTGCCGGCGCCAACCAAGACCATGGTAACAGCCGCGGCGCGTTTGCCGCCCTCTTTACCACATGGCTCGGCGGCAGTGTCGAGACCATCGCAGGGGTGCGACGCGACGAGCTAAAGCAGGTGCTCTACAACACCGGACTCGTCACCGCCGGCGAAGGCACGACGGGCAACCTCGGCGCGGTTTGGAAATTCTCGCCGCCGGTTTCGCTCTACGTCGGCTACTCGTCGAACTTCACGCCCGGTGGTCTTAACGCTCAGTCGCGCTACGATGGCGGACCGCTTGAGAACGGCCGCGGCGAGAGCATTGAGGGTGGGTTCAAGCTCAATACCTTCGAAGGCCGCCTGTCCGGCTCGATCACC